>NZ_JALJRJ010000060.1:0-770 GCF_024519755.1 Micromonospora sp. Mcm103
GCGTTGAGGACGTTGAGGACCGAGTTGTACGCGGCCTTCTTGTTGCCTCCGCCGTCGAACAGCAGCGGGCTCTCGTTCGAGCGCCACGAGTCGCTGTCCCGCACGCCCCACACCGTGATGCCGATACAGCGCGGCACGTTGATGCACGCCTGAGTCAGCCCGGCGTACTGGCTGGTCGAGGAGTTGGTCACGTCGACCTCGGTCAACGCCACGTCCACACCCAGCGCCGCGAAGTTCTGCAGCGTGGTCTGGAAGTTGCCCGGCAACGAGCTACCGCCGGTGAAGTGGGTCTGCAGACCCACGCAGTCGATCGGCACACCCCGGGACTTGAAGTCCCGGATCATGTTGTACACACCCTGCGTCTTGCCGTACGACCAGTTCTCGATGTTGTAGTCGTTGTAGCAGAGCTTCGTCGACGGGTCGGCCGCCCGCGCGGTCCGGAACGCCACCTCGATCCAGTCGTTACCGGTGCCCTGCAGGTTCGAGCTGCGGCGGCTGCCGTCCTCGTTGAACGCCTCGTTCACCACGTCCCACGCCGCAAGCTTGCCCCGGTAGTGGGCCATCACACCGTTGATGTGATCGATCATCGCCTGACGCAGGTTGCTGCCGTTCAGGCTCTGCATCCAACCCGGCTGCTGCGCGTGCCACGCCAGCGTGTGGCCACGGACCTTCAAGCCCCGCTGGGTCGCCCAGTTGTAGATCTGGTCACCGGAGGAGAAGTTGAACTGGCCCCGGTTGGGCTGGAGCGCTTCCGGCTTCATCTCGTTCTC
>NZ_JALJRJ010000061.1:0-658 GCF_024519755.1 Micromonospora sp. Mcm103
GGCCGGTCGCCGGGCTGCCGGACACGGGCGCGCCCGGCACGTCCGGTGCGTTGCCGCTGCGCGGCACGACCGGGGAGCGATCCGGGGTGGCCCGCCGGCCGGGCGTGGCTGCGGGTTCGGCGCCGGGAGCGGCCAGGTGGTGACCGCCGGTGGGCTCGTCGTGCCGGGCACGGCGCCCGCCACCGGAGACCGGGGCGGCGTCCGGAACGGCTCGCCCGGCCGGCGCGCCGGGCGCGACGCCTTCCGGCGCGGCGCGGCGGCCGGCACCGGAGACGGGCCGGGTGCCGGGCGGAACGCCGTCGGCACGCGCCCGGCGGCCCGCACCCGACACCGGCTGGGTACCGGGTGGCATGTCGTCGGGTCGCGCCCGGCGCGCTCCACCGGGGACCTGCTGGACGGCGCCGGTGTCCTCGGTGCGGGCTCGGCGGGCGGCACCGGAGACCGGCTGGATGCCGGCGGTGTCGTCGGGGCGGGCCCGTCGTCCGGCGGGCGGCGGGGTCGCCGATTCGGCCGGGTGCGGGCCCTCAGGTCCGGCGCCGTGCCGGCCGCGGGGCGCCGGCGGTACGCGGGTGTCGCCGTCCGCGGAGGGCCGGCCCGCGTCGGCGGGTACGCGGCCGGGCGACGGCGCCCCGGACGGCGTGCGGGTGCCGGTGACCGG
>NZ_JALJRJ010000062.1:0-646 GCF_024519755.1 Micromonospora sp. Mcm103
GTCGTGGATGCCGATCCGGTCGACGCGCAGCACCTGCCGCCAGACGTCCGCGATCGCCTCCTCGGTCGGGTTACGCGGGCCCTCGAAGCCCACGCTCACCTCCGGACGGTGGCCCTCCGGGTCCGGCAGCCGGTCCCGGTCGACCTTGCCGCCGACCGTGCGCGGCAGCTCGTCGAGGACGATCACCACCGCCGGCACCATGAACTCGGGCAGCCGCTCGCCCAGCCACCGCCGTACCTCGTCGGCGGTCACGCCGTCCGCGGCCAGGTAGGCGACGAGCCGGTCCTGCCAGGCGACGACGACGGCGTCGCGTACGCCCGGGTGTTCCCGCAGGCGGGCCTCGACCTCACCCACCTCGACCCGGAACCCACGCACCTTCACCTGACCGTCGGCCCGACCCCGGAACTCCAACTGCCCGTCCGCACGCCACCGCACCAGATCCCCGGTCCGGTACAACCGGCCACCCGGCTCACCACCGAACGGGTCCGGCACGAACCGCTCCGCCGTCGCACCCGGCCGGCCCAGATAACCCCGCGCCAACTGCGTACCGCCGACGAACAGCTCACCCACCGCACCCACCGGCACCTCGGCCAGCGAACCGTCCAGCACGTACAACGCCCGGTCCCCCACCGCCCGGCCGATCGGC
>NZ_JALJRJ010000063.1:0-643 GCF_024519755.1 Micromonospora sp. Mcm103
GGTTGGCGAGGCTGCGGTGGGTCACCCCGACGCCCTTCGGCCGACCCGTCGAACCGGAGGTGTAGACCACATACGCCAACTGATCCGGATCCGGAGCAGACCAACCCCACCGACCCCGCTCACCCCCACCACTGGGCAGACCCTCCAGAAACGCCTCGTCCACCACGACACCCACACCCGCGTCAGCCACCAGATACCCCACCCGCTCCGACGGCATGGACTTGTCGATCGGCAGATACGCACCCCCGGCCTTCCACACCCCCAACAAGCCCGCCACCAACCCCACACCCCGCTCCAGATGCACCCCCACCACCGACTCCGGCCCCACCCCGAGCGACCGCAACCGACACGCCACCCGATCGGCATACCGGTCCAACTCCGCATACGACACCACCGCCGCCCCCGCCACCACCGCCACCGCATCAGGCCGCGCCGCCACCTGAGCCCCAAACGCCTCCCCCACCGACACACCCACCAACTCCCCAACCCCCCGGTTCAACCCCCCAACCACCACACCGTCCTCCGGCGACAGAAACACCCCCGACGCATCACCATCCGGATCAGCCGCCATCGCCTCCAACACACCGCGATACATCGCCGCCAACCGCTCCGCCCGCCCCCGACCCAACACCCGCGTATGGCT
>NZ_JALJRJ010000064.1:0-564 GCF_024519755.1 Micromonospora sp. Mcm103
AGGACGAGGCTCCCGGTAAGACAGCAATCGACCAAGATCAGATGCCCCAACCGGGAGCCTCGCTGTGCTGTCTTACCCTGCCACGATTCCGTTGTCCACCCGCAGCCTGAACCACCTCGCCGCCCTCATCCGAACCCGCCGCCAGCAGCGACGGTCCCGGTGGCGACGCCTCGACCCCGGCCAGCAAGCTCTGCTCGCCCTGGCCCACCTGCGCAACGGCGACACCCTGCCCCGCCTGGCCGCCGGATTCGAGATCGGCGTCACGACGGCCTGGCGTTATGTCCGCGAGGCCATCGACCTGCTCGCCGCGACCGCCGACGACCTGGCCACGGCCATGACCAGGATCCGTCTGCTCGCCTACGCAATCCTCGACGGGACCCTGATCCCGATCGACCGGGTCGCCAACCAGAAGCCGTACTACTCCGGAAAGCACAAGCGTCACGGCGTGAACGTGCAGGTCATCGCGACGCGGCCGGGCGTCTCGTCTGGGCCTCGGCCGCGCCGCCCGGCTCGACGCATGATCTGACCGCCGCCCGCACCCACGGCATCATCGACGCCCTGACC
>NZ_JALJRJ010000065.1:0-531 GCF_024519755.1 Micromonospora sp. Mcm103
GGTTCGACGGGTCGGCCGAAGGGCGTCGGGGTGACCCACCGCAGCCTCGCCAACCACCTCCACTGGGCGGTGGCGGAGTTGGCGGGCCGTGGGCGGGGCGGGGCACCCCTGTTCTCCTCCGTCGCGTTCGACCTGGTCGTGCCGAGCCTGTGGGCGCCGCTGATGTGTGGCCAGCGAACGTGGTTGTGGCCAGCCACCGCCGACGTCTCCGAGCTGGGGGAATCGCTCGCGGCAGCGGGCCCTTTCAGCTTCGTCAAGCTCACACCCGGGCATCTGGAACTGCTGGTGCGCCAGATCGGAGTCGACCGGACGGCGGGACTGGCGCCTCTGCTGCTGGTCGCGGGCGAGGCGTTCGCTGGACCTCTCGCGGCACTCTTCCGGGGCCGTCCGGTTCAGCTCGTCAACGAGTACGGCCCGACCGAGGCGACCGTCGGGACCTCCGTCCACCCGGTCGTCGGACCGGTGGGGGCGGGAATGGTGCCGATCGGCCGCCCGTTGCCGAATGTCACCGCGTACGTGGTGGATGCCGCG
>NZ_JALJRJ010000066.1:0-492 GCF_024519755.1 Micromonospora sp. Mcm103
GGGTGATGTCCCGCCCCGCGAACGCGATGCTGCCGGCGGTGGGTTCGAGTAGCCGCACGAGCATCCGCCCGGTCGTGGTCTTCCCACACCCCGACTCCCCCACCAGCCCCAACGTTTCGCCCGGGCGCACGTCGAAGTCCAACCCGTCCACCGCCCGCACCGCACCCGTGCTGCGCAGGCCCTGCCGGACCGGGAAGTGCTTGGTCAGGCCGCGCACCGACAGCAGCGGCCCGCTGTCCGCCGCCGCACCGACGGCCGCACCCCGCCGGCCGTCGACAACGCCCGTCCCGTCCTGGTCAGCATTCATCGGGCCACCCCCACCTGGGCTACCTCGTCGCGGTAGATCCGCTCCCGCGCGGCGACCGGCAGGTGACACGCCACCAGATGCCCGGCCGTACCCGCCGAGACCAGCTCGGGCACCTCGGTGCGGGACCGGTCGCCGTTCACGTCGGCCCACCGGCACCGCGGATGAAACGCACACCCCGACGGCAG
>NZ_JALJRJ010000067.1:0-399 GCF_024519755.1 Micromonospora sp. Mcm103
CGCTGCCGATGTTGTTGAGGGTGGCGGCTTCGCCGGCGCGGTTGCCGACGTCGCGGTGGATGGGCAGTGCTTGCTGGAGGTAGGTCAGGGCCTGCTGCCGGTCTCCGAGCGCGTCGTACACGCTGCCGATGTTGTTGAGGGTGGCGGCTTCGCCGGCGCGGTTGCCGACGTCGCGTTGGATGGGCAGTGCTTGCTGGAAGTAGGTCAGGGCCTGCTGCCGGTCTCCGAGCCCGCTGTACACGTTGCCGATGTTGTTGAGGGTGGTGGCTTCGCCGGCGCGGTTGCCGACGTCGCGTTGGATGGGCAGGGCTTGCTGGAAGTAGGTCAGGGCCTGCTGCCGGTTCCCGAGCGCGTCGTACACGCTGCCGATGTTGTTGAGGGTGGCGGCTTCGCCGGCGC
>NZ_JALJRJ010000068.1:0-324 GCF_024519755.1 Micromonospora sp. Mcm103
CAATGCCTTGCAACTGCTTTCTCCCCTGTTCGTTTTTTGCATCCTGCTGGCGTTAGGGCTGAAATACCGAACCCTATGGATGGTCAAATGCTTTCTGTTCTTTGGCAAGATTATGGATGCCTTTATCAAAATGGTGCTGGCCGCCTGTATTATTCAGCACTTCACCGGGGTCTTTAGCAAAGTCTTTGGCGGTTGGGTGTTCGATCCTCTTTTCGCCGACGAAAAAGAACTTTACCGGGCGATTGAGATTGCGGGCTATATCGGCATCATGCTGGCGGGCACCTTCCCGATTTGCTACCTGTTCCAGAAGTACTGCCAGCGCCC
>NZ_JALJRJ010000006.1:0-27793 GCF_024519755.1 Micromonospora sp. Mcm103
CGACCTGGCCGGCGCGCTGGTCCTGGCCCGGATCGGGTACGCCGCCGCCCGCGCCACCGCCACGCCCGGTCTGCGGGCGCTGCTGCTGCACCGGGTGGCGCTCGCCGCCGCGCTCGCCGGGCGTGCCCGCGCCGCCGGGCAGGCGCTGGCCGGGGCGGACCGGGCGGGCACGCCGGAGCCCGGCCGGGAGCCGCCCTGGCTCTACTGGCTCGACGCGGCCGAACTGGCGGCGATGACCGGGCGCACGCTCGTCGCGCTGGGCCGTCCGGCCGCCGCCGTGCCGCTGCTGACGCCGGTGGTGGGCGCGCCGTGCCGCCCGCGCCGGTCGGCCGTCTACGGCGGCTGGCTGGCCCGCGGCCACCTGGGCCTGGGCGCCGTGCCCGAGGCGTGCGCGGTGGCCGGCGAGGCGCTGCTCGACGCGGTCCGGTCCGGGTCCGCCCGGGCCGTCGGCCAGCTCACCGCGTTCCGTCGCGGCCTGGCAGACGCGCCGCCCGCGCCGGCCAGCCGGGGGTACGCGCGACTGGTCACCGCGGCCCGCCCGTACCTGCCGTCCGGCGTGCCGCGCCACCTGCGCGACCGTCCGGGCAGGTGAGCCACGAGGCACGCCGGGACGCCGGGCGCGGCGGGAACGGGTGTGAACCGCTAGCGTCGTGGCGTGACCCACGCTGCTCCCGTATCCCCCGTCGACCGTGCCGGCCTGCGCCAGCGGATCGACAAGGCGCTCACCGAGTTCCTCGCCGGCCAGCGTGGCTGGCTGACCGCCGTCGACGACGGCCTGCTGCCCGTCGCCGAGGCGATCGAGGCGTTCGTGCTGGGCGGCGGCAAGCGGCTGCGCCCGGCGTTCGGCTACTGGGGTTACCGGGGCGCCGGCGGGGTCGACTCCGACCAGGTCGTCGCCACCCTGGCGGCGCTGGAGTTCGTGCAGGCCAGCGCGCTGATCCACGACGACTTGATGGACCGGTCGGACACCCGGCGGGGCGAGCCGGCGATGCACAGGCGGTTCGCCACCCGGCACCGTACGGCCGGCTGGGGCGGCGACGCGGACTCCTTCGGCGACGCCGCGGCGATCCTGCTGGGCGACCTGTGCCTGGTCTGGTCCGACGAGCTGCTGCACTCCTCCGGCCTGCCGCCGGCCACCGTGGCCCGGGCCCGGCCGGTCTTCGACGAGATGCGCACCGAGGTGACCGTCGGGCAGTACCTGGACGTGCTGACCCAGGCCACCGGGGACACCTCGCTGGACCGGGCCGCGAAGGTGGCCCGGTACAAGTCGGCGAAGTACACGGTCGAGCGTCCGCTGCTGCTGGGCGCCGCGCTGGCCGGCGCGCCGCCCGAGGTGCACGCCGCCTACTCGGCGTACGGCCTGCCGCTGGGTGAGGCGTTCCAGCTCCGCGACGACGTGCTCGGTGTGTTCGGCGACCCGGAGCGCACCGGCAAGCCGGCCGGCGACGACCTGCGCGAGGGCAAGCGGACGTACCTGGTGGCGGCGGCTCTGGAGACGCTCGACCAGGCCGGCCGGGAGGCGCTGCTGGCCGGGCTCGGCGTACCGGACCTGGACGCGGCCGGGGTGGACCGGCTGCGCGAGCTGATCACGACGAGCGGCGCGCTGGATCGGGCCGAACGGCACATCACCGCGCTGACCGAGAGCGCCCTGGCCGCGCTGACCGCTGTCGACCTGGACACCGAGGCCCGCCAGGCCCTGGTCGACCTGGCCATCGCCGCCACCCGCCGCCCCGCCTGACCCTTGTCAGGTGGCGTCGATCATGAAGTTGGCGGCGAAGTCGATCTCCGATTGTGCCGCCAACTTCATGATCGACGAGGACGGGCGGGTGGGTGGGAGGGTTAGAAGGCGACGGCCTGGGCTCGGCGTTTGACCTCGCGGGCCAGGTCGCCGCCGAGGGCTACGGCCGGGGTGCCGGGAAGACTGGGGTCCTCCCGGTAGAGCCAGCGCAGCGCCTCCTCGTCGTCGTACCCGGCGTCGGCGAGCAGGTTGAGCACGCCGGGCAGATGCTTGAGCACGGTGCGGTTGGCCACCAGGTCGGCCGGGATCCGGCGCACGCCGTCGCGGCGTACCGCGATCAGTTCGCGGTCGCGGATCATCTGGTGCACCTTGCTGATCGACAGGTCCAGGCGCTCGGCCACGTCGGGCAGCGTCAGCCAGCCGGCCGGGTCGGCCGGTCCGGCCAGGTCGGGGCCGGTCTCGGCGGGTACGGAATCGGTCACCCGACCACCCTGCCACGTGCCCGCCGGGCGCGGCGCGCGGCACCCCGCACCGTGGCGGTCCCCCCGTGTCGCAACCCGGCGGTAGCATCCTGTTCTACCTTCACCCTTCCGACACATAGACTGCCTGCCGATGGACACACAGGTCGCCGACACGTTGCTGGGCTCGCTGATCGAGGGGCGCTACCGCATTCGCGGGCGCGTCGCCCGAGGCGGCATGGCGACCGTGTACACCGCCACCGACGAGCGCCTGGAGCGCACCGTGGCGGTCAAGATCATTCACCCGACCCAGGCGCCGCAGGCCCGGGCCCGGATGGCCGGCTTCGTCGAACGCTTCACCGACGAGGCGAAGACGATCGCCCGGCTCACCCACCCGAACGTGGTGGCGGTCTACGACCAGGGCATCCACGCGGGCCTGCCCTACCTGGTGATGGAGTACGTCCGCGGCCGCACGCTGCGCGACGTGCTCGCCGAGCGCCGCCGGCTGAACCCGGACGAGGCACTGGCGATCACCGAGCAGATGCTCGCCGCGCTCGCCGCCGCGCACCGGGCCGGCCTGGTGCACCGCGACGTCAAGCCGGAGAACGTGCTGGTCGCCGAGGTGCCCACCGGCGGCAGCCGCAACCTGGTCGACAGCGTGGTCAAGGTGGCCGACTTCGGGCTGGCCCGGGCCGTCGAGGCCAGCGCCGAGGACGAGAACGGCAACCAGCTCATGGCGACCGTGGCGTACGTGGCGCCGGAGCTGGTCACCCAGGGCCACGCGGACCCGCGCACCGACGTCTACTCGGCCGGCATCGTGCTGTTCGAGATGCTCACCGGCCGGGTGCCCTACGACGGCGACCGTCCGGTGGAGGTCGCCTGGCAGCACGTCGACCGGGACGTACCGGCGCCGTCGACGCTGGTGCCGACGCTGCCGCCGGCCCTCGACGCGCTCGTCGCCCGGGCCACCCGGCGGGATCCGGCCGGCCGGCCGGCCGACGCCGCGGCGCTGCTGAGCGAGGTGCAGGCGGTCCGCGACCAGCTGGGCGACCCGCACGCGCACACCACCGTGCTGCCGCAGCTCAGCGACGACACGGCGGTGCTGAGCCAGCCGACCCAGATGGTGGCCGCGCTCCAGCCGGTCGAGCGCCCGGCGTGGGCCCGGCTGCCCGAGAGCGGCGCCGCGCAGCGCCCGCACCGGCGCCGCGCCGTCGAGGAGGACGTTCCGGGGACCGGGTTCGCCGCCCTGCGTACCCGGATCATGGGCTCGCCGCACGGGCGGCTGGCCGTCGCCGCGGTGGTCGTGGTGCTCGGCCTGGTCGCCGCCGGGGGTGGCTGGTGGTTCGGCGTGGGCCGCTACACGGTCGCGCCGCAGCTGGTGAGCCTGACCAAGGCCGACGCGGAGGCGCGGGCCGAGCGCGGCGGCTTCACGCTGCGGTACGCCGCACCGCGCTACGACGAGAACGTCCCCAAGGACACGGTGCTCGGGCAGGATCCCGGCTCGGCCGCGCGGATCGTCAAGGGCGGCACGATCACGCTGACCCTGTCGCTCGGTCCGGAGCGGCTGCCGGTGCCGGACGTGGTCGGCAAGGACTACGCGCTGGCCCAGGCCGAACTGGAGGGCGTCAACCTGGTCGTGGCCAAGGGCTCCTCCCGGTACGACGACGCCCTGCCGGCGGGTGTGGTGCTGGCCACCGACCCGAAGGTGGGCACAGAGGTCAAGCCCGGGGCGAAGGTGACGGTGATCCTCAGCAAGGGTCGCGCGCCGGTGACGGTGCCCAACCTGGTCGGCAAGAGCCTCACCGAGGCGCGCACCATCCTCGCGCAGCTCGGGCTGAAGCCGGTGGAGAACGTCAAGGACTCCGACAAGCCGAAGGACGAGATCCTCGGCCAGAGCCCGGCCGACGGCACCGGCGTGGAGAAGGGCGCCCAGGTCAAGCTGGAGATCAGCAAGGGCCCGCCGCAGGTGGCCGTGCCCCGGGTGATCGACATGCCGTGCCAGCAGGCCAAGCAGACGCTGGAGAGCCAGGGCTTCCCGGTCAACGTCCAGCTCAACCCGAACGGCATCGTCCGGATCCAGAACCCGGCGGAGAACACGCCGGTGCCGCCGGGTACGACGATCACGGTGACGTGCCTGTGAGCGGATGTGACGGCCGCCGCCGGGTGGGATCGCACACCCCCACCTCCGGCGGCCTGGCCCGGGCGGCTCTGCCGTACGCGGACGCGGCCGGGTCCGAGGTGGTGCAGGTCTACGTCTCGAACTCGCGGGGCTGGGCGCTGCCGGCCGGTGACCCGGCGCAGGACGCGTCGTTCCGCGACGGGTGCGGCGAGCGCGGCCTGCCTGTGTTCATCCACGCGTCGCTGCTGGTGAACCTCGGCTCCCCCACCCCGGCGACTGTGACCCGGTCGGCCGAGACGCTGGCGCACGCGCTGCGGCGGGGCCGGGCGATCGGTGCCGAGGGCGTGGTGTTCCACGCCGGCAGCGCCGTCGACGCCGGTCACGCCGAGGCGGCCCTGCGGCAGGTCCGGGAGGCGCTGCTCCCGCTGCTCGACGAGGTCGCGGCCACCGGCGGGCCGATGCTGCTGGTCGAGCCGAGCGCCGGGGGCGGCCGGTCACTGGCGTCCCGGGTCGAGCACCTCGGCCCCTACCTGGACGCGGTCGACAGGCACCCGATGCTCGGGGTCTGCTTCGACACCTGTCACGCCTGGGCCGCCGGTCACGACCTGGCCGCCGAGGGCGGCATGACCGCCACGCTCGACACGCTGGTCGCGACAGTGGGCGCGGACCGGCTGCGGCTGGTGCACGCGAACGACTCGAAGGACCTGTGCGGTTCCACCCGGGACCGGCACGAGAACATCGGCAAGGGCACCATCGGGGAGCCGGCGTTCGCCGAGCTGATGCGGCATCCGGCGACCGCCGGGGTGCCCGTGCTGGTGGAGACCCCCACGGAGAAGCACGTCGGCCACGCCGCCGACATAGCCACCCTGAAGCGCCTCCACCCCTGACTGTCCCTCGGCCCCTCCCCCGCCTCTGTCGGCGGGGCGGGGCGGGTCAGGCGCGCAGGGCGGTGTTCAGGATGGTGGCGGCGCGGTCGATCTGCGCGTCGGTGACGTCCAGGTGGGTGACCAGCCGGGCGGTACGCGGGCCGAGCACCGAGATCAGCAGCCCTTCCGCCCGCGCGGCCGCCGCCAGCGCGTGCGCGTCGAGCGGGTGCTTGGTCAGATCCAGCGGCACGATGTTCGTACGCACCGCCGCCGCGAGCACCCCGTGCGGGGCGACCGCCTCGGCCAGCCGGGCCGCCTTCACGTGGTCGTCGGCGAGCCGCTCGACGTGGTGCGCCAGCGCGTACCGGCCGGCGGCGGCCAGGATGCCGACCTGCCGCATGCCGCCGCCCATCCGCTTGCGCAGGAACCGCGCCCGGGCGATCTTCTCCGCGCTACCCACGATCAGCGAGCCGACCGGCGCGCCGAGGCCCTTGGAGAGGCAGACCGAGAGCGTGTCGAACAGCACGCCGTACTCGGCCAGCGGCACCCCGTCGGCCACATGCGCGTGCCAGATCCGCGCGCCGTCGCAGTGCAGGGCCACCCCGTGCTCGTCGGCGACCTCACGCATCCGCCGCAGCGTCGGCAGCGGGATCACTCCGCCGCCGCCCCGGTTGTGGGTCTGCTCCACGGCGATCGCCCGCGTGGGCACCGCGAAGTAGCCGTCCGGCCGGATCATCCCGGCCACCACGTCGGGGTCCAGCTCCGCGCCCACCGCCTGCCAGGTCCGCGAGGAGATCCCACCGTACGCGGCGGCGGCGCCCACCTCGTACGTGACCACGTGCGCGTCGGCGTCACACAGCAGCTCGTCGCCGGGCGGTACGTGCAGCTGGAGCGCGATCTGGTTGGCCATCGAGCCGCTCGGGGCGAACAGTGCCGCCTCGTGGCCGAACAGCGCGGCCACCTCGGTCTCCAGCGCGGTGACCGTCGGGTCCTCGCCGTAGACGTCGTCGCCCACCTCGGCGGCGGCCATCGCCTCCCGCATCCCCGGCGTCGGCCGGGTCACGGTGTCCGTCCGCAGATCGATCAGATTCCTCGCGTCAGCCACGGAGCATCTCCGCCACCAGGAACGCCAACTCCAGCGACTGCTGCGTGTTGAGCCGGGGGTCGCAGGCGGTCTCGTACCGGTCGGGCAGGTCGAGGTCCTCGATGCCCTGGGCGCCGCCGAGACACTCGGTGACGTCCTCGCCGGTCAGCTCGACGTGCAGGCCGCCCGGGTGGGTGTCCAGGCCGCGGTGCACCTCGAAGTAGCCGAGCACCTCGTCCACGATCCGGTCGAAGTGCCGGGTCTTGTAGCCGTTCGAGGACTCGTGCGTGTTGCCGTGCATCGGGTCGCACTGCCAGACGACCTTGGCGCCCGCCGCGGTGACCTTGGCGACGATCGGGGGCAGCGCGTCGCGTACCCGGTGGTTGCCCATCCGGCTGATCAGCGTGAGCCGGCCGGGGATGTTGTCCGGGTTGAGCTTCTCGCAGAGCTCGATCGCCTCGTCCGGGGTGGTCGTCGGGCCGAGCTTGACGCCGATCGGGTTGGCGATGCGGGAGATGAAGTCGATGTGCGCGCCGTCGATCTGCCGGGTCCGCTCACCGATCCAGAGGAAGTGCCCGGACAGGCCGTACGCCTTGCCGTTGGAGATCCGGGTCAGCGCCCGGTCGTACTCCAGCGCCAGCGCCTCGTGCGAGCAGTGCAGCGTGACGGTGCGCAGCGCCTCGTCGTCGGTCATCCCGCAGGCCCGGATGAAGGCCAGCGCCCGGTCGATCTCGCGGGCGATCGCGTCGTAGCGCTCGCCGGCCGGGGACCGCCGGACGAAGTCCTTGTTCCAGTCGTGCACGGCGTGCAGGTCGGCCAGCCCGCCGGCCAGGTACGCGCGGAGCATGTTCATCGCGGCGGCCGAGTTCGCGTACGCCCGGATCATGCGCTGCGGGTCGGCGACCCGCGCCTCCGGCGTGGCCTCCAGGGAATTGATCATGTCGCCGCGGTAGGCGGGCAGCCCCCGGGCGTCGGTCGGCAAGGACCGGGGCTTGGTGTACTGGCCGGCGACCCGGGCGACCTTGACCACAGGCAGCGACGCGCCGTACGTGAGCACGATGGCCATCTGGAGCAGCGTGCGGGCGTTGGCGAGCAGGTGGCTCTCGGTGTTGTCGGCGAAGGTCTCCGCGCAGTCACCGCCCTGGAGCAGGAACGCCTTGCCCTCGCAGACCAGCGCGAGCCGCTGCCGCAACTGGTCGACCTCGTAGGGCGCGACCACCGACGGCACCGTGTCCAGCACCCGGCAGACCTCGGCGACCTGGGCCGGGTCGTCCCACGGCGGGGTCTGCGCGCGCGGCAGCTCCCGCCATCGGTCGAGGCCGAGGGCCGCGTCCTCGGCGGAGTCGGCGGTCGGGCGGCTGGTCTGCAGACCAGGGCTGCCCACGGCGGGGTGACTCAGCTGATGCCACTCATGGCGCATGAAGGAAAGCGTACGGCGACCGTCGCGATCACTCGCCGCCGAGGGGGATGGTTCCGGTCACTGGGAGGGCACCGGCGGGGCCGGCTTCCCCGGTGGCGGCCCGGAGGGGCTGACGTCCGGGTCGACCGGCGCGTCGCCCGGCACCTCGCCGGAGATGCACCAGTCCGCCCCGTTACGGGTGACGGTGAACAGCAACGACCGGGCGGCCTTGCGCGAGCCGGCGGCAACAGTGATCGAGGCGCTGACCTCCTGGCCGTTCGGGCCGGAGCGGACCTCGGTGATCGTCGCCTCGGGCACCGTGAAGTGGTCGGCGAAGTCGCCGTTCGGGCCGGTGGCGGCGGAGTCGAAGGCGGCGTGCATGGGCGCGCAGAGCTGGCTGCGGCCGGCGGCGGCGTCGCGGGCGGTGAGCGCGTCCAGGTACGCCTGCACACGTTCGCGGCTCTTGGCCGCCGCCTCCTCGGCCGGCGCCTTCCCGCTGGGCGGGGTGTCTCCGCCGTCCTGGCCGCCCGAGCCGCAGGCGGCCAGCGCCGCGGGCAGGAGTGCGAGGACGGCGAGCCCGGCGAACCGGTCCCGGTGGCTGCGACCCATCTGTCCTCCCGTCGCGTGGACTCGTCGAGCGGCGAGTGTGCCACACCCGGCCCGCGTGGCCGGGTGACTCCCCATCCTGACCCGGATCGGCGCGCTCGGCCAGGACGGCACGCGGGTGGGGAGGGGCCGGTGCGGCCCCTCCCCGCCGGGTGGGTGGTGCGTCGGCACTCGGCTCAGCCGAGACCGCCCTTGATGGCGCCGATCAGCTCACCGTTGCTGGTGTCACCGGAGAGCTCCCAGAAGAACGCGCCACCGAGGCCCTGGCTGTTGGCGTAGCTCATCTTCCCGCCGATGGTCGACGGGGTGTCGTAGCTCCACCAGTTGCTGCCGCACTTGGCGTACGCCGTGCCGCCGACGGTGCCGGTGGCCGGGCAGCTGTTCTTGAGCACCTTGTAGTCCTCGATGCCGGCCTCGTAGGTGCCCGGCGCCGCGCCGGTGGCGCTTCCGCCGGGTGCGGCCTGGGTCACACCGGTCCAGCCGCGTCCGTAGAACCCGACGCCGAGCAGCAGCTTGCTGGACGGTACGCCCTTGGACTTGAGCTTCTGGATCGCCGCGTCCGACCAGAAGCCCTGCTGCGGGATGCCGGCGTAGGAGTAGAGCGGCGAGTGCGGCGCGGTCGGCC
Organism: Micromonospora sp. Mcm103; assembly: GCF_024519755.1. NCBI lineage: Bacteria > Bacillati > Actinomycetota > Actinomycetes > Micromonosporales > Micromonosporaceae > Micromonospora > Micromonospora sp. Mcm103. The sequence continues at coordinate 8,896 of NZ_JALJRJ010000006.1, forward strand.
CCTGCGCGTTGAAGGCGCCGAAGTAGTCGTACGTCATCGGCATCAGCCAGTTGAGGTTGTTCGCGGCGCCGGCGTAGTCGGTGGCGTCGATCTTGCCGCCGTTGCTGCCGTCGGCGGTGATCGCCGCGGTGACCAGGAAGCTGGAGCCGAACTTGCTCCGCAGCGCCGAGACCACGTTCTTGAACGCGTTCGGGCCGCTGCTGTCGCACTGGAGGCCGCAGGCGTTCGGGTACTCCCAGTCGACGTCGATGCCGTCGAAGACGTCCGCCCAGCGCGGATCCTTGACCAGCGAGTAGCAGGAGTCGGCGAACGCGGCCGGGTTCTGCGCGGCCTGGGTGAAGCCGCCGGACCAGGTCCAGCCGCCGAAGGACCAGAGCACCTTCAGGTTCGGGTACATCTTCTTCAGCTTGCGCAGCTGGTTGAAGCTGCCGCGCAGCGGCTGGTCCCAGGTGTCGGCGACGCCGTCGACGCTGTCCGCCGCGGTGTACGCCTTCTCGTAGTCGGCGTAGCTGTCCCCGATGCTGCAGCGGCCGCCGGTGGTGTTGCCGAAGGCGTACAGGATGTGGGTCAGCTTGGCGGCCGAGCCGCTCGTGTGGATGTTCCTGACGTGGTAGTTGCGGGCGTAGACGCCCCACTCGGCGAAGTAGCCGACGACCTTCTTGCCGCCGTGCGGCGGCGTGGTGGGCGGCTGTGTGGTCGGCGGGGCGGTCGTCGGCGGCGCGGTCGTCGGCGGCGCGGTGGTGGGCGGCGCCGTGGTGGGCGCGGTGGTCGTCGGCGTGCCGCCGCCGGTGCAGGAGCCGCCGTTGATCGTGCAGCTCACCGGCGCCTTGTACGCGCCGGTGCCGTTGTAGCCCCAGCTGAAGCTGGCGCCGGGGGCGAGCGTCGACGCCCAGCTCTTGTTGACCGCGACGTAGCGGTCACCGCTGCGGGTGATGTCGGCGTCCCAGGAGCTGCTGATCGAGGTGCCGGAGGGCAGCGTGAACTCGATGCGCCAGCCGTTGACGGTGGAGCTGGTGCCGTTGGTGACTGTCACCCGTCCCTCGTGGCCGGCCCCCCAGTCCTGCACCTTGGCGAACGTGGCGGTGACGCTGCCGGCGGCCGACGCGGTGGTCATGGGCACCGCGGCGACCGCGAGCGCGACCACGGCGCCGGTGGCCCACAGGGCCCGGCGGAGCGATCTCTTCATACGGCGTCCCTCCAATAGTTAGGAAACTTTCCAAATTGATTGCTGAGACGCTACTCACGCCGTCACCACTTAGTCAAGATGTCGATGCATCGATTTCACGGGTGGCGCGGGACGCTGGGCGCCAGGGCCCGTAGCCTCGTTCCATGACCGTTTTCGACGTCCAGATCGACGCCCTCACCGGCGGCCCGGCCGACCTCGGCGGCTACCGCGGCCGCGCCCTGCTCGTGGTCAACGTGGCCTCCCGCTGCGGCCTCACCCCGCAGTACGCGGGCCTTCAGGAACTCGCCGACACGTACGCCGGACGCGGGCTGACCGTGCTCGGCGTGCCGTGCAACCAGTTCGCCGGCCAGGAGCCGGGCAGCGCCGCCGAGATCGAGGAGTTCTGCCAGGTCAACTACGGCGTGACGTTTCCGCTGACGGAGAAGGTCGACGTCAACGGGCCGGACCGGCACCCGCTCTACGCGGAGTTGGTGTCCATGCCGGACGCCGAGGGGCACACCGGCGACGTGCGCTGGAACTTCGAGAAGTTCCTCGTCGCGCCGGACGGCACGGTGGCCGCCCGGTTCGGCCCGCAGGTCACGCCCGAGGACCCCGAGCTGCGCGCGGCGATCGAGATGGTCCTGCCGGCCTGACGGGCACACCGCCGCCGGGCACGGCGAAGCGGCACGCCCCCGCGGGGAGGCGTGCCGCTGCCGCGGACCGGGTCAGCCGGCGGCGGACCGGAAGACCGGGTAGTAGCCGCCGGACTGCCCGGCCGCCGTCGGGTGGTACGACTTGCTCAGGCTCAGCACGTTCAGGGCGTGCAGCCACTTGGTCCCGCCGCTGCACAGTTGGTGGCCGACGAAGATGGAGCGGACGTCCGCGAATTTGAAGCCGGCCGAGACGGCGGCCGTACGGGTGATGTCGTCGAGCAGGTTGATGCCTTCGTTGATCTTCGCCCGGGACGTCGCGCTGAGCCCGACGCAGGTGGTGCCGAGCTGGTAGAAGACCGGGTAGCCGACCACCACGACGCGGGCCGAGGGCGAGCGGCTCTTGATGCCGTTGTAGACGTTGGCGAGGCGGCCCGGCATCGAGGTGCGGGCCACGTTCATGGCGGACTGCACGGCCGCCACACACTGGGTCTCCCCCTGGAGCACGCAGGTGCTCATGATGTTGGCGAAGCCGACGTCGTTGCCGCCCACCGTGACGCTGACCAGCGTCGTGGTGGAGGAGAGCGCGGAGAGCTGGCTGTTGATGACGTCCGCCGTGGTGGCGCCGGAGCAGGCGACCGAACGGTACGACGCCGGCTTGATGTTGGTGTTGTAGAGCGCCGGGTAGGCGTTCGTACTGCGTAGACAGTTGCCGCTCTCGGACGTGTAGCTGTCGGCGCCGACGCCGGAGGCGTACGAGTCGCCGAGCGCGACGTAGCGGTCGGACGGGGCCGCCTGGGCGGGGGCGGCCAGAGACAGAGTGACCCCGACCGAGGCGGCCAGGGTCAGGGCGAGGGTGGCAAGACGGGATCTCCGCACGTCGCACTCCTGGGGGCGTGAAGTGGTGGTGAGAGATAGATATCAATAAGATCACAGGGCATGGAAGATCACCGATTTGCGTCCCAGCGCGCATAGCGACTTACGCCTACAAATCGTTGCCGGTTCCGCGCACCGCACCGAAGGTTTCCGCCAGCGAGGACGAATCGATGCAGATCAGACGCGGACAGGGCGGCTCGGGCCGGACCACAGCCCGCTCAGACGGGGCGGCGGCCAGCGAACCCGCACTCGACCCGGTGATACCACCGGATGTCGGTGTCCCCCTCCAGCCAGCACCACAGCACCGCCCGGCCGTCGCGCTCACCGGGGAAGTCGAGCAGCACCGGGGCGATGCCCTTGACCGCGATCTCGTGCTGGTGGAACTCGTCCACCACGAGATGCAACCGCGCCTCCAGCGCCTTCACCTCGGCCAACCCGCCGAGCGCGCTGACGCCGTGATCAGCCAGGTCGACCCGCAGCTCGGCCAGGTCGGCCCGCAGCCGGATCAGCTCGTCGACGCGCGGCCGCAGCGTGGCCACCAGGTGTCGCGCCTGGGCGAGAGTGAACACCGGGCCAGTATGCGGCACGACCGGTGTCGTCCGGGTCACCGCTCACCCGCACGTCGACCGTCGGGGCCGGGACCAGACGGTGGGTCTGGAATGGCCGCGGGAGACCAGACGACGCCGGCAGCCTCCCGCACCTCGGCCTGCCAGGCGCGCAGCGCCCGCTTGATGCGGTCGTTCTCACCCAGCGCGTCGTCGAGCAGCCGGGTCCGCTCCCCCAGCTCGTAGACGAGCCGATGCAGCAGCGCGTCGACGTCGTCGGTCCGGTAACCGCGCCGGCCCAGTGGCGTGCGGGGCAGCTCGACGGCGCTGAGCCGGTCCGCGGTGAGCGGGCCGGCCAGCGCGTTGCGGCTGCGGTAGACGCCCATCAGCCGCCGAACCCGTCCGGCAGGTGGATCCGCTCGGCCGGCACCCCGCCGGCGAGCAACCGCAGCCGCGACCCGGCCACCATCAACGGCGGTCCGCACAGGTAGACCTCCTGACCGGGCCGCCAGTGGTCCAGCGCGACGGTGAGCGCGTCGCCCTGCTCTCCCGCCTCCGCCACGGGATCGTGCGAGAACGCGGGTACGACGGTCAGCCAGTCGTTGCTCCTCTGGAGCTTGTCCAGGCTGATCGGGTCGTAGAGGTCGGCGAGGGTGCGGGCGCCGACGACCACTGTGACCCGGCGACCGGCCGGCGCGGCGGCGACCTGCTCGACCAGGGCGCGCAGCGGCGCCAGCCCGGTGCCCCCGGCGACGAGCAACAGGTCCGCATTCGACGCCGGATCGAGGGTCAGGCCGGTCGACCGGGGCGGGCCGAGCCAGATCCGATCATCGGGGCGTACCCGGTGCACGAGCGTGCGGGAGACGGCGGCGACGGCACGGATGTGGAATTCGACGGTGCCGTCGGCGCGCGGAGCATTGGCCGGCGAGTACCAACGCCACCGGCCGGGCCGGCGCTCGGTGCAGACGGGCAGCGCCTGACCGGGCCGGAAGGTCAGGCGGCGCCAGGGGCGCACGGTCACCACGGCGATGCCGTCGGCCGCCCGGTCGTGGTCGACGACCTGTGCCGGCCACCAGGGCGGGCCGTCGCCGGCCTGCTCGACCGCACGGCGCACCGCCGCCGTGGCCCGCCGGGCGGCCCCTGCCCAGGCCGCTGCCAGCTCCGGTGTCCACCTCACCTGCCGGGACACTGTCGCGACGAGCGCGGCCTCGACGGTGAGTAGGTGCGGCAGCAGCCGGTAGCGGCGACAGGCGCGGCCGAGCACTGCCAACAGCGCCGCCCGCCCGGCCGGGTCGTCGCCACCGCTGACCAGCCGTCCGAATGCGGCGAGGAACACCGCCGCCTCCCGCTCCGGCAGCGTCGCGGGGCAGCGGTCCTCGACCGCACACCAGAAGTGGTCGGCTGCCTCGCGGGCGTACCGCATGGTGACGGACCACGACGCGGCCAGGGCGGCGGTCACGAGCCGGCCTCGTCCGAGAAGGCCCGCCGGGCCGCTTTCACCGAGTTTGCCGGCACGTCGAGCGCCCAGAGCACCCCGGCCAGGTAGTCGACCACGCGGCGGTGCTGCGCCTCGGTCAGGCCCAGGCCCCGCCACGCCCCGGCCGCCGGCCGGGCGATGTCGCCCGCCGGTCCGCCGAGCGCCACCGTGAGAGTAAGCGCCAGGTGTCCGGCGAGCCGGGCCCGATCAACCCCGACGAGGTACGGCGCCAGCTCGGCGTCCGCCGCCACCAGCCGCAGCCACCGGGCCACCGCCTCGCGCACCGCCGTCGAGCCGGGCCAGCTCTCCATCGGGTACGCCCCGAGCCCGGTCACGCCCACGGCCAGGCGCCCGGGTCGCCGGCGGCGACCAGCTCGTCCACGCGCTCCTCGGTGAGCCCGGCCGCCCGTAGCGTGCCGCGGCCCCAGCGGGCCAGCCGGCACGGATGCGGCACCCGCTCACTGCGGCACAGTGGACCCGCCGGCCACCGCTCCGGCACATGCACCGCCACCGCGCGTACGGCCAGCGCCACGTCCTCGTCGCTGACCGGGGTGAACACCGGGAAGTCGTCCAGCACCGCCGCCATGAGAAGCCCTTCCGTCGAGAGTCGGAGCGGCACCGGGGCGGGCGGGGGCGGCGGGCGCGCTCGGGTGACGCCCCACCGGAGCCCAGCACCCGCCCCGGGCCATGCGTCCACCCTCGCCAGCTTGCGGCTCACGGGGTACGACTACGCTCTGCACTTGCGCTGTACCAGCTCTGAAGTCGAGCCGCTAAGCTGCTGGCGGCCGGTCTCGACGCACTCGGAGGCGAGCCGATGACGACCGTGCAGAAGTGGACCGGGCGGGAAACCCGGATGCTGCGGCACGCGCTGCGAATGAGCATCCGCGACTTCGCCGAACACCTCGGCGTCAGCGAGCGCACCGTGTCGAAGTGGGAGGCCGGCCGGGATGCGGTGCAACCTCGACCGGAGATGCAGGCCGCTCTCGACACCGCTCTGGTCAGAGCCAGCGATGAGGCGGTCGCCAGGTTCTGCCAAGCGACGGGCAACGAGCCTCCCGTCCCTGCTGCTTCGGTGACTTCCGGATACCGCATCCACTCCCACAAGTTCATCCCGGCCCACGTCGGGGCGGCTGCGGTACGGGAATTGGCGACTTTGCCGCGGGTGAAGCCCCGCCCGCACGAGTGGCTGCACGTATCGACGACCGATGTGCCGCATCCAGACGGGCAGTGCACAGCGCACGTCTTCGCCTGCGGCGTGGTGGTGCTGCACCTTCAGCAGGAACTCATCTTCAGAAGGCTGGCGGAACTCGCCGCCTGGCGGTACGCCAGCTACGAGGACGACCTACCGTGGGCGACCCGGCAGCTCGAACGGCTGCTGTCGGATCAGTTTGACCGACGAGAAGTGGTCGCGGAGTACGTGATGTCGATGTACCTTCCCCAGGAAATGGGGTGCCGCCCCGAGGAACTGAACAACGCCGTCCGCTTGTTGAGTTTCCCGTCAGTGCTGGTGAACCGTCATGCGGCACCCCGACCACAACCTGTGCCCGAGCACGTCGAGCGGACGTTGTTGACCAAGGGATTCGACGAGCCCACGGCTGTGCCGTTCGGAATCGTCGGAGTATCCGTCGGCTTCGCGACCTGGTCCGGACTCGCCTACCACGCAATCTCACCGGAGCGAGCCCTTACCGCCGACGAACTGGTCTCGCTTGAGATCGACGTGCAGATGCTCTGGGCCTACTGCCGGCAGGTCCAGCGAGTGGTGGAGAACGGGCGAGACCCGGTGGTGCCTCACGGGTTCGGCTGGCGGTTCCTGAGAGCTGCCCACTCGCGACTCACCACCGCACGAGTGCAGGAGACCGCGCAGCACTGCATGATGCGTCAGGCAGCCGTGACGACCAGCGGCCTACCCGAGCGCCTGACGCAGGCCCAGGCGGCGCTTCGCGAAGCAGAGACGACGGCTGGCAGAGTCGGGGCATGAGCGGCAAGCGGGCGGCCCTGATCGTCATCGACATGCAGAACGGCTTCATCAACGACCGGAGCCGACATGTCATCCCGAAGGTCGTGGAGCTGGTCGAACGGTGGGAGGCCACGGGCAGACCGATCGTCTTTACGCGCTACTACAACTATCCGAACAGCCCGTTCGAAAGGCTGATCCACTGGTCGAAGATGCAGCATGTGCCGGAGACAGAGATCGTCCCTGAACTGCGCCGACACGCTGCTCGCGCGCGAGCCGTTCTCGAAAAGCCCATCTACTCGTACTTCACGAACCAGGGCGCGAACCTGACTGCTCGGGAGGGCTGGACCGATCTGGTGTTCTGCGGGGTGGCCACCGAGAGCTGTGTCCTGAAGTCAGCGGTGGACGCGTTCGAGCGCGATCTGACGCCATGGGTGGTCACCGATGCGTCGGCCAGCCACGGCGGTCAGGCCGCACACGAGGCGGGCATCCTGGTGGCGCAGCGTTTTGTCGGTGCCGGCCAACTCATCGACACGAAGACAGTCAACGAGTTGTTCGATCATCGGTGATCGTACGACCGTCCACCACTACCGGTGGCACAACTTTCCACCGGCCGGTGGAACCCTCGGAGACTCTGAAGGAAGGTAGGCGGCTGGCCACGCCAACCCTTGGGAAGTCAGCCTCCGCCCATCGCTCCACCAGACCACTGCTCCACCGGTCGCGGATCTCGTAGTGACCTCCTCTGGCTCCATCCGCAGAGAACCTTCGGTCGCCAACGGACGGCGAAGGCACCAAAGCCGCCATAACAGCCAAGTCACCGCTGTCCGCGCCGACCTCAAAGACTTCAGAAAATTCCCCACACTTCCCCGATATTTCGGAACTTCGAGTTCGCCTTCCAATCGAACCACGTTACTCATGTCTGGCAGTTTTTGGACGACTCCTTGACAAGGAGGCCGCTATCCCACCAAGTACAGGTGGCACTCACGCTAGATGAACTGGTCGTGCGGAAAGGCCGCCCGTTATCGTAGACCTCAATCGTGCCGGACTGACCCTGAGAAGACCAATCCACCTCGACTCGCCAGTCAACGTCATACTTGGAAATCACAGATGAGACAACAAAGCTCTCGGCCTCATCAATGGCGACCTGATAGGGGAACTTCGCGGGATCCAGCCGAGCATTGCGTTCGCCACCGATTGATCCTGTTGTCTTGGACGTTACGGACGGCGGATTCTTGTCAAGATTGGCCTCCAGGTATCTGTACTCGAATGGCTCGCCGCACTGTATATCCACAAGCGTCCCAATGAGGGGCGCCCTGCGAAGACCCACCACGACTACTCGGATGCGATCGATGACAACCCTGGCGTCCGAGACTCCTTGAATAGTAAGCAGCACTTCGTGCCTGTTGACACGCACTGCCCCCTGCTGCCGCGCCCAGGCGGGCCAGTCGATCCATCCGTCATTGGACTGAGGAATTGGACGAGGAGCATTGGGCAGAACCCATCCCTCCCGGCAATACTCGTCAGACTGTTGAACGGCAACGGTTAGCGGCGGCGAAACGTCAGGAGTAGCAGTCGGTGCACCGGACGCCGAAATCCCGGATGATGGAGCCTGCGGTTGGTTGGCCGCCAGTAGATGAGGGACGATAGACGCAACGACGGCAGATACAGCAGTAATCGCAGCTGCCGCTACCGTACCAATCAGTGCGAGCTTAGCAATCTGACGATCGGATGAATGCGATTGATTCGACGAGGCCGGGTTTCGCCTTCGCCTCATTGGCGGCATTGCAACCTCTAAATTCGTAGAATCTGTGGATCACGCGCCTATCGACCCTACTCCACTGGAGATGATTCACCTGAAGAGGCTGACGGCAGACTGAAGAGCTCCGACCGGCCTGCCGCTCACCACAGAGGGGCTTCGTCGACACCCGCCACTGTAAAGGCACGGATCATGTAAGCCAGAGAAGCCAGATCAGGCCGCCCTCTTCCCATTGTGGGGGCAGGCGCAAGATCGACCTGTGCGTATCTTACAAGTGGACGGCCGGCCCGTTGGGACTCGACGCGCCATCCGACTTCCAAGCCGCAGCATGCGAAAACGGTCGTTGCAGACTCCTGACATTCCTCGATTGAATCGATTAGGCATCGGAGACACCCCTAACGTCCTCGGTGCCTGCCGTCGCAGCTTGATTTAATCACTCACAGTCCACAGTGGCAGGATCCCCAGCGGTCTACACGCGCAACTTGACCGAAGGAGTGAGACGTAAGACCCAATCAGGCAGTGGTCGACCACCTATCAGGACTGGACGCGTTCCGCCTCCTGCACGAACGTGTCGCTCCGCCGGGCCCCCATCCGGTCCAGCTCGTCCAGCACCGCCCCCACCCCGTCCGCACCCACCAGCACCGTGACGCGCAGCCGGGCCGATAACGGCTGGTCCTGCCAGTAACCACGCGGCAGCAGGCTGGCCTGTGGCGTCGTCGTCGCCACGGCGGCGTCGCTGACGATGACCGAGATCGCGCCCGCGCGCAGCAGCGCGTCGCGCAGGTCGGCGCTGTTCGCCGCCGGGTCCGGTTCCAGCAGCGCGGTGACCAGCCGTACCCGCTGGCCGGGCGGCACTGCTGGTTCGCCGGCCGGCACCGCCGCGGTACGGTGCCGGGGCGCGCCGGGCGCGGTCAGGCTGGTGACCCCGCCCAGGTGGTACGCGTCGGTGCCCTGTTGCGCCTGGTCCAGGCGTTCCTGGTCGGCGAGCGGCACACGCAGGCCGATGAGTGCCTGCACCCCGGCGGCGATCAGCCAGGTGAGAACGAAGGAGAACGCGACGACGCTCACCACGCCGACGAGCTGGCGCCACAGCAGGCCGCCTCCGCCGCCGAGGAACAGCCCGTCGGCGCCGAGCGGGTTGACCCCGCGGTTGCCGAACAGGCCGAGCAGGAGCGTGCCGAGCATGCCGCCGACGAAGTGCACGGCGAGCACGTCGAGCGCGTCGTCGAGGCGCAGCAGGTACTTCAGTTTCAGCGCGAAGTGGCAGACCAGGCCGGCCAGCGCGCCGATCGCCACGGCCGAGGCCGCGTTGACGTACCCGGCGGTCGGGGTGACAGTGGCGAGGCCCGCGACCGCGCCGGAGACCGCGCCCACGACGGTGCTGTGTCCGTCCGTGACGCGTTCCAGCGCCAGCCAGACGAGCATCGCCGCGGCGGCGGCGAGGTGCGTGTTGAGGACGGCCTGCGCGGCGAGGCCGTTGGCCTGGAGTCCGTCGCCGCCGTTGAAGCCGAACCAGCCGAACCAGAGGATGCCGGCGCCGACGATGGTCAGCGGGATCGAGTTCGGTGGTGCGGCGGTGTGCGGCCAGTCCCGGCGCCGGCCGACGACGAGCAGCACGGCGAGGACGGCGGCGCCCGCGCTGGCGTGCACGACGAGCCCACCGGCCCAGTCCTGGGTGCCGAACTTGGCGAGCCATCCGCCGGGGTGCCAGAGCCAGTGGGCGATCGGCGCGTACACGACTATCGACCAGACCGCGAGGAACAGCACCCAGCCGCCGAAGCGCAGCCGACCGGCGGTGGCGCCGGTGACGAGCGCCGGTGTGATCACCGCGAACATCATCTGGAACAGGACGAACGCCAGCGTCGGGATGGTGATCCGGCCGTCGACGACGTGCAGGTTGGGTGCGGGCGGCACCTTCAGGTCGGTGAGCCCGAACAGTTCCAGGTTGCCGAACAGCCCGCTGCCCGCGTCGTCGCCGAAGGCGATGGTGTAGCCGACGAGCACCCAGGTCAGGCTGACCACGCCCAGCGCGATCATGTTCTGTTGCAGCATCGCCAGCACGTTGCGGGTGCGGACCATGCCGCCGTAGAACGCGGCGAGCCCCGGCGTCATGAACAGGACCAGGCCGGCGCAGACGAGCACCCAGGCGGTGTCACCCGCGTTCGGAGCGGACACGGTTTCCCTCCTTCTCTCGCAGGTGGACGGAGTCGCGGACGGTGTGCAGGACGCTGTCCCTGACCCGTTCGTGGTTGGGCACCGGCGCGAAGTGCCGGTCCGGCAGCAGCAACAGCCAGGTGGCGATGTTGAACGGCCCGGTCAGCACCGGGATGCCGAGCGGGGTGAGCATGGTGGTCAGCGCCATCTGCACGAACAGCGTCAGCGCGATGCCGAACAGCGTGTAGACGGTGACCAGCGCGCCGGGGCGGTGCGCGACCGAGCCCACCACGATCGCGGTCAGCACCGCGTTGAAGGCGAACAGGCCCTTGTCCAGGGACGCGCCATCGGCGCCGAACCAGAGCGCCAGCAGTGTCGCGCCGACGGCGCCGATCACCGCGAACAGCGCCGACCAGCGGGAGTTGATCAGCAGGGCGACGAGGATGAGCAGGCCGGTGACCCAGCTCTCGATCAGGTAGACCTGGGACACGCCCTTGAAGAAGACCGGGATGAGGCCCCAGTCGAACGTGCCGCCGGTCAGCGATCCCTCACCGGGGAACTTCGGGGTCAGCTTGGTGAGCACCGTGAACCTGTCGAACTGGTACGCCGCCATCAGCAGGAACCAGGTCGTGAGCACGAACGGGAACGTGTAGGCGGTCAGGTTCCAGCGTTTGAAGACGGCGTCGAGGGCGAGCGTGACCACCACCGTGCCGATCGCGCCGAGCACGAGGTAGAGCCACATCAGCGGACGCTGGTCGAGGAACGTGGGCACCGCGAGGCCGGTCAGCAGCGGACTGAAGCCGAACAGGCCCTTGCGCCAGCTGGACATGTCGACCCGCAGCGCCAGCGCGGTCGCGGTGCCGACGACCAGGCCGAGCACGCCGCCGCCGAACACCCGGGGCGTCCCGTTCTCGAACGCGCCCCAGGCCAGCGCGATCAGGATGAGCAGGCCGCTGAGCGGATTGTTCTGGAGCACCACCTGCGCGGCGCCGCGCAGGCCGGCGTCGACGAACCCGGCCGCCGGGTTCCGATCGGCCAGATGGCGCCAGCCACGTCCGATGTCGGCCATGTCGCTGCTCTCCTCGCCTCAACGCCAGCTGAAGACCGGCGGGAAGGTGCAGCCGGTCACCTCTTCGCGGGCGGCAGTGCAGAACGCGCGTACCGCGGCGCGGACCGGTTCGGTCTCCTGACCCAGCACCTTGAACACCAGGCCGGCGTCGTTCGGCAGCCGGCTGACCGCGGTGGCCAGTGGTGTCTGCTCGTCCCACACCGGCGTCGCGGTCCGCTCGAAGACCCTTGCCGCCCGGTCCGGGTCGGTGAGCAGCACGGCGTTGCCGAAGACGTGGAAGCGGTCCATCATCCCGATCCGCGACACCGGGAACCGGCCGGGCGTGATGACGAACTTCTCCACGAACAGCGGGCGTCCGTCGGGCCGCTGCGCCCGCAGCGTGGTGGAGAACAGGTCGTACGCGAAGATCTCGCCGTCGCGGTAGTACTTGCGGCCGGGCTGGAGCACCTCGGCGTACAGCATTGTCGCGGTCTCCGGCAGCCGGACCACTGTGTCGGAGACGAACCGGCTGCGCCGGAACGGGATCACCGGCTCGGGCAGGAACTCCAGGTAGGCGTCCTGCGCCAGGGTGAAGCTCTGGGTCTGGGTGCCGTAGTTGGCGTCCATCTCCTGGATCTTGGTGGCGGCCTGGGTGACCAGGTGCGCCTGCGCGCCCGGCCCGAGGTCGACGTCGATGCGCAGCCGGTCGCCCTGGAGCACGCCGCCGGAGGTGGTGAGGATCATGACGCAGGGCAGGCCCGGCATCTCCTCGTCCCAGTACAGCGCGCGCTGCACCAGCAGCGGGGACTGCCGGAAGACGTCGCGCATGATGGTCCGGTCCGCGCGCCGCTCGAACCCCAGCCGGAGGATGCCCACCTTGCCGTTCGCGGCGGCCGGCAGCTGCGCCGGCTGGTCCTGGTACGGCGCGAGTTCCCGGACGGAGTCCAGAGTGGTCATGCGAGGACTTCGGCGTCGAACAGCGCGTTGCGGCGGACCAGGTCCACCAGGTCGTCGATGCCCTCGCCGGTCTTGCAGTTGGTGAACACGAACGGCTTGCCGCCGCGCATCATCTCGGCGTCGCGGGCCATCACGTCCAGGTCGGCGTCGACGTACGGGGCCAGGTCGGTCTTGTTGATCACGAGGATGTCGGACTTGGAGATACCGGGGCCGTTCTTGCGCGGGATCTTGTCGCCGGCCGCCACGTCGATCACGTAGATGAAGTAGTCGACGAGCGCCGGGCTGAAGGTGAGCGTGAGGTTGTCGCCGCCGCTCTCGATGAGCACGACGTCGCTGTCCGGGAACCGCGCCTCCATGTCCTCCACCGCGGCGAGGTTCATGCTGGGGTCCTCGCGAACAGCGGTGTGCGGGCAGGCGCCGGTCTCCACGCCGACGATGCGTTCCTCCACCAGCACGCCGGTCAGGGCGCGGCGGACGTGCTTGGCGTCCTCGGTGGTCACCACGTCGTTGGTGATGACCAGGATGCGCAGGCCCTGCTCGACCAGGCGGGGCACGACGGCCTCGATGATGGCCGTCTTGCCGCTGCCCACCGGGCCGCCGACGCCGATCCGACTCGCTGATTTCATTGTTGAGAAAGCCCTTCAGGTGGTGAGCGGGAGCGCTCAGCTCATGAACATCCGTACGTGTGCGTGCTGGTGCGCGCCGGCCAGCACGTCGAGGTGCGGCGCGAAGCTCTGCATGTCGTCGAGCCCGGCGGTGCGCACCTCCTCGTAGTCCTCGCCGACCCGCTCGTTCACCGCGAAGAGGATCGACTGGGTGTCGAGGTGGTCCACCCGCATGAGCCGGACCGCCGCGCCGAGCACCATGGAGGCCGCGCCGTACTGGTGGGCGGCGAACGCGTCCGCCTCGTCCACGCCGAGTTCGGCGAAGAGCACGCCGAGCGCGACCGGGTAGGTGACCGGGACGCCCGCGCCGCTCTCCGCGACGCGCTTGCGCAGGAGGGACTCCCCCACCACCCGTTCGGCGGCCTCGGCCAGCTTGCGCCCCATGCGGACGGTCATCGTCCGCGTCTCCTCGTTGATCTTGCGCAGGTGTACGGCCTCGTCGGCCGCCCGGATCCGGTCGAGGTCACCGGCGCGGGCGGCGCGGTGCGCCACGAGCAGCGCCACCCCGTCTCCGGTGGCGGCGGCGCGCGTGACGGTACGCACGAACTCCTGCAACGTGGCCCGGTCGTGCACCGCCCCCTGTTCGACCGCCGTCTCCAGCCCGTTGGAGAAGGAGAAGGCGCCGACCGGGAAGACCGAGTCGCCGAACTGGAGCAGCTTCAGGGCCTCGGTCACCGTGGACACCCCGGCCCTCAGTTCAGGTCGGCGGGCAGGTGCGTGTGCGGGGTCGAGTCGGCCCCGCCGAACAGCCGCCGCGACTCGTGCGGGGCCAGGTACGCGATGATCTCGGTGCCGGGGATGAACTCGTGGGTGAGACCGGTGAACGCGTGGGTCCGCATCACCGAGTCCATGACCTTGCGGTCCACAGTGAGCGGGACGTACATCTCGGTGCCCTTCACCACCGCCGGCCAGTGCTGGTTGCCGATCGCGTGGCCGAGTTCGACGGCCGAGCGGACCACCATGTCCAGGGACTCCCCGTGCAGCGTGTCGAGGTGCACGACCATCACCTCGCCGAGCGCGATCCGGGCCACCACCGCGGTCGCTGTCGCGTCGTCCCAGGCGAGCACGTCGCCGTCGCGCAGCCGTACGCCGCGGGCCAGGGACAGCGCCAGTTCGGTGCCGAGGCTCGTGGTCCGGCGCAGCCGGCTCTTCTGGGCGTCCCACTGGTCGAGGACCAGGTCGTCGACCTTGGCCTCCCGGAGCCGCTCGGTCCACGCCGGCTCGTTCACGTTGCCGAGTACCGTTTCGACGAGCATGTGTTCTCCTTTCACGCGACCCCGCCACCGGCCCGGCCGGGGGCGGGCACCGCGCCGGGTCAGCTGAAGAAGTAGAGCTGGCTGAGGGGGAGGTTCTTGGCCGCCGGCACCGTCGCGTGCACGCCGTCCATCTTCACGGCGAAGGTCTCCGGGTCGACCTCGAGCTTCGGCGTACGGTCGTTGCGCACCATGTCGCGCTTGGTCAGGTTGCGGCAGCCGTAGACCGGCATGACCTGCCGTTGCAGACCCAACTGTTCGGCCACACCCGACTCGTGCGCGGCCCGGGACACGAACGTCACGCAGTTCTTGGCGACCTGGGTGCCGGTGGCGCCGAACATGGGCCGGTAGTAGACCGGCTGCGGCGTGGGCAGCGACGCGTTCGGGTCGCCCATGATCGACCAGGCGATCATGCCGCCCTTGAGCACCATCTTCGGCTTCGTGCCGAAGAACGCGGGCTCCCAGAGGACCAGGTCGGCGAGCTTGCCCGGGCTGACCGAGCCGATGACGTGCGAGACGCCCTGGGTGATGGCCGGGTTGATGGTCATCTTGGCGACGTAGCGCAGGACGCGGAAGTTGTCGTTGGCGTCGGAGTCCTCGGCCAGCTTGCCGCGGACGTTCTTCATCTGCCCGGCGAGCTGGACGGTCCGCAGCCAGGTCTCGCCCACCCGGCCCATGGCCTGCGAGTCGCTCTGCATCATCGAGATGACGCCCTCGTCGAGGAGCACGTCCTCGGCGGCGATGGTCTCGGTGCGGATCCGGCTCTCCACGAAGGCGACGTCCGAGGGCACCTTCGGGTTGAAGTTGTGGCAGACCATGATCATGTCGTACAGCTCGGACTGGCTGTTGATGCCGTACGGCACCGTCGGCGTGGTCGAGGCGGGCAGCACGTTCATCTGGCCGGCGACCTTGATGATGTCCGGCGCGTGCCCGCCGCCGGCGCCCTCGGTGTGGAAGGTGTGGATGGTGCGGCCCTCGAAGGCGGCGATGCTGTCCTCGATGTAGCCGCTCTCGTTGAGCGTGTCGGTGTGGATGCTGATCTGGACGTCGTACTCGTCGGCGACGGCCAGGCAGGACCGGATCACCGCGGGCGGCGCGCCCCAGTCCTCGTGGATCTTGAAGCTGGGCACCCCGGCCATGATCTGCTCGACCAGCGGCGCCCGGCCGCTGCTGTTGCCCTTGCCCAGCAGGCCGATGTTGATCGGCAGGTTCTCGAAGGCCCGCATCATGTTGTGGATGTTCCACGGGCCGGGCGTGATGGTGACGCCGTTGGTGCTGTCGCTGGGCCCGGTGCCGCCGCCCCACAGGGTGGTGACGCCGTTGCTGAGCGCGGCGTACACCTGCTGCGGGGTGACCAGGTGGACGTGCGCGTCGATGCCGCCGGCGGTCAGGATCAGGTGCTCACCGGAGATCGCGTCGGTGCCCGGACCGGTCACCAGGCCCGGGGTCACCCCGTCCATGATGTTGGGGTTGCCCGCCTTGCCGATCCCGGCGATCCTGCCGTCCTTGATCCCCACGTCCGCCTTGACCACGCCGAGCAGCGCGTCCACGATGGTCACGTTGGTGATCACCAGGTCCACCACGCCCTCGGCGCTCGTGGCCTGGCTGGCACTGCCCATGCCGTCGCGCAGGGTCTTGCCACCGCCGTACATGACCTCGTCACCGAGGACCCGCAGGTCCTTCTCGATCTCGATGTAGAGGTCGGTGTCACCCAGCCGGATCTGGTCGCCCGTGGTCGGGCCGTACATTCCGGCGTATTCCTGCCGTGAGATCTGACTCATGCGTTGTCGCTCCAGCTCTGGCGCATCTGAGAGTGGCCGGGCTACTTGCCCTTGCCCTTGCCTTGGTCCTGGCCCTTGCCCTGGTCCTGCTGCTGCGACGTGGTCTTGAAGCCGCGCGTCTGGGCCTGGTGGAGCGCCTCGGCCCGGTCCGGCCGGTAGCCGGGGATCGGCCCGTCGCCGGTCCAGCCCTGGACCAGGCCGTTGAAGCCGTACACCCGCTGGGAGCCGCCGTACGGGACGAGTTGCACGGTCTTGCGGTCGCCGGGCTCGAACCGGATCGAGGTCGTGGCCGGGATGTTCAGCCGCTTCCCGAACGCCGCCGGGCGGTCGAACTCCAGGAAGCGGTTGGCCTCGAAGAAGTGGAAGTGGGAACCGACCTGGATGGGCCGGTCACCGGTGTTGTGCACGACCACCTCGGTCACCGGCCGCCCGGCGTTGAGTTCCAGAGGTTGGTCGCTGAGCTTGTAACCGCCGATGGGCCGAAGGTGCTTGGAGTTCGGTCCCGGGTGTTGCTTCGCCATGTCGCCCCCGCTCCGCCGGAGACCGTGGCCTCCGGTCGCTGCTCTACTGGATGGGTGAGTGGACGGTGATCAGCCGTGACCCGTCGGTGAAGACCGCTTCGACCTGGAGCATCGGGATCATGTCCGCCACGCCGGGGATCACGTCGTCGGCGGTGAGCACGTGGCTCGCATCGTTCATGACCTCCTCGACGGTCTTGCCCTCGCGCGCGCCTTCGAGCGCCGCGGCGCAGATGACCGCCACGGCCTCGGGGTGGTTGAGCTTGACCCCGCGCGCCTTGCGGGCGTTCGCGACCATCGCCAACGAGTGGATCGTCAGCTTGTCGAATTCCTTCGGCGTGAGATGCACGTCGCGATCCCTTCACGTACTTTCGACTATGTCGTCACACTAGGAGGGGTTTATGGGCAAAACAGGCTTTCGGTGAGATTCCCGGAATCGGCGTGCGCCCGCCTGCGCCGGACGCTGCCGGGGCCGCTCCTGCACACGGACGGGGGAAGGGTGAACCGGTCGGCGTCGTACGACTCCGCGGACTCCTACCGGGAGTTCCGCCATCCGCTCGCGGCGCTCGTGCTCGCCGTCGTCACCGCCGGCGCGCTCGACGCCTTCGCGTTCCTGCGATACGGAGCGTTCGTCGCCAACCAGTCCGGAAACGCCATCTTCCTCGGCATGGGACCGGCCGGCGGGCAACCCACGTGGCCGGTCTCGGCGGCCTCGATCGTCGCGTTCGCGACCGCCGCCGGCCTGGTGAACCTGCTCCGCCGCCGGACCCGGCCGACGGCGGCGCCACTGGTGGACATCGCTGTCACCGAGGCCGCCATGGTCGTCTGGACGCTGCTCAACCTGGCGCTCGCGTACGGCCGGCACGGCACGGCGTCGCGGGTGCTGCTCGCCGCGGCCGGAGCGGTCGCCATGGGCAGCCTGACCACTGTGGCGACCCGTACCGCGGGCATCGCGACGCCGATCACCTATCAGTCGGGCACCACGACGAAGATCGGTGAGCGGGCCGCCCGCTGGCTGTTCGGCCCCGCCGCCGACCGGGGCCGGGCCCGGCGGGGCACCCTGCTCGGGCTGCTCGCCCTGGTCAGCTACTCCGTCGGCGGCGCGGTCGGCACGCTCGCCCAGCACCGGCCCCGCTGGGTGCCGCTGTGGGGGACGCTCGCGCTGGCCGTACTGATCCTGCTGCTCCGCCGGGACCGGCGGCCGGGGCCGGCGTCGCGGCCCGGCTGAGCGTCAGTCCGCCTGGGCCGCGAGTTCCCGGGCCCGGTCCCGGGCCGCCTCCAGCGCCGCCAGCATGGCCGCGCGTACGCCGTGGTTCTCCAGCTCGCGGATCGCCGAGATGGTGGTGCCCGCGGGCGAGGTGACCGCCTCGCGCAGCTTCACCGGATGTTCACCGGAGTCGCGCAGCATCACCGCCGAGCCGATCGCGGTCTGCACGATCAGCTCGTGCGCCACCTGGCGTGGCAGACCGAGCAGGATGCCCGCGTCGATCATCGCCTCGACGAGCAGGTAGAAGTAGGCCGGGCCGGAGCCGGAGAGCGCGGTGACCGCGTCCTGCTGCGACTCGGGCACCCGGACGGTCGAGCCGAGCGGGGAGAACATCTCCTCGGCCAGGGCCAGGTGCTCGCCGGTGGCGTACGCGCCCGCCGAGATCGCGCTCATCGCCTCGTCGACCAGCGCCGGGGTGTTGGTCATGACCCGGACCACGGGGGTGCCCTCTGGTAGCCGGCGGTTGAAGAAGGCGGTCGGCAGGCCGGCGCAGAGCGAGATCACCAGCTTGTCGGCCGGCACCTTCGGGCCGATCTCGTCCAGCAGCGCGGCGGCGTCCTGCGGCTTGACCGACACGGCCAGCACCTCGGCCTCGGTCACGGCGGTGAGGTTGTCCACCACCCGTACGCCGTAGCGGTCGGCCAGCTCCCGCGCCCGCGCCGGCCGCCGCGCGGTGGCGAGCAGCCGCCCCACCGGCCAGCCGGAACGCAGCAGCCCGGAGAGCATCAGCTCACCGATCTTGCCGGCGCCGATCACCGCGACCGTGTGCACCTGGCGTGCCATCAGCCGTACCCCTTCCCGGGTCACGTGGGCAGGGCGTGGCGGGGCCGGT
>NZ_JALJRJ010000069.1:0-285 GCF_024519755.1 Micromonospora sp. Mcm103
GTGACCGTCGTGAGGGCGGTTTCCGTGGTGGCGACCGTGAGGGTGGTTTCCGTGGTGGGGATCGTCGTGAAGGCGGCGCCCGCGAGGGTGGTTTCCGTGGCGGTGAGCGGCGTGAGGGCGGTTTCCGTGGTGGCGACCGTGAGGGTGGTTTCCGTGGCGGTGAGCGGCGTGAGGGTGGTTTCCGTGGCGGCGATCGTCGTGAAGGCGGCGCCCGTGACGGTGGTTTCCGCGGCGGTGACCGTCGTGAGGGCGGTTTCCGTGGTGGCGACCGTGAGGGTGGTTTCC
>NZ_JALJRJ010000070.1:0-274 GCF_024519755.1 Micromonospora sp. Mcm103
CGGGCGTCGACCCCCGAACGGAGCCCACCATGAACACGATCCTGCGTAAGAGCATCCTCGGTATCGCCGGTCTGACCGTCGCCGGTGGCCTCGCCGCCGGCCCCCTCAACCACGACACCAGCACCCCCACCACGCGGGACGCCGCCGTCACCACCACGCAGGCCGCCGGCAAGCTGGACAGCGCCGCGCTCATCCCGCACGGCGTCCAGGGCACCCAGTCCCACATCGACCTCGACGACGAGCAGACCGCCAACGTCAAGGCCATCATCGCCGC
>NZ_JALJRJ010000071.1:0-271 GCF_024519755.1 Micromonospora sp. Mcm103
GTGATGAACACGATTCTGCGTAAGAGCGTTCTGGGTATTGCTGGTCTGGCTTTCACCGGTGGCGTGTTCGCCGGTCCGGTGGCCGCCCACGCGGCCGACACGACCGCGAGCGTGAAGCCGGTGAGTGTCGCGATGCAGGGTGACAAGCTGATCCCGCACGGTGTGCAGGGTGAGCAGTCGCGTATCGAGTTGAACGACGAGCAGACCAAGAACGTGAAGGCGATCATCGCGGCGACGAAGAAGGCCGGCATGGACGAGCGTGCCGCGGTCG
>NZ_JALJRJ010000072.1:0-268 GCF_024519755.1 Micromonospora sp. Mcm103
AGTGCCCGGGTGTAGGGGTGCTGGGGGCGGGTGTAGATGGTGTCGCGGTCGCCGAGTTCGACGATCTTGCCGAGGTACATGACGGCGACGCGGTGGCAGAAGTGCCGCACGACGGCGAGGTCGTGGGCGATGAACACGAACGCCAGGTCCAGGTCGTGTTGCAGGCTGCGCAGCAGGTTGATGACCTGCGCCTGGATCGACACGTCCAGGGCGGAGACGGGTTCGTCGGCCACGATCAGTTTCGGCTTCAACGCCAGGGCGCGGGCGA
>NZ_JALJRJ010000007.1:0-265105 GCF_024519755.1 Micromonospora sp. Mcm103
CGATCTGCCCGCCGGACCGGCCGGACCGGCCACCGGCGGTCCACTGATCGGCGTCCCGGCGGATCCGTCGAGCGTCCGGGCCCTGGTCGAGGCGTTCCAGGACGGGGTACGGCGGGCCGAGGGCGCGGTCGATCCCACGCCCCCGGCGACGGAACGGCCCCGGCTCAGCCGCCGGGTGCCCGGCGCGAACCTGTCCGTCTCCCCGGCACAGTCCGCGCCCCCCACCAGTTCCGACCCCGGCGATCCCGTCGAGGTCCGCAACCGGATCAGCGAATTCGAGGCGGGCGTCGCCCGTGCTCTGCGCGAAGTCAGTACCGACCGCCGCTACGAAGAGGACCCATCACGGTGACCAGCCCCTTCCTCCACGAGAACGTCGAACAGAGCACCACCGGCGACCTCAGTCCCGAGGCACGCACCTTCAACTGGCTGCTCGACTCGTTCACCTCCAGCACCGCCGGGGTGATGGAGGCGATCGCGGTCTCCTCGGACGGGCTGCTGATGGCCATGTCCGCGATCAAGGACAGGTCCAACGCGGAACGGCTCGCCGCCGTGGTCTCCGGCATGACCAGCCTCGCCGGGGGCGCCGCGAGCTGGTACGCGCTCGGCGCGCTCAACCGGGTGATCGTCGACATGGCCGAGGGATACCTGCTGATCAGCGCGATCAGCAGCGGCTCGGTCCTCGGCGTCGTCGCCGACCGCACCGCGAACCTGGGCACCGTGGCGTACGAGATGACGCTGTTCGCCGGACGCGCCGGCGGCGCTCTGAGTCCGCGTCTGATCGCCGAGCTGAAGAACGCCGTACAGCAATGATCCCAGGGGCCGCCGGCGCGGACCCGGAGCCGGAGCCCGGCGTCCGGATCCGCCCCTTCCTGAACGCGTCCGCTCCGGTGCCGGAGCCGGACGCGGGCGACGGGGAGCCGACCGGCCCACGCCCCTTCGTGCTGACCTCCGGACGGGTGGACGGTGACCCGGCGATCGGCCTGGAGACCCAGGTCACCGCTCGTCCGGGCAGCACCTCGTGGGCGGTGACCGCCCGGTTGGCCCCGGAGCTGGCGGCGATCGTCGCGATCTGCGCCGAGCCCGTCTCGGTGGCCGAGATCTCCGCCCGGACCCGGATGCACTTCGGGGTGACCCGGGTGCTGGTCGGCGACCTCCGGGCCGCCGGCCATCTCGACGTGCACGTCGCGGACGTCGACGACGCCCTCGATCCCGACATCATCCTGCGAGTGATTGATGGACTTCGTGCGATCTCCTGAATGGCCGGTGGCCGCCACGGGCGGGCCGGCCGCGAACAGCGCCCCGAGCCGCTACGGCGGCCCGGCGCCGCTGATCGGCCGGGCCACGCCGCCCCCGCCCACGCCGCCGCTGCCGTACCTGCCGCCGGGTGTGCCGCCGGCCGAACCGGCCCCGATCGTCAGCCGGGTGCCGGCGCCCCGGCCGCCGATCCCGGTCAAGATCCTCATCGCCGGCGGGTTCGGGGTCGGCAAGACCACCACCGTCGGTGCGATCTCCGAGATCGCTCCGCTGACCACCGAGGCGGAGATGACCACCGCCGGCATCGGCATCGACGACCCGGGCGGGGTCGCCGGCAAGACCACCACCACCGTGGCCATGGACTTCGGCTGCGTGACCATCGACCGCAGCCTGAAGCTCTACCTCTTCGGTACGCCCGGACAGGCGCGCTTCGGGTTCATGTGGGACGACCTGGCCCGGGGCGCGCTCGGCGCGCTCGTGGTGGTGGACAGCGCCCGGCTCGACGACTGCTACCCGGCGATCGACTTCTTCGAGCGGTCCGGGCTGCCGTTCGCGGTGGGCGTCAACGCCTTCGACGGCCGGCTGGCCCTGGACCTGCCGTCGATCCGCTGGGCGCTGGCGATCGGTGAGCACGTGCCGCTGGTGCAGTTCGACGCGCGGGACCGCCTCTCGGTGCGGGACGCCCTGCTCGTCGTCCTGGACCGCGCGCTGGACCGGGCCACCCGATCCCGGGCAGGCTGAACCGGCAGTCGTTTCGATCCGTTGTCTGGCGAAGGGGTGGACGCCATGAGAGGTGATCTGGACGAGACACTGGCCCGGATGGCACGGCGCGAGGAGGCGCTGCGCCGCCGGGCACCGATGCCCGGCGAACCGGCCGGGACGCCCGAGCGGGACGTACCCGCGGAGGCGGCGGACGAGCCGGGCGACGGGCGGGCGGGGCACGGCGCGTACCGGCTGCGCGGTGGCGAGGCCCCGGTGCGGCGTGACCCGGTCGAGGAGGTCGCCGAGGCGGTCCGCCGGGTGGTGGCCGAGCACCCGGGGCTGGCCGTGACGCTGCGGGTGGAACTGGGCGAGCAGGCGTACCCGCTGCGGGTCTCCTGGTCCGGGACGGCGGTGACGGTGGGGCCGGCGGCGCCGCCCGCGCCGCCGCCGGCGTGGCCCATGTCGGTGAAGACGGTGCCGGCGCCCGGCCACGACCCGCTGGAGTCCGACCCGGCGGCCCGGCTGGCCGAGATGATCCGGCGCGACCCCTCGCTGCTGGACGATCCGGGACCGCGCTGACCGGCAACCGATGATCGGGGCGGCTACTGTCGGCGGGTGGCCGAACCCGACCTGACCCTGACCGCGACGCTGCGGCCGGCCGCGCTCGACGCCCGCCGCGGCGTGGTGCGCCTGCATCCCGAGGTGCTCACCGCGCTGGCGCTGCGCCCCGGCGACCCGGTCCGCCTGACCGGCCGCCGGGTCACCGCCGGCATCGCTGCCGCCGCCGAGCCGAGCACCAGCGGCGCCCTCCTGCACGCCGACGACCTGCTGCTGGGCAACCTCGGCCTGCGGGCCGGCGGCCAGGTCACGGTGAGCCCGCTGCCGGCGGCCCCGGCACGCCGGCTCACAGTGTCCGGCCCGGCCGCTGTGGTCGCCGCTGTCCCGCCGGAGATGCTGCGGCTCGCGCTGCTCGGCAAGGTGGTCACCGCCGGGGACGACGTCTCGCTGCTGCCGCAGGACGTGCTGCCGGACGCCGCCGTGCGCGGCCTGATCGAGGCCGCGCGGCGCAGTCTCGCCAGTTCCGTCGGGTACGCCTGGACGAGCACGCTGCTCACCGTCGTGTCGGCCGAACCGGCGGTCGGCGCGCTCGTCACCATGGACACGGTGGTGGGCTGGGAACACGGTCCCGCCACCCGCGGCTCCGGCCCGGCGTCCTCCGCCTCCACCGCGCGCGTCTCCGCCCCCGCCACGCCGCCCGGGACGGAACCCGACGGGGACCTGCTCGGCCCGGAGGACGCGCCCGACGTGGACGAACTGCCCGGCCTGCGCGCCCAGGCCGAGGAGCTGACCGAACTGCTGGACCTGGGCTTCCACCACCGTGAGGTGCTGGGCCGGCTCGGCACCACCGTCTCGCTCGGCGTGCTGGTGGAGGGCCCGGCCGGTTCGGGCAAGTCCGCGCTGGTGCGTGCCGTCGCCGCCAAGGTCGGCGCGGGCGTACGGCCGCTCTGGGCGCCGGAACTGGCAGCGCTCAGCAACGACGCGGCGGCCCGCCGGCTGCGCGAGGCGGCCTCGGCGGTACGCGCCGGTGGCCCCGCCGTGCTGCTGGTCACCGACGTGGAGTCGATCGCCCCGGCCGACGAGCCGGGCCCGCTGGCCACCGTGTTCCGCCAGGTGGTGGCCGAGACGCTGCGGGCCGGTACCGCAGTGGTGTGCACCAGCGGACGCCCCGAGGCGGTCGATCCGGCACTGCGCGGCCCGGACCTGCTCGCGCTGCGGATCACCGTGCCGCTGCCCGACGCGGCGCTGCGCCGGGAACAGTTGACGGTGCTGACCCGTGAGGTGCCGCTCGCCGGTGACGTCCGGCTGGACGAGGTGGCCGCCCGTACCCCCGGTTTCGTCGCGGCGGACCTGGCGGCGCTGGTCCGCGAAGCAGGGGTACGCGCGGCGCGGCGCCAGAAGGCGGCGGAGACGCCGACGGTGGCGATGGCCGACTTCACCGCAGCGCTGGAGGTGGTCCGGCCGACCACGATGTCCGCGTCCACGCTGGAGCTGGCGTCGGTGACGCTGGACGACGTGGGCGGGCTGCACGAGGTCAAGCAGACGCTCACCGAGTCGGTGCTGTGGCCGCTCACCTACCCGGACACGTTCGCCCGGCTGGGCGTGACGCCGCCCCGCGGGGTGCTGCTCTACGGTCCACCCGGCTGCGGCAAGACCTACCTGGTGACCGCGCTGGCCGGGTCCGGGCGGGCGAACGTGCTGTCGGTGAAGGGCGCGGAGCTGCTGTCGAAGTGGGTGGGTGAGAGCGAGCGGGCGGTCCGGGAGCTGTTCCGCCGCGCCCGCCAGGCCGCGCCCACGCTGGTGTTCCTGGACGAGGTGGACGCGCTGGCCCCGGTACGCGGGCAGGCCACCGACGGCGGTACGACCGACCGGGTGGTGGCGGCGCTGCTGACCGAACTGGACGGGGTGGAGGCGCTGCGCAACGTGGTGGTGGTCGGCGCGACGAACCGCCCCGAGCTGGTCGACCCGGCGCTGCTGCGTCCCGGCCGGCTGGAACGGCTGGTCTACGTGCCGCCGCCGGACGGTCCGGCCCGCACGGAGATCCTCCGCGCCTCGGCCCGGGACGTCCCGCTCGCGCCGGACGTGGACCTCGACGCGCTCGGCGCCGAGCTGGACGGCTTCTCCGCCGCCGACTGCACCGCGCTGGTCCGGGAGGCGGCGCTGGCAGCCATGCGGGAGTCGCTGGAGGCGAGCACGGTGACCGCCGCGCACGTCGAGGCGGCCCGGAACCGGGTCCGCCCGTCCCTGGACCCGGTGCAGCTCGCGCAGCTGGAGTCGTACGCCGCCGGCCGGTCCTGACCGGTCAGCGCTCGTCGCGGCGGCGGGCGGCGGGGCGGCGGGGGCGCTCCGTTACACGGCGGCGGCGCTCGGGTTCGCGCTGCCCGCGAGCCGTCCGGCTGCGGGCACGCTCCGGCTCGGTCAGGACCGGCTCGCCGGCGTACTCGTCGTCGTCGAAGTCGTTGCCCTCGTCGTAGGCGGCGTACTCGTCGTCCGCCGGCCCGGCGTCTCCCCGCTCCTCCCGCAGCGCGGTCTCGTGGTCCTTGACCACCTGGGAGTCCTCGATCTCGCCGCGCCAGCCCTCGACCGCGTCCGGGTCGAGCACGGTCCGGGTCATCACGTGCCGGACGAAGTGCTTCAGCTCCAGCCGGACCCGTCGGCCCTGGGCCCGCCACAGGTTGCCGGTGTGCTCGAAGAAGCCCTGCGGGTGGTACTCCAGCACGACCAGGATCCGGGTCAGCTCCGGGCCGACCTCGTGGAAGCTGACGGTGCCGTCGACCGAGCCCTTCTCGCCCGTCGACCGCCAGTGGACGAGCCGGTCCGGGATCTGCCGGACGATCGTCGACTCCCAGCTCCGGTGCGACCAGAGCACCTGCGCCTTCCAGGTCATCTTCTCGTCGGCGTCGCAGTCGGCCTGCTCGACCTTCTTCATGAAGCTCGGGAAGTCGCCGAACGTCGTCCACCGGTTGTAGGCGACCCGGACCGGCACGCCGACCTCGACGGTCTCGACGATGTTCGTGACCTTGAGCTTCTGGCCGCCGTCCCGGCCGCGCCTGCGACCGAACGCCGCCATCAGCTTCTCCTTACCGCCGGCCAGGCCGGCCCGGAACATGGCAGTCACCGGCGAGGCGCCCTCGGCGAGCCGTTGCGCGCCGGTGGCGGCGGCGACCAGGCCCGGGTCGCCGCCCCGCTTCGCGTACTCGCTCAGGCGTCCGGTGGCGTCGGTGATCCGGTCGGTGACCACCTGCACGGCCCGCTCGCCGAGGGCGGTGGCGAGATTGTGCAGCTCGCCGCCGATCTGGTCGCGGGCCCGGTCGGCCAGGCTGCCCGTCGCCACGGCTCACCGCCCCCGATCGGCTCGGGCCGGCACCGGCGCGGCGGGCTGGTCGTCCAGCTCCTGCTCCTCGTCCGGCGCGGAACGTTCGGCGCCCGGCCCGGAACGGTCCTTGTTCGGCCCGGACTGCTCGCCGTCCGGCCGGCCCGCGCCGGTCCTGCGGCGCAACGCGCCGGCGCCCTCCCGCAGTCGCCCGCCGATCGCGTCGATGCCGTTGCCGGCGGCGGCGGTCGCGGCCGCCCGGCCCGCAGCCACCAGCGGCGGCGCCAGCCCGCCGAGGTTGCGCAGCTGCGGGTTCGCGGCCATCAGGTCCGCGCCGAGCTGCTTCAGGCCACCCGGGCGTCGGCTGGCCCGCCCGGCGGCGACCGCCGCCGCGAGCGTCAACGCGGTACGCATCTTCTTCCGGCGACCCAGCAGGTAGCCGAACCCGACGGCGAACGCCACCCGTGATCCGCTCTTCATCCGCTCTCCTCCGCGCTCCCCGGGGAGGTCGGGTCCCGGAGACGCGGGCAGTACCCGTCACCCCCTCGGCAAAACACTTCCGTGCGAGCACGAAACCGCCCGGCGAGGCAGCTCTGAGCAGGAGAAACGTGATCGGGGAACGAAACGGGTCAGCGGATCGGCAGGGCCGAGTCCAGGGACATCCGGGCGTGCAGTCTGCCGTCCTCCGTACGCAGTTCCGCGCCGCATCTGCGCAACACCGAGATCGCGCCCGCGTTGTCCGGCGTGGTGTCCGCGACCACCGTGTGCATCCCGGCCGCTGCGGCGGCGTGCAGCAACTGCCGCAGCGCGGCGGCACCGAGGCCCCGGCCCCGCGCCGACCGGCCGAGCCACATGCCGGTCTCCACGGTTCCCGGCTCGTCCCGGCGGGTCATCCGCACCATGCCGACGACCTCACCGCCGGAGACGATCGCGTACATGGCGGTGCCGGTCGGGCCGTTCAGCCCGCCGAGGTTGGCGCGGTGGAACTCGCGGAACGCGTCACGGCGGGCCAGCGACCAGCCCGCCGGGGCGTCCACCGGAGGCATGACGTCCTCCGGTTCCGCCTCAGCCGCCGCTACGGAGAGCAACGGTTCCAGGTTCCGTTCGTCCACCGGCTCCAGCCGTACAGCACCCGTCACGTCGCGCAGTCTGCCGCGCGTGGTCCGGGTCGTCCACCCCTTTGGGGAGGGATTGCCGCTATGGCCGACCGCCTCGTCCGGTCGTACCCCCGGGGTGTTCCCGCCTCACGCTGCGTTGTCATCCGACCGGTCGTTCCGACGTGAGCGTGGTCACGGCCGATTGTCGAACTCGCAGAGCACCGCCGACGCGTCATCGGTGCGCTTGCGTCGCCGTAGCCGGTCCGGCTGGTCCCGCTCGGCCACCCGGACCCGGTCGATCAGCCCGTCCGGGCCCTCCACCGTCAGCACCTCCAGCAGCCCGGCCCAGTCGAACAGGCCGAACTGGTCGACAGCGCAGGAGGCGCCGTCGCTGAGCAGCGCGGCCCGCCGCAGCGCACCCGGACCGCGCAGCGGAAGCGTCCCGGTCAGCGAGTGGTACGCCGCGTCCGGGTCACTCGCCGCCGCCCAGTAGCCGTGGGTGCGGTTCATCCGGGTGCGCTGCACGGTCGTCGCGCGCCGGAACCGGGTCGCCGGGTCGGTCTCGCCGTCGGGCAGCGCGGCGGCGCTGCGACGCAGGTCCGCCACCGCGTCCGCGAGCCGGTCGTCGGTGACCACCTCGATCCCGCGGTCGGTGTCGAGCACCAGCGGGCTGTCGCAGAGCACCAGGTAGTCGACTCGGTCGCCGCCGGCCCGGAGCAGGCAGACGGTGGACGACGGGGTGCCGGGATGGTCGAGGTCGCACGTCCCGCCGTGGTCGGCCCGTACCGCGAGGATCGCCGCCGCGAGGCTGCTCATCAGCGTGGCTGCGGGACGGGCCGCGACCGCCAGGCCGATCCGGGCGGCCAGGTGGCGGACGTACCAGGCGGGGCCGTGCGCGCAGCCGGTGTCGAAGCCCTCGGGCACCGTGGCCCCGTCGAGGACGCCGACGAGCGGGCCGAAGCGGAAGGCCACGTCCTCGTTCTCCGGCCGGCCGGGGGCCGGGTCGGAGGCGGAACGCACCCGCATCACCGGCGCCTGCGCGGCCGGGCGGGCCGGACTGCTGCCGATCGCGTACCTGCGGTCTGGTGCCCCCATCGTCGGCCTCCGTTCGTCGTCGCCGGCCGCCTACCCGGACCGCGCCGGGTCATCCGCCGCCGACCCCGATCGCGGTAACCGTGCGTCATCTTCCCCCAACCTTCGGTAGCGTCGGATGCGACCGGGTCGGTCCCGGTGACAGGGGGTACGAGATGTTGGAGCGGTTGCACGAGGGCGGCATCCGGGCGGAGCACGCCTACCTCGCCGGATTCGTCAGCATCGGCCTCTCGGTCACCAGCTGGTTCCTCTCCAAGCACATGGAGCGCGCCGGGGTGGCGCGGGCGGACCGCTGGGGCATCTTCATCGGCGAATGGGCGCCGACGTTCTTCGCCATCGGCAACGGGCTGCGCACGTACGAGAAGTGACGCCGGTCAGCGACGCCGGTTGCGGGCGCGCGACGACCGCAGCCGGCGTAGCCGGCCGATCAGCATCGGCTCGGCGGCGAGCGCGGCCGGGTGGTCGAGCAGCACGTTGAGGAGCTGGTAGTAGCGGGTCGCGGAGAGCCCGAAGGTGTCCCGGATGGCCTGCTCCTTGGCGCCGGCGTGCTTCCACCACTGCGCCTCGAAGGCGAGGATCCGCTGCTCCCGCTCGGTGAGGCCGACGGGCGTCGTGCCCGCACCGGCCGCATCTGCGGCATCCGGACCGGCCTGCTCGACCGGCGCGGCGGACTCGACGGGCGGCGAGGCGGGCCCGGCGGCGGGCTCGGCGGGCCGAGCGGACTCCGACGGCTCCGAGGGCGCGGTGGACTCGACGGGCGGAGCGGTGCGCGGCGGCGGAACGGTCCCGCCCGCGTGGCGCGTACCCGCTGCCGGGCCGGACCGGTCGACGGCGGCCCGCTGCGAGGCGTCGGCGGACATGGCGCTCCTCTCCGACGGCGGGTGACCGGCACGCGGAGCGCGCCGGCCGGGGGAGCCCCAGCGTAACCAGGGCCGCCCCCGGCCGCATCGGACGCGGGGTCCGCACCGCCGGGGGGAGCCGGCGGCGCGGACCAGGTCAGGCGATGTCCCGCCGCCGCATCGTCCAGAACGCGGCCACGACCGCGCCCACCAGCGCCACGCCGAACACCACCGCCGACTGCTGCCAGGTGACCACGTACGTCGCCGGCTCGCAGGCGCCCTGGGAGAACTGGCAGGTGTCGTAGTCGAACAGCTCCGCCTGCTTCAGGAACCACGACTGGGCGTACGTGGACAGCACGTACCGGTCACCGAACTGGGCGCCGAGCACCGCCACCGCGATCCGGATGCCGATCTCGCTCACCGCGAAGATGCCCACCGCCGCGCCGAGCGCCATCGCCGTGTGCCGGCCGAGCGAGGCCAGCGCGAACCCGACCGCCGCCACGAGCAGCGTCATCCCCAGCGCCCGCAACCCGTCCAGCCCGATCGACTGCCACACTCCGGCGGTCATCTTCGCGGTGCTGCCGCGCTGGCTGGCGATCAGCCAGAACGCCGCCGTCCAGAGCGCGCCGAGCACCACGGTCAGGCCGAAGACGGTGGCGAGCAGGGCGGCCAGCTTCGTGCCCAGCACGGTCAGCCGTTTCGGCCGCCAGAGCAACAGGTTCATCATTCCGCCGGTGTTCCACTCGGCGCCCACGAAGGAGGCGCCGACGATGAAGCCGAACAGTGCCACGGAGGCGGCGAACACGGCGATGAACAGGGGGAACTCGGCCCGGAAGTCGAACTGGTACGGCAGGTACCACTTCGCCTCGAACATGTCGGGCTGCGGCTGGTAGTCCTTGCCGCAGTTCGGGCCGTACCGTTCCTCGGTCTTCTCGCCGCGCGCCTGGGCCGCCTCGCACTCCGCGACGGTGCGCTTCCAGTCCGTCATCGCGGACTGGTAGTCGTTGTTCGCCTTGGCCTCGGCCTCGGCCACGGCGGCGGGCGAGAGCTTCTCGCTGGAGAAGCTGAACGCGGTCGCGACGGTGGCCAGGCCGAGCACCAGCAGCACGAGCATCAGCCGGGTCACCCGGCGCTTGCCGAGCCGGCGCAGCTCGGTGACGAACAGGCTCATGCGCCCCAACCTCCTGCGGTGCCGGTCTGGTCGACCTTGGCGGACTGATCGACCTGACGGTGCTGGCCGGGGACCGGCGCGGTGGCGGTCAGTTCGAGGAAGACGCTCTCCAGGTCGACAGCGACCGGGGTGAGCTCGCTGACGTACAGGCCCTGCTCGGCGAGCAGACGGCTGACCGTGGCCGGCTTGTCCACGCCGGACAGCATCAGGTGGTCCGGCTCGGCGGCCACCTGGACCCCGGCCCGGGTGAGCGCGTCGGCGGCCTGGGGCAGGTCGTCGACCGCCTCCAGGCGTACCCGCACGGCGCCCTGGGAGTGGGCCGCGAGCACCTGGTCGACCGGCCCGAACGCGACCCGGCGGCCGAGCGAGATGATGGTGACCGAGTCGCAGATGAGCTGGATCTCGCCCAGGATGTGGCTGGAGAGCACCACTGTCATCCCGGCCTCGGACAGCTCCCGCATCAGCCCGCGCATCTCCCGGATGCCGCCCGGGTCGAGGCCGTTCGCCGGCTCGTCGAGGATCAGCAGCTTGGGGTTCTTGAGCAGCGCGGAGGCGACCGCGAGGCGCTGCTTCATGCCGAGCGAGTAGGTCTTGACCCGCTCGCCGGCCCGGTCGCGCAGCCCGACCAGCTCCAGCACCTCGTCCACGCGCTGCTTGGGCAGCTCACCGGCCTGGGCGAGCAGGCCGAGCGTGTCCCGCGCGGTGAAGTGCGGGAAGAACTGCGGACTCTCCACGATGGCGCCGACCTGCCCGGCGACCGCCGGCAGCGCGTGCGGCAACTCCTGGCCGAGGATGGCCATCCGGCCGCCGTTCGGCTTGATCAGGCCGAGCAGCGTCCGCAGCGTGGTGGTCTTGCCCGAGCCGTTCGGGCCGAGGAAGCCGTGCACCTGGCCGGCCTCGACTCGCATGTCGAAGCCGTCGAGCGCGTGGCGGACCCCGCGTTTCCGGCTCCGGTACGTCTTGCGGAGACCTTCGATCTCCAGGACAGCCGACACAGCTGACCTCCCCCGATAAGTAGGCGTCAGCGACACCATACGCGGTATGCACCGGAAGGCAATACCCGGTATGCAGTGTCGGTGTGTCGGGAGAGGTCAGGCGCAGACGACGTGGACGCCCGCCTCGCGGAACGCCGCCACGACGTCCGGCGACGCGCCGGAGTCGGTCACCAGCGTCTCGACCCGGTCCACCGGGCAGATCCGGGCGAACGCGTGCCCACCGAGCTTCGACGAGTCGGCTATCACGACGACCCGCTTGGCCCGGGCCACCATGAGGCTGTTCATGGCCGCCTCGCCCTCGTGGTGCGCGGCGGCGCCGAGCTGCGGGTCGATCGCGTCCACGCCGAGCAGCGCCACGTCCAGCGTGACCTCGCGCAGCAGCGCCCCGCCCAGCGGGCCGACCAGCTCGAACGACTTCGGCCGGACCACGCCGCCGGCCACCACCACCTTCATCCGCGAGCGCACCAGCAGCTCGTTGGCGATGTTCAGGGCGTTCGTGACCACTGTGAGCTGGGCACCCTCGGCGCTGGTGTTGAGATCAGGGCGGACCGCCAGCGCCCGCGCCACCTCGGTGCTCGTGGTGCCGCCGTTGAGACCGACCACGGTGCCCGGCGACACGAGCGCCGCAGCGGCGGTGCCGATCCGCTGCTTCTCGGCCGAGTGCTTCGCGGTCTTGTAGCGCAGCGGCAGGTCGTAGGAGACACCGTTGGCGACCGCGCCACCCCGGGTACGGGTGATCATCTGCTGCTGGGCGAGCTGGTCGAAGTCGCGCCGGATGGTGGCCTGGGAGACGTCGAGCCGCCCGGCCGCCTCCTCGACGCTGACCCGGCCGCTGTCGGTCAGCATCTCCAGCAGCGCGTTCCAGCGCGCGTAGCGGTCCACCGCGGGGCCCTCCCCAGACTGTGCGTGAACGGTGATCGGTTGCGTGCACACTAGTGCGCGAAACTGGGTCCGCGCAAAACCCTGCGCTGCGCGAACGGGGAGACGGTTGCCACGACCACCAGCTTTCGCGCAGAATGACGCGCGAAAGGCGACCGTATCGCGCCGTATTGCGCAAGGTCTCCCCTGGGGAGGAGTTGTCATGGCGTACGTGCACGCGGAGATCGCGAGCCAGCCCGACTGCTGGCGGGAGGCGGCGCGACTCGCCCCGACCGTCGCCGAGCACCTGCCGCGTCCCGGCGAGCGGGTCGCCGTGGTCGGTTGCGGCACGTCGTGGTTCATGGCGATGGCGTACGCCGGGCTGCGCGAGGCCGCCGGCCAGGGCGAGACCGACGCCTTCCAGGCCAGCGAGTTCCCGGCCGGCCGCCACTACGACCGGCTCATCGCGATCACCCGCTCCGGCACCACCACCGAGGTGCTCGACCTGCTCACCGCGCTGCGCGGGCGGATCCCCACCACGGTCCTGGTCGGCGACCCGGACTCGGCCGCCGTCACGCTCGCCGACGCCACAGTCGCGCTGCCCTTCGCCGACGAGCGGTCGGTGGTGCAGACCCGCTTCGCCACCACCGCGCTCGCGCTGCTGCGCGCCCACCTCGGCGAGGACCTCGGGCGGCTGGCCGCCGACGCCGAGGTCGCCGTACGCGCCCCGCTGCCGATCGACCCGGCCGGCATCGAGCAGGTCACCTTCCTCGGCCGCGGCTGGACCGTCGGGCTGGCCCAGGAGGCCGCGCTGAAGTGCCGCGAGGCGGCCACGTTCTGGGCCGAGGCGTACCCGGCGATGGACTACCGGCACGGCCCGATCTCGGTCGCCGCGCCCGGCCGGCTGGTCTGGGCGCTCGGCGAGATCCCGGACGGCCTGTCCGAGGACGTGGCCGCGACCGGCGCCGCGTTCGTGCACAGCCGCACCCACGGCTGGCGCACGGTGCTGACGAGCTGGTCGGCCGGCCGCAACCCGGTAGACCCGATGGCCGACCTGATCCTGGCCCAGCGCTTCGCGGTCGCGCTCGCCACCAGCCGCGGTCTCGACCCGGACGCGCCGCGTCACCTGACTCGGTCCGTGGTCCTGGCATGAGCGAACGCACCGAGCGAAGCGAGGGCCGTGAGCGCATGCCCAACCGGCACAGCATGACCGAACGCACCGAGCGCAGCGAGGGCCGTGAGCGCATGCCCAACCGGCACAGCATGACCGAACGCACCGAGCGCAGCGAGGGCCGTGAGCGCATGCCCAGCCGGCACAGCATGAGCGAACGCACCGAGCGCAGCGAGGGCCGTGAGCGCATGCCCAGCCGGCACAGCATGAGCGAACGCACCGAGCGCAGCGAGGGCCGTGAGCGCATGCCCAGCCGGCACAGCATGAGCGAGCGAAGCGAGCCCATGGCATGAGCGAGCGAAGCGAGCCCATGGCATGAGCGAGCGAAGCGAGCCCATGGCATGAGCGAGCGAAGCGAGCCCATGGCATGAGCGAGCGAAGCGAGCCCATGGCATGAGCGAGCGAAGCGAGCCCATGGCATGAGCGAGCGAAGCGAGCCCATGGCATGAGCGCAGGCGACGAGGTCGTCGTCGCGCTGGACGTGGGAGGCACCGGGATGAAGTGCGCCCTGGTCCGGCCGGACGGCACGACTGTGCACACCGAACGGCACGCCACCGGCGCGCAGCGCGGCCCGGAGGCGGTGGTCGGCACGATCCTCGACGTGGCCGAAGGACTCGCCGGCAAGGCCCGCGCCGACGGCCGTACGCCGGTGGCCTGCGGCATCGCCGTACCCGGAGTGGTCGACGAGGCGCGCGGAGTCGCGGTCTGGTCGGCGAACGTGGGCTTCCGGGACGTACCCCTGCGGGAGCTGGCGGGCACGCGGCTGGCACTGCCGGCGGCGCTCGGCCACGACGTGCGGGCGGGCGGCCTGGCCGAGGCCCGGCTCGGCGCCGGGCGGGACGCCGGCCACGTGCTGTTCGTCGCGATCGGCACCGGCATCGCCGCCGCCCACGTGGTCGACGGGTCGGCCGCCACCGGCGCGCACGGCGCCGCCGGGGAGATCGGCCACATCCTGGTACGCCCCGGCGGCCCGCGCTGCGGATGCGGACGGACCGGCTGCCTGGAGGCGGTGTCGTCGGCCTCGGCGATCGGGCGCCGGTACGCCGAGCTGTCCGGCGCGCCCACCACCGCCGCTCAGGTGGCCGACCGCGCGGCGGCCGGTGAGCCGCTCGCCGTGGAGGTGTGGCAGGAGGCGGTCGAGGCGCTCGCCGACGGACTCGCCACCGGGCAGGCGCTCTACGATGTCTCGACAGTGGTGCTCGGCGGCGGGCTGGCCCAGGCCGGTCCCCGGCTGTTCGACCCGCTGCGGGCGGCGTTGCGTGAGCGGCTGACGTTCCACCGCGAGCCGCGCCTGGTCGCGGCCGACCTCGGTGACGAGGCCGGCTGCCTGGGCGCCGCCCTGCTGGCCCTGGACACCCTGGCGAAGGAGAGTCGATGACCCGGCGCGTGACCGGCAAGGTGGTGACCCCGACCGGCGTCATCCGGCAGGGTTGCGTGGAGATCGCGGACGGGCGGATCACCGCCGTGGCCGAGTATCCGTCGGTGCGCGACGGCCACTGGATCGTGCCGGGCTTCGTGGACATGCACACCCACGGCGGCGGCGGGCACACGTTCACCACCGGCGACGCGGAGTCGGCCCGGCAGGCCGCCGCGTTCCACCTCGGGCACGGCACCACCACGCTGCTGGCGAGCCTGGTCAGTTCCCCGTTCGAGCTGATGCGCGACGCCACCGCCGCCTACCGCCCGCTGGTGGAGTCCGGCGTGCTCGCGGGCGTCCACTTCGAGGGCCCGTACCTGTCCGCGGACCGCTGCGGCGCGCAGAACCCGGAGTTCCTGCGCGACCCGTCCACCGCCGAGCTGAGCGAGCTGATCGAGCTGGGCGGCGGTGCCGTGCGCATGGTCACCATCGCTCCCGAGCGGGACGGCGCCACCAAGGCGATCGAGCTGCTGGTGTCGCACGGCGTGGTCGCGGCGGTCGGGCACACCGACGCCACCTGGGAGCAGACCCGGGCGGCGGTGGCGGCGGGCGCGACGGTCGGTACCCACCTGTTCAACGGGATGCGCCCGGTGCACCACCGTGAGCCCGGCCCGGTGGTGGCGCTGCTGGAGGCCCCGAACGTGGTGTGCGAGCTGGTGGCCGACGGGGTGCACCTGCACGACGGCATGCTCGGCTTCGCCACCTCGGTGGCCGGCCCGGAGCGGGCCGCGCTGATCACCGACGCGATGGCCGCCGCCGGCATGCCCGACGGCGAGTACGAGCTCGGCGGCCAGGCGGTCACCGTGGCCGGCGGGGTGGCCCGGCTCAGCCGCGACGGCGCGATCGCCGGCAGCACGCTCACCATGGACGCGGCGCTGCGGCACGCGGTCGGCGCGGGTGTGGCCCTGCCGGACGCCTGCCGGATGGTCGCCACCACCCCGGCCCGCGCGATCGGCCTGGGCGACCGGGTGGGCGCGCTGCGCACCGGGCTGCGCGCCGACCTGGTGGTGCTGGACGACGACCTGAACGTGGTACGGGTGATGCGCGGCGGCGACTGGGTGGAGTGATCCGCCCGGGCGTCAGACGGTGGGCACCTCGACGCCGAGCACCGCCTGCTCGTCGGGGCGGTGCACCAGCACGTCGGCCAGGTACGACTGCACCGCCCGGCGCATCCCGACGTCCCGACCGGCCTGCTCGGAGAGCAGCCACTTGTGCTCGATGATCTGGGCGAACAGCTCCTGCGGCTCCAGCTTGCGGCGCAGGTGCGCGGGCACCGCCCGGACCACCGGCTCGAAGACCTCGGTCAGCCAGCGGTGCGCCGCCTGCTGCTCGTCGGTGAGGTCGCTCTCCAGCCGGTAGGCGTCCAGGTCGTTGAGGAGCTTGCGGGCCTGGTTCTCCTCCGCGTCCAGGCCGGTCAGGCGCAGCAGACGCCGGGTGTGGTAGCCGGCGTCGACCACCTTCGGCCGGACCAGGTAGCGCCCGTTGTCGACTGTCGACATGGCCACCTCGGCCACGTCGAAGCCCAGCTCGTTGAGGCGGCGGATGCGGCGCTCGATGTCGTGCCGGGCGGCGCGCTCGACCTGCTGTTCGTAGGTGATCTCGTGCCAGAGCCGCTCGTAGCGCCGCACGACCTCCTCGCAGACCACCTCCGGGTCGATCGACTCGTGCAGCAGGCCGGCGGCCTGGAGGTCGAGCGCCTCGCCGAAGATGTTGACCCGGGCGATCTCCAGGTCCTCGCCGCGCTGGCCGTTTGACAGCGACGGGTACAGCGCCCCGGTCTCGGCGTCGACCAGGTAGGCGGCGAACGCGCCCGCGTCGCGCCGGAACAGCGTGTTGGACAGCGAGCAGTCGCCCCAGAAGAACCCCGTCAGGTGCATCCGCACGATAAGCGCGGCCAGCGCGTCCAGCAGCCGGTTCATCGTCTCCGGGCGCAGCGTGTTGGAGAACAGCGCCCGGTAGGGCAGCGAGAACTGGAGGTGCCGGGTGATCAGCACCGGGTCCAGCGGCTCGCCGTCGTCGGTCTGCCGGTCGGCCACGATCGCGATCGCCTCGACCGACGGGAAGTCGATCCGCTCCAGCGCCCGCAGCAGGTCGTACTCGCGCTCGGCGACCCGCTCGCCGGTCTCCTTGACCGCGTAGACGTACCCGCCGAGCCGGACGAACCGCACGATGTGCCGCGAGATGCCCTGCGGCAGCGCCACCAGGTGCTCGGCAGGCCACTGCTCCAGCGGGGTCGACCAGGGGAGGTCGAGCAGCGCCGGGTCGACGAGAGCCGAGGTGATCCGCACGGCAACCAGTGTGACCGCTGACCCCCGCGCCGCGCCTCCCTTCGTGGCTGGGCACACAGCCGCCGATGCCCGCGCCGCCCGGCCGCCGCGGACGGCCGGTAGCGTGGTCGCGTGCGTCAGACCTCGGGGGTACGCGGTGAACTGCGGCTGCGGCCGGTCCGGCCGGCCGGGTGGTGGTTCGACGGACTGCTGCTCGCGGCAGTGGTGGCGCTGACCGTCGCGCTCGCCTCCGGTCACCTGTTCGGCCTCGACCGTGCGGTCGCAGACTGGTCCGACGAGAACCGCCCGGCCGCCGCCCGCTGGGTGGCGATGACGCTGAACCTGCTCGGCCAGGGCACGCCGCTGACGCTGCTCGCGGCCGGGCTGGGCGTTCTGCTGGCGTGGCGGCTGCGCTCGGTACGGCCGCTGCTGCCGCCGGTGGCCGGTTTCGTGCTCACGTTCTTCACGGTCGGCCCGCTGAAGGTGTGGACGGCCCGGCCGGCGCCGAGCGCCTCGGTCAAGGAGCCGTTCCTGTCGCCCGAGCAGACGCTGCCGCTGTTCCAGCACGACCTGCCGGTGCGTTTCGCGCAGTCGTACCCGTCCGGGCACGTCGCCAACTCGATCGTCTGGTACGGCGTCCTGGCCCTGCTGCTGGCCCCGCTCGTGCGGACGCTCGGCCGTACCGTCCCGGCCGGGCTGGTCACCGCGGTCCGGGTGGTGCCCCCGGCGGTGGTCTTCTGCACCACCGTCTACCTGGGCTGGCACTGGCTGACCGACTCCGTCGCCGGGCTGCTGCTCGGCCTGCTGCTGGACCGCCTGCTGCGCCGGGTGCCCTGGGACGACCTGCCGCTGCCGCGTCGCCTCGGCGACCGGGGACGGCCGGTCGCCTGGTCCGCGCCGCCCGCCGCCTCCGGAACGCGGTGACGGGCGGGCGCGGCGCTCAGCCGGCCGGCCGGATCTCCACGATGCTGATCCGGGTACGGGTGCTGTAGGTGAGCTTGCGGCGGTGGTCGCCGTCCTCCGGCCGCACCGCCACCTGGATGCGGATCTGGGTGCCCTTCGGCAGCTCGACCCGTTCGTCCGGCGTGCTCACCACGAACACCCCGCCGGTGGTCTCCGGGTCGACGGACACCCGCTCCTGCCGCAGCAGCGGGGTGTCGTTCTCCGAGTCTCCGGGCCGGGTGTACTCGGCGCGGATCCGGACCAGGTCGTCGCGCCGCAACCCGCGCAGGTCGACTGTCGCCTGGATGCTCACCAGCCCGGTCTCCGGCACGGTCCAGTGGTAGAGGCCGGTGGCCCAGCGGATGGCGTGGAAGACGTCAGTGGTGCCGAGCGTGTCGCCGGCGTGCGCGGTGCTGTGGAAGGTGGCGATCACGTCCCGTTTCGTCGTCGTGGACGTCTTCTCCCCGATCATCTTCGCGAAGTCGTCGGTGGTGCCGCGGAACGCGTCCGCGTCGCAGGTGTGCTGGCGGCCGATGATCGCCGAATCGGTGAACTGCCAGATGCGCGGCGTCTCCGCCGGCTTGCCGTAGCGGGTCCAGCCCGGCCCGGAGTCCCCGCCGGCCCGCGCGTACGCGGCCTTGAAGTCCTCGGCCACCCGGTACGGGTAGTCGGCGTTCCAGCGCGGGAAGTCGCCCAGGTCGTCGTCGCCGTACTCACCGCGCGAGGCGTACATCACCGCCACCTTGCCGGTGCGCTCCTCCAGTTCCTTACCCACGTCGACGCCGATGTGCGGGGGCACGTCGTCGGTCGGCCAGCGCTCCAGGTCGATCTGCCAGAAGAACCCGTCGTAGGTGCGCCACCAGGGGGTGTGCTTGTCGGCGTAGTCGATGGCGGTGGTGGCCTGGTCCTCGATGGAGACGTCGGAGTGCACCACCACGTACATGCCCAGGAACGGGATGCCCGCGTCCTTCGCGGCGGTGAGCATCACCCCGTAGTACTGGCTGTGGAACGTGCCGTCGCGCGACTGCTCAGTGCCCTTGTAGGTCATGAAGTCGATGCCCGCGGCGCGGGCCTCCCGGATCCGGTCGGCCGTCAACCCCCGGTCGACGTCGTAGTCACTGGCGTCCCAGCCGAAAAGCGTCATGTGCGGTACCTCCCGCGTTCGCGGAGAAGACGTTCCCGAAATTGCCGGAGCCGATTCGAGGGCGCCATTGCCCGATCGACGCAGAAAGAATCTGATCATCGCCATCGGATAATCGGAACGGAACATTTGCAAACTGCTTGACCTGCGTAAACGACTCTACCCAGGCCCTCCGCAATCAGCCACCGCTGAGCACCGGTTAAATTACGCAAATCATTTTCGTCAATTTCCGGTCGCGGGGCACCTCCCGTTCACCCGAGCACCCTAGGCTGCCGGTGTGGAACAGCTGGCGCGGCGACTCGGCGTACTCGATGCGGTGGTCGTCGGTCTGGGCTCGATGCTCGGCGCGGGCGTCTTCGTGGTCTTCGCACCGGCCGCGGCTGCGGCGGGCGGTCCGGGCCTGCTGGTCGCGCTGGCGGTCGCGGGCTTCATCGCCTACTGCAACGCGACCAGCTCGGCCCGGCTCGCCGCCCGCTACCCCGAGTCCGGCGGCACCTACGTCTACGGCCGGGAACGCCTGCACCCGTTCGCCGGTTTCCTCGCCGGCTGGGGATTCGTGGTCGGCAAGACGGCGAGCTGCGCGGCGATGGCGCTGACCGTCGGGGCGTACCTGTGGCCGGGGCGGGCGCGGCTCGTCGCGGTCCTCGCGGTGGTGGCGGTGACAGCGGTGAACCTGCGCGGCATCGGCAAGACCGCCACCGCCACCCGGGTCCTCGTCGCGGTGGTGCTGGCGGTGCTCGCCGTGGTGGCGGTGACCGGCGCGCCGCAGATCGCGGCCGACCGGCTCACCGCGCCCGCCGGCATCGGGGCGGGCGGCGTGCTGACCGCCGCCGGGCTGCTGTTCTTCGCCTTCGCCGGGTACGCGCGGATCGCCACGCTGGGCGAGGAGGTCCGCGACCCGGAACGCACCATCCCCCGGGCGGTGCCGCTGGCGCTCGGCGCGGTGCTGGCGATCTACCTGACGCTGGCGGTGGTCGCGCTCGGCGTGCTCGGCGCCGACCGGCTGGCGTCCACCGACGCGCCACTGGTCGAGGTGGTGACCGCCGCCGGGCACCCGGGGCTTGCCTGGCTGGTCCGGGCCGGCGCCGCCGTCGCGGTGACCGGGGTGCTGCTGTCGCTGCTGGCCGGCGTCGGCCGCACGACGCTGGCGATGGCCCGGCGGCACGATCTTCCGGGCGCGCTGGCGGCGGTCCATCCGCGCCACCGGGTGCCGCACCGCGCCGAGCTGGCGGTGGCCGCCGTGGTCGCCGCCGTGGTGACAGTGGGCGACATCCGGGGCGCTATCGGCTTCTCCAGCTGCACGGTGCTCGTCTACTACGCGATCACCAACGCGTCGGCGCTGACGCTCGGCCCGGACCCGGACCGGCGCCTCCCGGTACGGCTGCTCGCCGCGCTCGGGCTCGTCGGCTGCCTGGTGCTGGCGGTCAACCTGCCGCTGCCGAGCGTGCTCGCCGGGTTCGGCGTGCTCGCCCTCGGCGCGCTCGGGTACGCGATCCGCAGCCGTCGTCGACCTGCCTGACGCGGCCCGGCGGCCCCTGATGCGCCCGGCGGCCCTGACCGCTGACGCGCCCGGTCACTCCTGCGGGCGGCGCGCGGCGGGCGGGCCGGTGGGCGCCGGCGGCGGCGCGGGCGTGGTCTCCCGGAGCAGCGCGGTCAGCCCGGCCCGCCGGGCCACCACCGTGAGCCGGTCACCGGCCTGGATCACCACACGCGGGTCGGCCGACCAGTCGGCCTTCTGGCTCGGCCGGGTGTGCGCGAGCAGGCGCACCTCGCCCGGCCGGGCCACCGCGCTCAGCGGACGCCCGTCCAGCGGCGAACCGGCCACCACCGGCACCTCGGTGACCAGCAGTGCGTGCCGGTCGACCGGGATGGTGGCGACCACCGCGCGATCCAGCAGGGCCGCCGCGAACGCCGGCGCGGCCAGATAGGACACGCTGCGCGAGATGCCGATGCCGAACGCCTGCTGGATCCGCTCGGCGAAGTCGCCGTCGAACAGCCGCAGCACCACGCGCAGGTCCGGGTCGAGGGACCGGGCGATCAGCGCGGCCCGAAGGTTCGTCCCGTCGTCGGTGGACACCACCACGAGCGCCTGGCAGGTGTCCACCGAGGCGGACCGGAGCGTCTCCTCCCGGCCCGCGTCGCCCACGATCAGCGGCACCCCCAGCCGGCGCGCCAGCGCGGCGCCGCGCGCGTCCGGGTTCTTGTCGATCGCCACCACCTCGACGCCGAAGTCGTGCAACTGCGCCATCACCCGGGTGCCGATGTTGCCCAGCCCGACCATCACCACGTGCCCGGAGCGGTCCGGCTGAACCCGGCCCGCGTGCAACGCCAGCCGGGCGTTGACGATGCCGTCGACCACCGCGGCCGTGATCAGCGGGATCAGCGCCAGCCCGGCCAGGTTGAGCACCACCTGCATCACCTGGGCCGCTACCGGCTTGCCGACGTCCGGATCCTGGCCGGTGAGCGTGGTGACAAGCGTCAGGTAGATCGCCTCGCTCCAGCTCACGTCGGCGGCCCGCGCGTTGAGCCAGCCCAGCGCCGCGATCACCCCGAGCAGCACCAGCACCGCGATGCCGATCTTGCGGGTGGCGAAGTGGCGGACCGCCCTCAGCAGCACCGCCACCGGCTGCCGGCGCCGCCGCGCGCGTACCAGCCGCCGGGCGGCGACCTCGGTGCCCGCCGGGCGCCCGGTCGCCTCGGCCAGCACCACGTCGGCCGCCGACTCGTCGGCGGGCAGCACCCGGACCAGGTCCGGATCCGTGGTGACGGCGAGGCCGCAGACCACGTCCTGCGGGCGTACGTCGTCCCGGCGGGCCACGTAGAGCGTGCGCCCCGCGTGCCGGAAGTGGGTCGGCGCCACCTCACCCAGCGCGGCGGCCACGAAGGCGGGCGCGGCCATCGAGGCGTCGGAGAGCACCGCCGAGTCGGGGAAGAGCTGCCGCAGCCCGTCCGCCAGGTTGGTGTTGAACATCCGCACCACCAGGCGCAGCCGCGACTCGACCTCCTGGGCGCAGAGCGCGGCGTGCATGTTGCCCACGTCGTCCTGGTGCAACAGGGCCAGCCCGGCCGCGCCGGCCAGCCCGGCCCGGCGGAACGCGGCCTCGTCGAGCCGTTCGGCAGTCACCACCCGTACCCCGGGCACGTCGCGCCCGTCGGGGCCCTCGGACCGGCGGCGGCCCGGCACCACGAGCGTCACCCGCACCCGGCCGTCGGCGTTGTCGGTCGCGAGCAGCGACCGGACCACCCAGTAGGCGAGCGGGTCGGAGCCGCAGACCACGTAGTGGGGGCGTTCGTCACCGTTCATCCGGAGCCGCCAGCCGGTCGCGCGGCGCGCGCGGTCGCGGAGAGGCTCGGCCATGTCCGGATCGTAGTCAGCCGCTCGCGATGTGCGCAGCCCCGGCGATCATGGACGCATGGCAGGGGCGGGTACGGGTAGAGCACCGGCATGCAGACGTTCCTGCCGTATCCGGACTTCCTGGCCAGCGCGCGCACGCTGGACCAGAAGCGGCTGGGCAAGCAGCGCGTGGAGACGATCCAGGTGCTGCGCGGGCTGACCCGGCCGGACTACGGCTGGCGCAACCACCCCGCGGTGAAGATGTGGGCCGGGTACGAGGAGGCGCTGACCCGGTACGGGCTGGACATGTGCGCGGTGTGGTGCGAGCCGGGCCGGGCCGACACCTGCGCCGGGACGCTCGCCACCGACCTCGCCGCCGCCTGCGGCATCACGCTGATCCGTACCCAGGACGAGCTGGCCGCCGCCGGTGAGCTGCCGCCCTGGCTGGGCCGCGACGACCTGCACCGCAGCCACCGGTCGTCGCTGCTGCGCAAGGACCCCGCCCACTATGCCCGGTTGTTCACCGACGTCTCCCCCGACCTGGAGTACGTCTGGCCCCCGTCGGCCCGCCCCCGCCGCTGCCTGCCGTGAAAGCCCCGTCGACGCGTACCCAGCGTGTTGCCCTTTCAAGCGGCAGACTGGGGGGACCGCCGACTGGAGGATGCCCCCGTGAGTCTGTCGCAAGTGGTAGGTCGTCTCATCGGCGTACGCGAGCACCTGGTGGACCCGGGCGGCGGTGGCGCCGACCGCGTGCCGCGACCGGTCCCGGCGCTGGTGGTGGGCGGCGGCATCGCCGGCATGTCGGCGGCGGTGGTGCTGGCCGAGCGCGGCGTGGCGGTGACGGTGCTGGAGGCGGCGCCGCACCTCGGCGGGCGGCTCGGCGCCTGGCCGGAGGAGCTGTCCGACGGCGTCCAGCGCAACGAGCACGGCTTCCACGCGTTCTTCCGGCAGTACTGGAACTGGCGGTCGATCCTGCGCCGCGTCGATCCGGCGCTGGGCTTCCTCAAGCCGATCCCGGGCTACCCGATCCTGTCCGAGCAGTGGCCCACGGAGGAGTTCGGCAAGCTGCCGCCCGCGCCGCCGGCCAACCTCCTGGCGCTGCTGCTGCGCAGCCCGAGCCTGCGCCTGGCGGACCTGCGCACGATGGATCGGGACGCGGCGCTGCCGCTGCTCACCTACGACCCGGTACGCACCTACGAGGAGTTCGACGAGCGGACCGCCGACGAGCTGCTCACCTCGCTGCGGCTGCCGGACCGGGCGCGGGCCATGCTGTTCGAGGTCTTCTCCCACTCGTTCTTCAACCACGAGGCGGAGATGTCGGCCGCCGAGATGATCGCGCAGTTCCACTTCTACCTGCTCGGCAACCCGGAGGGGCTGGCCTTCGACTGCCCTGATCGGGACTACGGCACCGCGATCTGGGAGCCGCTGACCCGGTACGTGGAGAAGCACGGCGGCCGGGTGACGACCGGCGCGGCGGCGGCCCGGCTGGACCGTACCCCGGCGGGGTGGCGGGTGACCGGCGCGGACGGCGACGTCTGGGAGGCGCCGCACGTGGTGCTCGCGGTGGACCCACCGGCGCTCGCCGCGCTTGTCGGCGCCTCGCCCGGCCTGGTCGCGGCGGCACCCGAGCTGGTGGCGCGGATGCCCGCGTTCGGCACGCCCGGGCCGCCGTACGCGGTGGCACGCTACTGGATGGACGGGGACGTCCGGGCGGACCGGGCGGTGTTCAGCGGCGTCTCCCGGCAGCCCACGCTGGACTCGGTGACGCTCTACCACCGGCTGGAGGAGGAGCCCCGCCGCTGGGCCGAGCAGACCGGCGGCTCGGTCGTGGAGCTGCACGCGTACGCCTGCGAGCCGGACGTGCCGGCCGACGAGCTGGCAGCCCGGATGCTGCGGGAGCTGACCGCGCTCTGGCCGGAGGTGGCCGACCTGCGGGTACGCGAGCTGCGCGCCCGGGTCGAGGCGCAGGCGCCGGCGTTCACGCCGGGCAGCCACGCCTGGCGTCCCGGGGTGGAGACCGACGCGCCGGGCCTCTACCTGGCCGGGGACGGCATCCGCACGGAGTTCCCGAGCGCGCTGATGGAACGGTCGGCGGCCACCGGGATCATCGCCGCGAACCACATCCTGCGGGCCGAGGGGGCGGCGGCCGAGCCGGTCCGCTCGATCCGGCCGCGCGGCCTGCTGGCCGGGAAGACGGGACCGAAACGGCTTTAAGCGGACAAAAACGGCTCTAGGCTCGACTGATCCGGTGACACGGGAG
Organism: Micromonospora sp. Mcm103; assembly: GCF_024519755.1. NCBI lineage: Bacteria > Bacillati > Actinomycetota > Actinomycetes > Micromonosporales > Micromonosporaceae > Micromonospora > Micromonospora sp. Mcm103. The sequence goes on from NZ_JALJRJ010000007.1 coordinate 24,412, forward strand.
GTCGGGCGGTGAGCACCGCGACACGGGAGCGGCGCGACGAGGAGCACGGGACACCACGGGACGAACGGACCGCGGTGGTCACCGCGCTGCGACTCGGCTGGTCCATGGCGGACGCCTACCACCACGCGCAGACAGCCGACCTGACCGACGGCGGGAACCGGCCGGTGGCCGCGCCGCCGAAGTTGTCGAACCTGACCGAGCTGGCCGGATGGCACCGGCTCGGCATGTACCTGGACGGCGTGGACGTGGCGCTGGCGCAGATCGCGCCACTGACCCCGGCGGGCCGTACCGTGCCGTCCGCCGCCGCCGCGCGCCGCGCCACCGGCACCGACCGGGAGCCGCTGCTGCGCGCGCTCGACGACCTCAACATCGACGTGCTGCGCTGGACGATGGCGACGAACCACCGGGTGGGTGTGGCGTACCGGCTGGGGCGCTCGCTCGCCGACACCGTGCGACGTGGCGACGCCGACCAACTGGCCACTCGGTTCGGTGGCCGGCACCTCCAGATCAGCAGGTGGCTGGACGAGCTGGCGAGCGTGCTGCCGCCGTACTCGGCCGCCGTGGTGCGCCGCTCACTTGCCGCCTGGGCCACGGCTGTCGGCCGCGCCACGGTGGGTGACCCGGGCGAGGCCGGGCTCGCCGAGCTGGCCCGCGAGCTGCGCAACCAGGGCGACCTGTGGCAGGACGTCCTGACCGGCGGCCTGCACCCGCGCGACCTGCTGGACGAGGAGAACTGGGCGGTGGTCGCCCGCAACGTCATCATCCGGGACCGGAAGCTGGTGGCGCAGGCGGCCCGGGGCATCTTCTGGCCGGTGCTGGCGCCACTGCTGGTGGTGCTGCTGGCGGTGGTCGGGGTGAGCGCCGCTGCCGCGGCCGGCTCCCCCACCACCCGGGCGGCGGTGGCGCTCGTCGGTCTGGGCGCCGGGCTCACCGCGATCTGGCGGTCGATCTCCACGCCCACGCTGTCGGTGGCGGCCGAGGTGAACCGCCCGCTGCTGGACAGCGAGCTGGTGGTGCAGATGACCGCCCGGATCGACCGGCCGCTCACCGCCGCGCGGCTGGCGGGCCGCGCCGGACGGCAGCGGCGCCCCGCCGACGACGGATCGAAATACGTTGCCCACGATTCCCGAATCGATCTACCGTGAGCGCGCAAGGCCAACCACCGCTCCGGGAGCCGTCCATGTCGCTGCGATCCGCCACCACGACGACGTCGTGGCTGCTCGGCGACGGCTGCCGGGAACACGGTCCCCGGCCCGGAGGGCACGACTGACGCGCCTCGCGCGTCCCCGTCGTCGCCGCCCGGTCCCGTGGACCGGGCGGCTTTTTCGTCGCCGTACCGCCGATCGTGAAGGGAGAGCCCGGTGGACGCCGTCCTCGTCATCAACGCCGACCTCGGCCCGCTGCACCGGGTCACCGTCAAACACGCGATCCGGATGCTCTGCCGCCGGGTCGCCGAGATCCACGAGGCCGAGCCCGACCGGGTGATCGGCGTCTTCCCGCTGCCGCGGGTGGTCCGCCTCGTCCGGTACGTGGTGACCCGCTGGCGGTTCAGCGCCGGCCCGGCCTGGTCCCGGCCTGGGGTGCTGGCGCGTGACCGGCGGAAGTGCGCGTACTGCGACGGCGCGGCGAGCACGATCGACCACATCCTGCCCCGCTCGCGCGGTGGCCGGAACACCTGGGGGAACACCACCGCCGCCTGCTACGCGTGCAACCAGCGCAAGGGTGACCGGACCCCGGCCGAGGCGGGCATGCCGCTGCGGCGGGAGCCGGTGACGCCGAGCTGGGCCGCGCTGGCGCGGTGACCGACGGCCGGCGGGCACAGGGGGCGGTGTCGGGGGTACGCCCCGGCGCCGCGCCCGCCGGTCCCACCAGGGCGCCTACCTGTCGAGACGCCGGGCCAGCCCGTCGAGCAGGAGGTCCAGCCCGCCCCCGAACTCGTCCTCCGGTGCGACCCCGCCGGCCTCGCGCGCGGTCGCGGCGAGCAGGGGGAACTCGTCGCGGGGCAGCGCCGCGATGACAGCCGTTCCGGGGCCTGACAGCGCGCCGAGGTGCTCCATCTGGATCGCCCCGACCACGTAGCCGAGCAGGGCGCGGAACGCGATCACCCGTCCGACGCCGGTGAAGCCGGCCCCTGTCAGCACCGCGAGCACCGCCTCGCCCCAGCGCAGGATCGTCGGCGAGCGGTGCCGGTACGCGGGGAGCAGCGGCACCACTGCCGGGTGGACACCGACCGCGCGGCGTACCCGCTCGGCCAGGTCGCGGATGCCGTCCGCCCACGGGACGTCGCCCGGCGGACGGGTGTCCACCCGTTCGAGGACCCGCTCGACGACGAGCGCCTCCAGTTCGTCGCGGTCGGCGACGTAGCGGTAGAGGCCCATCGTGCTGGTGCCGAGCTGCGCGCCGACCGCGCGCATGGTGAGGCCGGCGAGGCCGTCCCGGTCGAGCACCGCGAGCGCCGCGTCGGCGAGCTGGGCCGGGGTCAGAGAACGGGGACGGGGCATGGCCTTGACAGCGTACAAGATACGCCTACGGTTGTAGGAGTACGTCGTACGCCTACAACGGGAGCGCGCATGGACGTCGTCACCCCTCGCCACCTGACCAGCGTGACCGGCGCCGGGATCGACCTGCCGGATCCGGACCGCCTGGTCCACCTCCAGTTCCGGCGCTTCGCCGGCTGCCCGGTCTGCAACCTCCACCTCCGCTCGATCGTCCGTCGGCACGCCGAGATCGAGGCGGCAGGCGTACGCGAGGTGGTGCTCTTCCACTCCCCCGCCGACGAACTGCGCGAGCACGTCGCGGACCTGCCGTTCGCCGTGGTGGCCGATCCGGACCGGCGGCTCTACCGGGAGTTCGGCGTGGAGTCGGCGCGACGGTCGCTGCTCGACCCGCGCGCCTGGCTGCCGATCCTGCGAGCCGTGGTGACCGGCACCTGGCATGTGCTGCGCGGCCGGGAGAAGCTGCCGTCCACCTCCCCGCACGGCGGGCGGCTCGGGCTGCCGGCCGACTTCCTGATCGCGCCCGACGGGCGGGTCCTCGCCGAGAAATACGGCGAACACGCCTCCGACCAGTGGTCGGTGGAGGAACTGCTGGCCCAGGTCAGGGAGAGCCGGTGACCACCGGATCGCCGGGGTGTTCCCGCAGGAACGCCTCGGCCCGGGGCGCGTCCCGGAGGATCTGCCAGCAGGCGAACGCGAACATCGCCCCGGTGACGCCGAACAGGACGAACCACATCGGGGTGAGGCTGAGCAGTATCTGGCCGAGGTTCATCGTCACCAGGCCCCCGATCATCGGGACGAATCTCCGTTGCCGGATCATCTGCGCAGCGGTCGTCCGCAGCCAGGGCAGGTCGCCCGGGGAGTCCACCACCCCGCGCCGGACCGCCCGGGCCAGCTCCCGGCGACGACTGATGCTCACCGCCCACAGCCGGGACTCCCGGTCGGCCCGGTAGGTGCCGCTGCGGATCATGCGGACCAACGCGACGATCTCGAGCACGAGGCCCAGCACCGTGAGGACCCCGCCGGTCACCGTCATCCAGGTGGGCGGGTCACCGCGTTCCAGCCAGCTGCTCGGGAAGACGCCGCCCGCCATCAGCCCCACCAGCAGCGACACCAGCGCGAACACCAGCGCCACGCCGACCAGCAGCAGCCGGAACCGACGGCGCCCCCGCCGGATCTCGTGACGTTCCCGCCCACCGTCCACGATGGTCTCCCCCGTTCGACGGCCTGAACGTACCCGCCGGGGGGGCGCCGTTCAAACGGCGGTCAGCGCGTGGCGGGCGGGGTCCAGCCGAAGCGCGGCGGGCGGCGCTCGTTGATCGCCGCCACCCCCTCGCGGGCCTCGCCGCTGTCCCGCACCTGGGCGTGCCACCAGGCGAGCCGGTCGGCGTCGGCGCGCCCGTCGACGATCTCCTTGGCGGCGGTCACGGTGAGCCGGGACCGCTCGGCGATGGTGGCGGTCAGCGCCGCCACCCGCCCGGCCAGCTCACCGGCCGGCAGCACCTCGTCCACCAGGCCGATCCGCAGCGCCCGCTCGGCGTCGACCAGCTCGCTGGTGAACAACAGGTGCTTGGCCGCCGACGGACCGACCAGCGCGGCCAGCCGCCGCGTGGTCGGCGCCGGGTAGACCAGGCCGAGCCGGGCCGGGGGTACGCCGAACCGCGCGTCCGCCGCGGCCAGGCGCAGGTCGCAGGCGACGGCGAGCTGGCAGCCGCCGCCCACGCAGGCGCCCTCGATCGCGGCGACCGTGGGGCGGCCGAACGCGGCGAGCCGTTCCTCGGCGGCCACCGCGATGCTGCCGTCACCGGCGGCCAGCAGCTCGTCCAGGTCGCCCAGGTCGGCGCCGGCGCAGAACGTGCCGCCCGCGCCGGTGAGCACCAGCACCCGTACCGCCGGGTCCGCCTCCAAACCGTCGAGCAGTACCGGAAGCTGCCGCCACATGGCCGGGGTCATGGCGTTGCGCCGGGTCGGGTTGTGGATGACCACAGTCGCCACCGGCCCGTCCAGGGTGACTGTCAGTTCCGCGTCGGACATGGTGCGACCGTAACGGCCGGGGCCCGGCGACCACCCGCGTGGGGTGGCCGCCGGGCCCCGGAGTCGGTGGTCAGGTCAGGAGACGTTGATCGCGGTGTCGTCGAGCACGAACGAGGTCTGCAGCGAGACGTCCTCGGTGCCGGTGAACTTCAGCGTGACGGTCTGCCCGGCGTACGCCGCCAGGTTGAACGACTTCTGGCTGTAGCCGCTGGCCTTGTTCAGGTTCGAGTAGGTCGCCAGCGTGGCCAGCACCGAGCCGGACGAGTTGAGCACCTGCACGTTCAGCTTGTCGTACTGAACGCTGCTGGTGGTCTCGGCCGAGTCGATGTGCAGCCAGAACGACAGGGTGTACGCGGAGCAGCCGCTCGGCAGGCTCACCGACTGCGACAGCGTCTCGGTACGGGTGCTGCCGTAGCCGTTCATCCACGCGTTCCAGGATCCGGTGCGGGTCGGCTGGCTGCTGCCGTGCTGCCCGATCACGCCGGAGCTGGCGGACCAGACCGTGTTGCCGGACTCGAAGCCGGGGTTGCCGAGCTTCTGGCCGGCGCCGGTGCAGCCGCCGCCGACGCTGCTCACGGTCAGCGAGTACGTGGCGGTCTTCGTGCCCGACGCCGCGCTGCCGGTGACGGTCACCGAGTAGGTGCCGGCCGGGGTGCTGGAGCTGGTGGCGATGGTGAGGGTGGACGACCCGCCCGAGGTCACCGAGGTGGGGCTGAACGACGCGGTGGCGCCGGTCGGCAGGCCGGACGCGGAGAACGTCACGGTCTGCGCGGTGCCGCTGGTGGTGGACGTGCCGACGGTGGCGGAGGCCGATCCGCCCGCGGTCACCGACCCGGAGGTCGGCGAGAGCGAGACGGAGAAGTCGTTGCCGGTCGAGCTGCACGGCGCGTCGTTGCCGGCCACGTTCACCGCGGTCCACGCGGCCTGGACGGTCTTGTACTCGGTGGAGCAGTTGCCGTACAGGTCGGTCGCGGCCCGCAGGGTGTACGCGCGGGCGGTGTTGGCCGGGTTGCTGGTGTTGACGTACGAGGTGTTCGAGGTGAAGTACACGTCGAGCGCCCGGTACCAGATCTTCTCCGCCTTGGCGCGGCCGATGCCGGTGACCGCCGGGGCCGAGCCGCAGACCGGCGAGGTGCCGTACGCGGTGGCGCCGGTGCCCTCGGCGAGGTTGAAGAAGAAGTGGTTGCCGACGCCGGAGGAGTAGTGCACGTCCTTGTTCTTCGTGCTGGTGGACCAGCAGGAGTCGGACGAGCCGTCCAGCGACGGGTTGTACATGTAGCGCAGCGGCGTACCGTTGCCGTTGATGTTGATCTTCTCACCGACCTGGTAGTCGCCCGGGTCGCTCGGCGCGGCGGCGTAGAACTCCACCATGTTGCCGAAGATGTCGCTGGTGGACTCGTTGAGGCCACCGGACTCACCGGAGTAGACCAGCCCGGCCAGCGCCTCGGTGACGCCGTGGCTCATCTCGTGCCCGGCCACGTCCAGCGAGACCAGCGGGCGGGAGTTGCCCGAGCCGTCGCCGTAGGTCATCTGGGCGCCGTCCCAGAACGCGTTGACGTAGTTGTTGCCGTAGTGCACCCGGCTCGGCACGCCCTGGCCGTTGCCGAAGATGCCGTTGCGGCCGTGCACGTTCTTGAAGTAGTCGAACGTCTTGGCGGCGCCGAAGTGCGCGTCCACGGCGGCCGACTGCCGGTTCGAGGTGGCGCCGTTGCCCCACGCGTTGTCCGCGTCGGTGAACGTGGTGCAGGTGGAGGTCCCGTTGTTCATGTCGCAGGTACGGCCGTTGCCGCGTACCGGGTCGATCATCTGGTACGTGCTGCCGGAGAGCGTGGTGTCGATGGTGACCGAGCCGGTGTAGATGCCCTGGCCGGTGCCGGCCACCGTCTCGATCTCGTCGTACGAGCCGATCACCTTGCCGGTGGTGGCGTCGGTGATGACGTGCAGCTTCGACGGCGTCTGCTTGTCCGCCTTCCAGCCGGTCGCGACGGTCTCCCAGGCGAGGCGGCCCTTGCCGCTGCTGGCGTCGACGAACAGTTCCGGCGCGCCGACCGAGGTGAGCGAACCGGAGAACGTCTTGCGGGCGCTGGCCTTGGCCGCGTCCGCGCCGACCTTCGCGGTGGTGCTCAGGGTCAGCGGGGCGGACAGGCTGACCGACGCGCTGGTCAGGGTGCCGTTCGGGGCGGTGTGGATGACGAAGTCACCGCCGTACACCCGCAGGCCCTGGTAGGTCCGGCTGTACCGGGTGTGCGCGGCCCCGGAGGGGTCGACCTTGGTGCGGACGGCCTGATAGGCCTCACCGCCGGCGCCCTGGACGACGCCGGGGTTGGCGCGCAGCAGGCTCGCGGCCTTGGCTGCGGCAGAGGTCTCGGGGCTGGGGGCGGTTGGCGCTGCCGCTTGCGCCGAGGTGGTGACGCAGGCCAGCACGCCGCTGGTGAGCAGCGCTGCGCTGACGGCGGCGACGGATCTTTTCACGGGCCCTCCTGGAAGGCGAAGTTGTGACGGGGGTAGTCACTGATGTAGATATAGCGATACATCGAAGAACGTGAAAGAGGCTGGCGGGATCCCGCCGGAGACACTGACCGAACGGATGAGGAGGAGCGGTGACCCGGAACCGGGTGGTCCCGTCGCGCGTCCGAACCGGTATGAGAGCTGCCCCCGCCGTGGCGGCCGTCGCCGCCCTTCTCGTCCCGCTCGCCGGCTGCGCCCGCACCGACGCGCCACCCGTCGTCACGGACGGGCCCCCGCCGCTCGTCTCCGAGGTCGTGCTCGAGAAGTCGGGAGGCATCGCCGGGCTGTCCGACACCGTCCGGGTCGGGCCGGACGGCCACTGGACGAGGACCGACCGCGCCGGCGCCTCCCGCGAGGGACAACTCGGCGCGGAGAAGCTCACCCGGCTGCGGCAACTCGCGGCCGACCCCCGGCTGGCCACCGAGGCCGCCGCCACCGTCCCGCCGACCATGTGCGCCGACGCGTTCACCTACCGGCTCACCATCGGGCCCCGGCAGGTCGGCTACGTCGACTGCCCGCCGGAGACCACGCCGCCGGCCGTCACCGCGCAGGTGGTGGACCTGCTCAACGGCGCCACCGGCTGACCCGGCCCGATTTCAAACCCGTTCCGGCTGTGACATCGGCCTATGGCCGGCCGGCGGGCGACCGGGCCAGCATGGAAGGCATGACTCGCGCACTCATCGCCCTGACCAGTCATTCCGAGCTGGGCCGCACCGGCCGCTCGACCGGCTACTACGTCGGCGAGGCCGCCGAGCCGTGGGAGGTGTTCCGGTCCGCCGGGTACGACGTCGACCTCGTCTCCGTGGCCGGCGGGGAGCCGCCCGTCGACGGGCGGGACGAGAACGACAGCACCCAGAACGACTTCCTCGCCACCGCCGGCGTCACGGACACCCCGAAGGCCGCCGACGTCGACCCGGCCGGGTACGACGTGATCCTCTTCGCCGGCGGCCACGGCACCATGTGGGACTTCCCCGACGACCCCGACCTGGCCCGGATCGCCCGCTCGGTGTACGAGCGCGGCGGCGTGGTGGCCGCCGTCTGCCACGGCCCGTCGGCGCTGGTGAACCTCACCCTCACCGACGGCTCCCGGCTGATCGTCGGCAAGCGGGTGGCCGGGTTCACAAACAGCGAGGAGGCGGCCGTCGGCCTCACCGACGAGGTGCCGTTCCTGCTCGCCGACAAGCTCGGCGAGGCGGGCGCGCAGCACGTACCGGCGCCGGACTTCACCGAGCACGTGGTGGTCGACGGGCGGCTGGTGACCGGCCAGAACCCGCAGTCCGCCCGCGCCGTGGCCGACGCCGTGGTGAAGCTGATCGCCTGAGTCAGATCCGGTAGTCGTCGGGCAGACCGGTGGCACGCAGCTCGGGCGGCAGGTGGGCGACGTCGTTGAACGCGATGAGCGCCGGCGGGCCGCCCGAGCTGTAGCGGATCACCGTCAGCCCGCAGTTCTGCTGGTTCAGCCCGATCCACCGGCGCGCCGGCGCGTCCACCGCGTGCAGCACCAGCCACGCGACCAGGAAGTTGTGGGTGACTACCAGCTCGCGTACGTCACCCTCCGCGGGAGCGGCGGCGAACCGCGCCACCGCCTCCGCGGTCACGCGCGGTCCGTCGCGCCGCTCCCGCTCGGAGAAGCCGGCCAGGAACGCCGCGTACGACTCCGGCAGGCCGGCCGGGTCGGTGTCGTGCGGCATGTGGTCGCCGGCGCGGTCGTCCTCGCGTACCGGAACACCTGGCAGCGACGCCGCGACCAGGGCGGCGGTCTCCGCGGCCCGGCGGGCCGGCCCATGATGTACGGCGGCGAAGCGCGTGCCGCGCAGCCGCGCGCCCAGTAGCGTCGCCTGCCGCCGCCCTCGCTCCGACAGCCCGGTGTCCGCCTCCTCCTCCGGCCGGTCCTGCTCGCCGTGACGGACCAGGTAGAGCAGGCGGCTGGGCATCGGCACCTCCACGGTCGGGGACCGCGAGCCTAGCCCGCCGCCGCGCCGTTCACTGCCCCTGGCGCATCTGCCCGATCCGGATGCGGTTGCCGAACGGGTCGCGGATGCCGAAGTCGATGCCGTACGGCTGGTCGGTCGGCTCGTCGGTCACCTCGACGCCCTTCGCGACCAGGTCCGCGTACGTCTTGTGCGCGTCGTCGGTGGTGAAGAACAGGAACCCGCCCGCGGCGCCCTTGGTGAGCAGTTCCCGGACCTGCTCGGCGGTCTTCGGGTCCAGCGCCGGCGGGCCCGGCTTCTCCAGCAGGATCTCCCGGCCCGGGTCGCCCGGCACGTGCACGGTGAGCCAGCGCATGAAACCGAGATCCTGGTCGAGGCTGACCTCCAGGCCGAGCTTGCCGACGTAGAAGTCGAGCGCCTCGTCCTGGTCGAGCACGTAGATCTGGGAGCGGGAAGTCGAAAGCATCGTCATGCCGACGACGCTAGAGCAGCGCCCCGGCCTGCTGCTTATCCAAAACCGCGCAGTCCTGCCGCCCGGCACCCTGGTCCGGCTTGCGTCGTTTGCCCACACGGGGACACCATTTCGTCACCCGCTGTTGACGTCTTCGCGACGACATCGGGGGAAGTCGATGCAGTTGATGTTGGCCTGGGCCGCCACGAGCGCCCTCCCGCCCTCCCGTGGTGACGCCGCCGTCGCCCGATTCCACAGCGCCGCCGCCGAGCTGGTGCCGGAGAGCTGGCACCGCCGGCACCTCGGTGGCACCGACTGGGGTGTGCTGGTGCTGCACCCGGCCGACCCGGGCGGCTACCGGTGGCCGCCCGTCGCCGGCGACGGCGACGTCACCGCCGTCTCGGTGGGCATCCCGGTCGGCGTCGACGGCGACGACCCGGTGACGCTCGCCCGCCACCTGCTCACCGGCGCGGACGTGCACCGCGACGTCGTACCGCCGTTCGCGCTGCTCGCCCTCGGCCACGACCGCCTCGCCCTGCAACAGGACTGGTTCGGCATGGCCCGCGTGTTCACCGGCACCTCCGACGGCGTCACCGCCTGGTGCACCCGGCCCGGCCTGCTCGCCGCCTTCCTGCACGGGCAGGCCCGCCCCGACCCGGCCGGCTGGTCGTCGTATCTGCTCACCGGCCACTTCGGCGGCGACCTCTCCCCGCTCGCCGACATCCGGCTGCTGCGGCCGGGCGAGCGGATCACCGGCCGCCGCCGCGCCGACGGCGGCTGGCAGCTCACCAGCGAGATCCGGTACGCCACCGACGACGTGGTCCGCAGCGGCCTCGCCGACCGGGACCGGCCGCTCGGCGAACGGCTGGACCGGGCCGCTGACGCGCTGACCCGGGCCGTCGCCGGCCTGCACCGGCTGCACGACGGTGGAGTGACGCTCGGCCTCTCCGGTGGGAAGGACTCCCGGCTCATCGCCGCGACGCTCGTCGCCGCCGGCCGTACGCCGAACCTGGCCACGAACGACGACACCGCCGCCGAGGGCGACGTGGCCCGCGAGCTGGTCCGGCTCGTGCGGGACCGGCGCGGCCTGGAGCTACCGCACCGCCTCGTGCCGGCCGCGCCCCCGGCCACCGTCCTCGGCGTCGGCCTCCGCGACCGGGCGCGACGGCTCGCCGCGCTGCACGACCACCAGTTCCCGTCGAACTACCTGGCCCGGCCGGCCGTGCGCACCCGGCTGCCCGAGGTGGTACGCGCGCCGAGCCTCACCGGCGCGGCAGGCGAACTGGTGGTCGGCTACTGGTACCCCCGGGCCGACGCCGACCCGGCGCCCACCCCGGAGCAGGCGGGCCTGACCAAGCTGCTGGCGGGCGTGCCGAACGCCGCGGTGTCACCGGAGGCACTGGCCACCGAACGGGACTGGGTCACCGCCCTGCTGGCCCACGCCCGCGACATCGGCCTCCGCGACGAGCACCTGATCGACTACCTCTACCTGGTCGAGCGGATGCGCCGATGGTGCACCTCCGCGTACACCACCGGGATGGTCACCCCGTTCCTGGCGCCCGGCTTCGTCGCGGCCAGCTTCGCGTTCACCGTGGCGGAGAAGCGGGCACGACTGCCGCACACCGCGCTGATCGCCCGGCTCGTACCGGAGTGGGCGGACGTGCCGTTCGTCAGCGCCGCCACCGGGCCGTCCCGGGCCACCCGGATCTGGGAGGGCGACGGCGTCGCCGCCGTGGCCGACCTGCTGGACACCGTGCACGGGCCGCTCACCGAGCTGATCCGGCGGCCGGTCGTGGAGCGGGACCTGCGTACCGCCGCCCGGGGCGGCCGACCCGATTCCCGGGTGCTCGCCCAGTTCACCGCGCTGGCGGTCGCCTCCGAACGGCTGGAACCCGCCTTCACCAGGCCGTCGACAGGTACCACCTACGCCCGGGTCACCGCGCCGCCGCGCCCGCGTACGCCGGTGAAGGGCCGGCTGGCCGGATTGCGCTGGGTACGGCGCAGCCGGCTCGGCGACCGGCTCTGGGTCATCGTGCGGCGGCAGGCGCGGGGGCGCTGACCGCGGCGGCTGGCCTCTTGCCCTCCGTGGCCGGCTCGCCCGCCGTGCTGCTCGGGCGCATCCAGGCCTTGGTGAAGCAGCCCGGGACGCCGGCCGGCACGGTCTTGCGGCGCCGGTAGGCCGACGGCGACTCACCGACGATGCCGTGGAACGTCCGGCTGAACGTGCCCAGACTGCCGAAGCCGACCAGGTGGCAGATCTCCGTGACCGGCTCGTCGGTGCGTACCAGCAGGTACATGGCCCGTTCCACCCGGCGGCGTTGCAGGTAGCGGTGCGGCGTCTCGCCGAACGTGGCCCGGAAGGTACGGATGAAGTGCGCCTCCGAGACGTACGCGATCCGGGCCAGCGCGGGGATGTCCAGCGGCTGCGCGTACGCCCGGTCCATCGCGTCCCGGGCGCGCAGCATCGCCCGGTTGGACTCCTCGACGGCGCGACTCATCGCTGGTCAGCCTACTGCGCGGCCCGCGCCTCGCGTCCCTACGGCTCGTTCGCGAGGCTCCTGGTCATGATGTGCTCGCGGCGCACGCCGTCGGGCATCAGGCCGCCGACGTCGCCCGTGTCCCGGAAGCCGTTGCGCAGGTACAGGGCCCACGCGTTCGGGTTGCCCTCCGCCACGGCGAGCCGCAGCGTCCGCGCGCCTGCAAGCCGGGCCCACTGCTCGACCGTCCGGACGAGGTGGTCTCCCACGCCCCGGCCGCGCCCCGCCGGTGCCACGTACATCGAGATCAGCTCGACGACCCCGTCGTGCTCGGTCGGCATCCCGCTGGCCATCCCGACCGATTGCCCGTCGAGCAGCACCACGACGTTGTACGAGCCGGGCACTGCGAGCCGCCCGCGCCAACGTTCCTCGCGGTCACCGTCGCCCTGCCAGTCCGCCAGCTGGGCGCCGAAGGCGTACCCGGCCTCGGTGAGCGCGGCGAGCCGCAGCTCCCGCCACACCTTCCAGTCGTCCTCGCCGAGGACGCGCGTCTCAAGCATGCGGAGAGGGTGACGCAGGCGTCCCGGGCGGACAATCGATATCCGCCGACTGCGACGACCAGGGAGCCCGACCATGAGACTGCCGCCCGGGGCCACCGGCTTCCACGCACCCGGCGCACGAGCGGACGTCAGGGCCTTCACCGCCGTCTGTCACCACGCCGCCCGCGCCCTCGGTGCCACCGTCACCGGCGTGACCCCCGCCGGCGTCACGCCCAGCTTCCACACGGCCGACATCGCCGATGCCCGGCACCACGTCGCGGTGCTGCGGCACGTCACCCTGCCGTTCATCGCCTTCTCCCGCCCGCGGGCCGGCGACGAGGCCACTGTCGCGTTCGTCGACCACCCCGGCCTCGCCGCTGTCCTCGCCACCCTGACCGACGCCCAGGTCCTCCCCGCCGATCAGCTAGGGATCCCGCTGTCACAGGCCGACCTGACCGCTCTCGACCGCGTCGAACTCGACCAGATCCGCTACTGGACACCGGCCACCGTCGGCGAGCTGATGTTCAACTTCTGGGACTGACCATTCGTGGCCCGACCCGCCCGCCGGAGAGAGCCTCCGCAAGGGCAGCACGTCGCGCTGGTCCTCGTCCGGGTCGCCGGAATGGCTGCTCGTCAGACGCCAGGGGCCTCTCTAGCCTGAACCCGGCAGGCTCGGCCTGACAGCACCCAGCGGGGGAGAAGATCATGGAACGCGTGACGGGCATCGGCGGCGTCTTCTTCCGCGCCCACAACCCGGACCGGATCAACCGCTGGTACGCCACCCATCTCGGGGTCGACCTGGCACCGGAGTCCTACGACGTGTCTTCCTGGTGGCAGAAGCCCGGCCCGACCGTCCTGGCGGCCATGCCGGCGTCGGCGACCGCCCCGTCAGTACGGCCGCCGGATGCCTCGCTTCGCGAGCGCCGCCTCGTAGAAACGAAGTAACTCCCCCGCCCCTCGGACCGCATCGTCCAGGTCGTCGAGAGCCTCGCCGTTCCCGGGATCCTCGCGGAGCATGCGAGCCGCTCCGGCGAGCTGCGTCCAGAGGGCGGCAAACGTATCGCCCTGCACGTGAAGGCCGGGAAAGGCCCGACCTGGCACCTGCACGACTGCCCAGTTGGCACCACGGGACAGGACCTGCGCTTGCTCCTGGCTCATCCGAGCAGATTCCCACTACCGCTCGACGAGCGTCCAGCCCGAACTGTCACCCACGGCGCCGGCTCAGGCGACGAACCAACCCGACGGCTCCCAGGCGTCGCCATCAGCGGGAACCGCGGCTGCGAACGCCTCGGACCGCTGGGCCTCTGCACGCAACCGAGCTGCCTGCTCTGCGGTGACCGCATACAGGACGAGCCGTCGAGGCTGGCCCGGAACCCAGTCCGGCCCGGCCGAGAACCAGAACAACCGACCCCCGTGACGGGCCAGGCCGTCCAGCGGTCCGTCGTACCAGTCCAGCACCTCGACGATCTCGACTCCGACGACCCCGGGCAGAGCAAGCGAGCCGCCATCCTCGTGACCCATCCCCGCACGTTAGCCGCTTCATCGAGCCACTGCGATCCCGCTGTCAGGCGGCCACGAACGTCCGATCGTGACGGCGGCGTACATCCGGCGACGGGCGACTGGGCGGCCGTGCGTCTCGTGGCGACGGCGGCCCCGGAACACCTTGTGAAAATGGAGCCCCCGGCCGGGATCGAACCGGCGACATCTCGCTTACAAGCTCTGTGCGTCGCGTCCGCACACGTCCGGCAACGGCTGCACGCTCGGAGCCTCGTCCATGCCAGCGCCCGTCAGTGTGCCGCCGTCCGGCGGCGTTGCTGTCAGCGTTGCTGTCGACAGCCGTTCCGTCGGCGACCCAGGCTGACCCCCGCCGGGGGGAGCCCGGCGTGTCGGGGCTTGACACGAGTTTGCGATATAACAAAGATAACAAACATGACATCTGCGGTGGCGGTGCCCGAGGCGCTTCGGGCCATCAGAGCGAACTTGGGGCTCACTCAGGCGGGGCTCGCGGAGCGACTCGGCGTATCCTTCGCGACCGTCAACCGCTGGGAGGGCGGGGACGGCAGCACCATGCCCCAGAAGGCCAAGCTGGCGAGCATCTTGGCGCTGGCAGAGGAGGCGGGGGTCGACGTCGCCAACCCCGGCGATGCTCCCAGCGTCCGATCGGGACGCCGCAAGCGCGTGAGCAAGGCCGATACCAAGACGACCAAGCCCATGGAGCAGATGCTCTGGGATGCCGCCTGCTCGATACGGGGCGAGAAGGACGCGGCCAAGTTCAAGGACTACCTGCTGCCGCTGCTGTTCATGAAGCGCCTCTCGGACGTGTTTGACGACGAGATCGACCGCCTGGCCGAGGAGTACGGTGACCGCGACGTGGCGCTTGAGATCGCCGAGGCAGACCACTCGCTTCTGCGCTTCTACCTGCCGCCGGAGGCGCGCTGGGCGGTCATCTCCGAGCGCGAGAGGTACGAGTGGCCTCTGGACGAGCGTGGCCGTTCGACCGCCCCGAAGGACATCGGGGAGCATCTGACGAAGGCCGTGCGAGCGGTGGTGCGCTACAACCCGAGCCTGGCCGGCGTCATCGACATCGTAGACTTCGCTGAGGTGCGCAACGGCGAGCGCGACATCAACCCGTCGAAGCTGAAGGACGTGGTCCAAGCTTTCGCGGACCCGCGCTACCGGCTCGGGCTGGCTGATGTGCAGCCCGACTTCCTCGGGCGCGCCTACGAGTATCTGCTCAGGAAGTTCGCCGAGGGCTCGGGGCAATCGGCTGGAGAGTTTTTTACGCCCACCGAGGTCGGCTTCCTGATGGCGCGCATCATGCGGGCCAGGCCCGGCGAGACTTGCTACGACTACGCCTGCGGCTCAGGCGGTCTACTGATCAAGTTGCAGCTGATCGCCCGCGAGATCGACCCGACGAGCAAGGTGCCACTCAAGCTGTTCGGTCAGGAGCTCCAGGCCGAGAGCTACGCCGTAGCCACGATGAACGCCATCATCCACGACATGGACGTCGACATTCGTCGGGGCGACACCATGATTAACCCCAAGTTTCGTGACACCGCTGGCGGGCTTCAGAGGTTCGACATCGTGGTTGCCAACCCGATGTGGAACCAAACTTTCGCAACCGACATCTTTGACAAGGACCCTTACGATCGTTTCAGCAAGGCCGGTGGCGCCACGTCTGGCAAGGGTGACTGGGCGTGGCTCCAGCACGCACTCGCCTCGATGAGCGATAGCGGACGGGCCGCGGTAGTCCTGGACACCGGCGCGCTGACGCGGGGTTCCGGCTCCAGGAACGAGGACAGAGAGCGGAACATCCGCAAGTGGTTCGTCGAGCACGACTACATCGAAGGTGTCGTCCTGTTGCCCGACAACCTCTTCTACAACACCACCGCTGCTGGAATCATCGTCATCCTCAACAAGCGTAAGCCTGCGGCGCGCAGGGGCAAGGTCGTCCTCCTGAACGCCAGCAAGCGGTTTAGGAAGGGGCGCCCGAAGAACTACCTCGCGGAGGAGGAGCTCCAGCAACTTGCTGACCTGTTCCGCTCAGACCAGCCTGTCGACGGCGAGGTCGGAATCATCACGACCCAGCAGGCTCGAGACGCTGACTACAACCTCAGTCCAGGGCATTGGGTCAAAACGGCTGACGATAGCGAGGTCGCGGACATCTCCACGCTGGTAACCGAGCTTCGCGGTCTGGTGATTCGTCAACGCGAGACCGACGAGCGCGTTCTGCAGCTGCTGGGAAGGTTCGCCAAATGAGCGAGTGGCGCGAGTCGACCCTGGGCGACGAAATCGATCTGGTCTACGGCAAGGCGTTGCCTGCTCACGCTCGCGTGGAAGGCAAGGTCGGGGTCTTCGGTTCCAACGGCCTGGTCGGCAACCACGACGAGGCGCTGGTCGACGGGCCGGGCATTGTGGTCGGACGCAAGGGCTCAGTCGGCGCCGTCGCATACTCGGAGAGTGGCTTTTGGCCCATTGACACTACCTACTACGTGGAGAACAAGGGCGGCTTGAGCTGGCGCTATCTCTACTTCCTCCTTCGGAGCAGCGGGCTGACCGGCCTCAACAGCCACAGCACTGTGCCTGGCCTGAACCGCGCGGACGTGTACTCGATCCCCGTGCGAATTCCACCACGCGATGTTCAGGACGACATCGCCCACGTGCTCGACTACATCTCATACGCGGAAGAGCTCGAGGTGAAGGCGTTGCGCAACGGTGAGGAGCTCATGCGCTCCGTTGCGCAGGCCGTATTCCCGGCCGGCGATCCGAATGATTCAAGTGGGTGGGTTTACGAGCGCATTGGTGATAACCATAACGTGACTTCTGGAGGAACGCCGTCGCGCACCGTCGCTGACTATTGGGTCGGAGGCACCATTCCGTGGGTGAAGACGACAGAGATCAACTACTCGGTCATCACGGAGACCTCGGAGCGCATCACCAAGCGGGGTCTCGACGAGTCGGCCGCGAAGATCCTTCCCGCCGGCACAGTCTTGCTGGCCATGTACGGACAGGGTGTGACCCGCGGGAAGGTCGCCGTGCTCGGGATCGACGCGGCAACTAACCAAGCATGTGCGGCTATCCGTCCTGCGAGCGACGCTGTGGACCCGCGCTACCTCTATCACTACCTGGCGCATCAGTACGAAGACCTTCGGCAACGAGCGCACGGCGGACAGCAGCAGAACCTGAACCTAGACATCGTCCGCGATTTCCCGATCAGCTACCCGAGCGATCGCACCGAGCAGGCGAGGATCGTCGAGATCCTTGATGCGATCGAGGACAAGATCGCGACGCATCGCCAGCGCAAGTTAGTGCTTAGGCGCCTCGTCGTTTCGTTGACGCACCGGCTCGTGCGTGAGGACATCAGTCTCGACGACCTCGACCTGTTTGCTCTGCCCGTTGCCCAAGAACAGTTGGAGGAGGCGTTCGCATGACCACGCTCAGCATCGGCGAGGCGCGCACAGTTCAGTTCCCCATGGTTGGGCACGCTGAGGGGATCGGCTGGACCGTCCTTACGCCGGTCGAGGCTGAGGCTCTGCGTCACGGCCACGAGAACATGCTCTTCACCGACGTGCTGGAGGAGAAGATCCTTGACTTCAACACGTGGCTCAGCGAAGAACAGGCGCGCTCGATCATCGAGACCATCGAGGCCATCACTCCGAGCATCGAGGGCAACTGGGAAATGCTCAAGTGGATGCGCGGCGAGCACATGTGGCGCGACGAGAACGAGAAGCGTGTCCGTCCGGTCCGCCTCATCGACTTCGACAACCCCGAGAACAACGCCCTGCACGTGACGTGGGAGTGGCGGATCGATCCGGTCGTTCGCAAGGGCAACCGCGCCGACGTGATGTTCGTGGTCAACGGCCTCCCGGTCACCATTGTCGAGCACAAGAACCCCAAGGACGGCGACGCCCTGAGCCGCGCCATCACCCAGTTGCGCCGCTACGAGATCGAGACGCCGGAGCTGCTCGCCCAGACGCAGCTTCACAACGTCACGCACCTGGTCGGCTATTGGTACGGCGTCACCTGGAACGTGTCTCGGCGCTTCCTCTTCAAGTGGAAGCACACCGAGGATGAGTCCTACAAGAGTGCCGTGGAAGCGTTCTTCGAGCCGCGCGACTTCCTGCGTACCCTCCGCGACTGGATCTTGTTCTATGTCGAGGACGGCGAGACCAAGAAGTCGGTCCTGCGCGAGCACCAGCGCGTTGCGGTCGACAAGATCGTTGCTCGCTGTGCTGACCCTGAGAAGGACCGCGGCCTGATCTGGCACACCCAGGGTTCGGGCAAGACTTTCACTCTGCTGACCGCCGCCAAGCAGATCTTGGAAGATCCGATGCGGTTCGCCGGCTCCACGGTGATCCTGGTCGTCGACCGTAACGAGCTGGAGGGTCAGCTCAAGGGCTGGGTCGAGCGCCTGATTGGTGAAATGCAGTCCAGCGCCATCGCTTGGCGCCGAGCCGACAGCAAGGCCGACCTCCAGAGCATCTTCGACTCGGACTTCCGTGGCCTGGTGGTCGCGATGATCCACAAGTTCGAGGAGATACGGAAGAACAGCTCGCTGCGGGACAACATCTATGTCTTTATTGACGAAGCGCACCGCTCCGTGGCGGCTGATCTCGGCTCCTACCTGATGGGTGCCGTTCCGAACGCTACGATCATCGGCTTCACCGGTACGCCGGTGGGGAGCAGCCGCGCTGGCTCGGGTTCCTTCGAGATCTTCGGTACGCAGGACGAGGACGGCTACCTCGACAAGTACTCGATCGTTGAGTCGATCACCGACGAGACGACGCTGCCGATCAAGTACATGCTGGCGCCATCCGAGATGACCATGGCGACTGAGGATCTCGAGCAGCAGTTCTTCGCCCTCGCCGACGAGGAGGACGTGACCGACATAGAGGAGCTGAACAAGGTCCTCGACCGGGCCGTCGGTCTGCGCGCCTTCCTTGGTGCCGACGACCGCATCGAGAAGGTCGCCAAGTTCGTCGCCGAGCACTTCAAGGAGAACGTCGACCCGCTGGGCTACAAGGCGTTCATGGTGGCCGTCGACCGTGAGGCGTGCGCCAAGTACAAGCGCGCCCTCGACCGGTATCTCCCGCCGGAGTGGTCGGAGGTTGTCTACTCCAAGAATCCGAACGACATCGTCGACCGGCCGGATGTGCACGCCCTGCAGATCACGGAGAGCCGCGAGGAGGACGTCCGCAAGCTGTTCAAGAAGGCGGACGAGCAGCCCAAGATCCTCATCGTCACCGACAAGCTGCTCACCGGGTATGACGCCCCGGTGCTCTACGCGATGTACCTCGACAAGCCGATGCGCAATCACGTGCTGCTGCAGTCGCTGGCTCGCGTCAACCGACCGTACATAGACGACAACAACGTCATGAAGCGCGTCGGCCTGGTCGTTGACTTCGTCGGCATCCTGCGCAACATCACCAAGGCTTTGAGCTTCGACTCCGCGGACGTCAAGGGTGCGCTTGAGGACCTCGACATCCTGATGGCCAGTCTGCATGAAAAGATCGCTGCGGCCGCGGCCGAGTACCTACAGGTCGACGGCAAGCTGACACCGGACGCCCAGCTGGAGAGCGTTGTCTACGGCCGGTTCCTCGACCTCGATGCTCGCAAGGTGTTCTACGACGACTACAAGGATGTTGAAGCGCTCTGGGAGATCCTGTCGCCCTCGGCTGAGTTGCGTGACCACATCACGACCTACAAGCGGCTGAGCCAGCTTTATGCCGCAGTGAGGGCGGCCTTCTCGGAGACCGGCTCCTTCCTCGGTGACTTGGAGCACAAGACCAAGCGTCTTATCGAGGAGGGCGCGGTTCAGGAGGGTCTCGGGCGCTTCTCCAAGGTCGTCACGTTCGACATCGAGGCGCTGGAGTCGCTCCGCTCGGACGAGGGTCCTGACGAGGGCAAGGTCTACAACCTCCTACGCGGGCTCAAGAAGGAGATGGAAGAGGATCCGGCCGGGGCTGTGGTGCTGCAGAGCATCCGCGTCAAGGCTGACCGGATTCTTCTCGACATGGAGACGCGCAAGATCGATGGGCTCGCGGCTATGGACGAGCTCGCGGCACTCGTCCGCGAGAAGGCCGAAGCTAGGAAGCGGGCCGAGGAGAGTGGCCTGAGCAATGTCGGTTTCGCGGTGTTCTGGACGCTCAGCCACGAGAGTGACGCCGATGCCGCCGGATTCGACGCCATGACAGCAGCTCGCGAGATCGAGACGGTACTGGCCAAGTTCCCGACCTGGCAGGACAACTCCGAGGAGCGCCGGCGGCTCCGCGCTCAGCTCTACAAGCCGTTGCTGGCGCTCAGCAAGGACGACCGTGCCGGGGCTATCGAGCGGATCATGCAGGTACTGGAGCAGGCTGGCTGATGGTGGTCAAGTCTCCTCTCTACCCGGAGCAGCAACTTCGTCGGAGGGCCATGGGCTGGGCCCTCAAGCTCAAGGTCAATCCGGAGCAAGTCCAGATCAAGCCGCTACCAGGCAAGTGGGGGTCCTGCGCGCCTGACGGTGTCGTTACCTTGGCGGATGACCTGGCGACCGAGGCGGAGGGCTTCCAGGACTACGTGATCGTCCACGAGCTCCTACATCTCCGTTACCGCGACCACGGCCGGCAGTTCAAGGCGATGATGACTGCCCTCGTCCCGAACTGGCGCGAGCTGGAGAGCGGCAGCAGGCACTCGACCGAACGACAGATCGACGCAGAGTAGGTCGACATGGGTGCGGCCGAGAATCCGTCCTCTGACGGCGGCGATGAGGAGCCCGGCCTGACGCCCGAGCAGCGCGAAGATCTTCGGCGGCAGCTTCCGTATATCTCTCTTCGAGAAGATGATGCCGAGGATTGACGCCCAGCCACGCACCCAGCGCCACTCCGCCATCCCGTCTGCCGTCGACCCGCCCTTGTGGGGAGCGGGCCGCCGCCCGGCCCGCCACGTCAAGACGGCCTTGACGCAGGTTCGGACCCTGGCGGGTCGGGAGGTGGTCTGCTCGGCTTGCCCGGGTCGATGGCAGGCGGGGTGGCTCACTGCAACCACCCACGGACCGCGACCGGCCGACGGTGCCCCGGCCATCCTGGAGCCGGAGCGCCCCCGCCGGAGGCGCCCTAACCGCAACCCCGCGACCGCCGCGAGCTCGCCGACGCGGCCGGCGTGCCCTCCCCTCCGCCGCGCGGGCTCGTGGCCGCGCGGCCCGGCCGGCTGCCGGCCCACCACACCACCGGTCAACAACCTGTCGTTCTGCGGCGGCCCTCCGGGCTTCCCGCTCTCCGCGCCAGCCGCCGGGCGTCAGGCGTGTCGGCCGCAGAGCGACAGCGGCAGCGGCCGGCGCGCGCCCAGGCGGCGGCGCGTGCGGCCCGTTCAGGGCCGCCTTGAAGACGTACAGAAACTTTGAACCGCAGCGCCGGCAGCCGGTGTGTCCTCCGTCGCCTGATACGCGACACTCGTCCGCCAACTGATCTGCGACACCTCCGCGCGCTGATCGCCCCATGAGCGGATGTCTCAGGCGTCGCGCTCCAGAGTGAATCGTCGGTAAAAGGTGGGGACGCCGGTGACTCCAGTTGAGGGGTTACAGGGACCCTGAGAGTGCCGGGCACCGACGGTGACGCGCGAGTTCACCACACTGGCGTGCTGGCGGCCCAGGCGGGAAGATCCCGAGTCATGAGCCGCGTGGTGGAGGTGTCGAGCCCGCTCGACGTACACAAGCTGCGCGTCGGGCTCGGCGATGCTGCGGTTGCTCAGTTCAGCCAGCCGCTCGCCGAGGCGGAATACAGGTCGTTCGCCGCGGCCTTGACGGACCATCCGACGGTCACTCTGCGCGCGTACGGCTTCGACGACGACCTCGCCACGCTGCGGTTCCTGCGCTGGTTCCCACACTTGCGTCGCTTCAGCGTCGCCCACCTACACAACCTGACCGACCTGGTGCCGCTGCACCAACTCAGCTCCGACGTCGAGCTCCTCGACATCGGCGAGACCCGCAAGCCTCTCGACCTCACCCCGGTCGCCGCGTTCCACGACCTTCGCCAGCTGCGGATCGTGGCGCACCGACGCGGTCTTCCGGAGTTGCTCAACGCCAACTCCGGCCTACAGGGGCTGGCGCTATGGCGGCTCCCGGTCGACCAACTCCTCCCGGTGATCGACCTGCCCCATCTGCAGTCCCTGGCCCTGACCTTCGGCTCGTTGGCAGAGGGGAAGTGGCTCCTCCAGGCCCCCACCCTCCGCTACCTCGCGCTTCGTGCGGTTCGCAAACTCACCGATCTCGACGCGGTGACGCGCCTGCCCGAACTGCAATGGCTGTGGCTGGATGCCCTCACCTTGGACCGGCTTCCCGACTTCAGCTCCTGCACCGCGCTGCTACGCGCCGACTGCACCGCCATGCCCCACCTTCGGCATCCGGCATCCCTACAGGGTCTTGCCGCTGCCCCCCAGCTGCGGGAGCTTCTGGTCACTGAGTCGCTGCTGCCGGTTGATGCGTTCGTGCCGTTCGTTGATCACCCGACACTTGAATACGCGGGCGTCGGCCTTGGCACCGAGCGCCGCAACCACGAGGCTGAGCACCTGCTGGGCCGGACATCACCCCGCGCCGATAAGGACTTCGCCGCGACGCACGGGCTTCTCCGCATGCTCTAGCCCAGGCGGCCCACCAGTTACGCACTGTGACACCGAAGCCCGAGCAGGGCCGGCAACTTGTCACTCTTCAAGTGAAGCCGATGTGTAACGCGTCAAGTGGAGCCCGACACCGCCGGCAGTCCGGCCGGCCCCTACCCCGGCGGCTGCGTGGCTGCGTCGCTGTTCTGCTCCCGCCACTGGCCGCCATCGGCTTGAACGAGTCGCCGCACCATCTGACGGGCACCGTCCTCGGTGTCGAACTCCCACCGAAGCACCCTGCCCGTCTCGGAGTCGCCTGCCCTGGCGACGACATGCCATCGAACCTCTCGGGCGAGCCACACGTCACGCCGGGTCAGGCGTCCCCACGAGCCGTTCCACCAGCGCGCGACCAGCTCCCTAACCACTGCCGAATCGTACGCATGTTCTAGTTAGAGGCGGGGCCTAACCCCCGACCGAGACCTGGCTGGCTCGCGTCCACTCATACATGCGGTTGTCCCGGTGGAACTCCAGCAGCCCGACATGGTCGAGAGCCACGGTGACCGGTTCGGCCTCGACCGCCGCCAGCGCTCCAACAATCGGCTCCGCGGCTTGCGTCGTATTCGAGTAGGCGACGCTCACATGGGGGCGATACCCCTGGGTATGTTCGGGCGCCAACTCGACGTGGTCCGGCCCGAGGACATCTGCGATGACCGCCCTGACAGCGTCGCGGACCGCTGCCACGGGCTCGGGAGGCGATGCGGGCAGGTACACAGCCTCCGGACGCACCACGGGCCGATGGAACATCACGACTGGTGCAGGAGTTTGCATCAATTTCGACCGGATAGCACGTTCGACCTCGGCGACCTGGCCGCCATCGAGTTCGTCGAGGAATCCGATGCCCTGCATGGTCAGGTGGAGCCAGGTCGAAGGTATGAGGTCAAGCCCAGGGAAGGGGCGGAGCGCCTCCTGGTAGCGGCGCACGAGCTGGACGAGCTCCGGGTTTCCGCTCATGGTGAAGTGGCAAGCGTAGAAGTGGCGTCCCGCTCGCCATCCTGGCCTCCACCACCAGTGGTCTTGCAGGTTGTCTACGTGGTCGAAGGGCTCTGACACCCTGCCCCCTTTAGATATCGGAGCGGCCGTCGGCGTCTTCAGGCTGCTGGGTGACGTCGTACTCGTCGATGATCTCGATACGGTCGGCCGGCCAGACCGATTCCGACACCTCAAGAACGGTGTCATCCTCGGCTCGGGCCACGTGTACGACGTGCACCACGCCTGTGCCCGGTGAGATCTGTAGGGCTTCCGCCTCGACCGCTGTGGGCATTCGCCACTGCCAGTGGTCTCTGGCTCGGCTGTACCTCTTGCCGCTCAAGTCCTCGATGCATAGAAAAAGGGCCTTCGGCACCACCTGTGGTTGTTCAAGGAAGGTGTCGGCGGCGAAGCCCAACGGGATGTAGCTCGCGCCAACCTCCTGCGGTCGGCCACTTTCGCGGTCAGACAGGACGCGACGCCGGATCACGACTCGCTCTCCTGGCTCCATGCCCGCCGCTTGAGCAACATGCTCTGGCACTGGACCGCGCCCAGCGAAAGGGATCTCATGCTGCAAGTGGGCGGTGAGCAACTTGCCGTCAGTACGGGCTCGTCCGTACCGGTCGCGGGAACGCCGCTGGAGTCGGCGGTTGGCAGTGACGAAGGTGCCCACGCCCTGGCGGGCTTCAACGATGCCCTCTGCCCTGAGTACCCGAATGGCGTTGCGGAGGGTCTCCATCGAAAGGCTGGGGAAGGTTGCGCGAAAGCGCTCAAGTAGTGCGGCCTCGGCAGGCAGCCGCTCCCCTGGCTCATAGGTGCCGTTTTTGATGTCGCGCCGCAGCTCGTCTGCGATGCGCTGATACTTGGGGGCCTTTGCCCCCAGCTCACTAGTCATGTCGACCTCCACTCGAAATTCTAGTCCTCTAGAGGACTTGACGCCGTCAGCCGCATGGACCTACCTTGATTGCACCCACAGTCCTCTAGAGGACTAGAGCAATAGACCTAGGAAGGGGTCACGCTCATGAAGCTGTACGTGGACACCGCGAGCAAGCAGGTCCAGGTGACGAAGGACCCGGAGCCGAAGAACGACCAGAACGGCAACCAGCGGTCGGAGAAGAACACTGGCCGGCTCATGTGGTCGACCCAGGTCTTCGTTCTCGACGAGACCGGCGGCGAGATCATCACCATCACCACGGCGGGTGAGAAGCCGAGCGTGACGGTGGGACAGCTCGTCGCTGTCGAGCAGTTGGAGGCCATCCCGTGGGCGACCAACGGGCGCAACGGCGTCGCGTTCCGTGCCGTGTCGCTGAAGCCGAAGGCTGGCACCTCGGCGGCGAAGTAGTCCCTCGTTCCACCTGTGCTGCGTGAGCTTCTGGTGTCGATGCGCTGAGGCGCGAAGCGGCCTGATGGTCCGCTGAATCCAGTGAAGAACGGTCCGGGAGTGGTTCCGACTCCTGTACTCCCGGCCCGGTCACCACGTCGTGGTGGTGGCAACCCCGTAAGAGCTGGCGCGGGGTCGGTCCGACTCCTACATCTGCCGACCCCGTGCCCTCCAACTCATCCACCCACGTATGGGAGGACTCGTCGTGTCCAAGTCTAGCCCTCGCCGCCCGTTCGGCGGCAGGTCGAACAACACGATCACGGTGATCGAGGCCAAGGTCCACCGGTCATCGGCCAGGAATGCTCGCCTGGCGTTCATCCTCACGGCGGTCATCGTCGGCCTTCTGTCGGCCGTGGTGGCCGCTTCCTCCATCCACCCCATCCTCGCCCTGCTCACCGGCGTTCTGATCGGGGTTCCCCTCGGCGGCCTCGCCTGGCTGCTCGTGCGGATCTGGCCGGTACTGCGGCTGCTGTGGTGGTGGACCCCCGAAATTGGGATCACCACGGCCCTTGGCGCTGCCTGGGTGCAGCTCGTCAACCACACCTCAACCCCGATCACCCTGCTGGTGATCGCCTTGGTCGTCGGCGTCCCCGCCGGCCTGCCGGTGTCCCGCCGGTTCCTGGTCGCCTGGACCTGGTGCCTCGTGGTGCGGCACCGGCTGCGCGTGTGCTTCGCGCAGTTCATCATCGCCAACCAGTCCGGCAGCCTGCCGCTGATCCTGTGGGCCAAGCCCACGCCCGTCGGTGAGCGGGTCTGGGTCTACCTGCGACCCGGTC
Source organism: Micromonospora sp. Mcm103 (assembly GCF_024519755.1). Classification (NCBI taxonomy): domain Bacteria; kingdom Bacillati; phylum Actinomycetota; class Actinomycetes; order Micromonosporales; family Micromonosporaceae; genus Micromonospora; species Micromonospora sp. Mcm103. Next base: position 50,104 of record NZ_JALJRJ010000007.1, read on the forward strand.
TGTCCCTGGCCGACCTGGAAGGCCGCCTCGACCGGATCGCCGTGGCCTGTCACGCCTCCACCGCCTTGGTCGAGCGGGCCTCCGACCGTAACGCCGCCTATCTGCGGTTCGACATCAAGCGCCGCGAGGTGCTGACCGCCCAGGTCGGTTCCCCGCTCGTCGACGTCATCGACGACACCGTTCCGGCGACCGAGCGGATCCCGGCCACCGTGCCCACCGCCCTGGACCTGCCCGACGTCGACATGCCCACCGTCACCCTGCCCACTCAGGGCAAGCCGACCGGCAAGAAGCCGCCGGCCACCACCGCTAACGGCAGCAAGCCCGCTGCGACCTCCTCGGTTGTCGAGGACGACGTTTCGGACTGGATCTGACCATGACGCAGATCGAGTACGACGAGGCCACCGACGCCTTCTACTTCCACTGCTACGCCTGCGGCCGTGACGGCCGTACCTGGGACCGCCGCCGTGACGCCGAGCTCGACGCCGACCGGCACGACGAGCAGCACGACGACGGCCTGATCTAACCGCCTACCCAACCTGGACGCGAGGAGCCCTGCGGGCTCGTTCGTGTGGCTCCTCGCGCCCACCAACTGCCCAAGGAGGGCACACCTATGACCACCACAACCACCCCGGATACCGGGGTTCCGGTGGGGCCTGGCCTGTCGATGTTCGACCCCATCTTCGTCGGCATCGACGAGTTCGGTCACCCCGTCTACATCACCCTCGCCTACCGCAACCTGCTCGCCGGAGGCGAACCCGGCGGAGGCAAGAGCGGTCTGCTCAACACCATCGCGGCTCACGCCGCTCTGTCCGTTGACAGCCGCCTGGTGCTGCTGGACGGCAAGCTCGTCGAACTCGGCCAGTGGGAGGACTGCGCCGACGCGTTCATCGGCCCCGACATCACCGCCGCCCTCGACATCCTCCGCCGACTCCAGCTGGTGATGAACAACCGCTACGCCTGGCTGCGCGCCCACGGCCGCCGCAAGCTCACCGCCGCCGACGGCCTGTCCGTCATCACCGTCCTCGTCGACGAAATCGCCTACTACAGCGCCACCGTCGGTTCGAAGCAGGAACAGGAAGAATTCGTCGCCCTGCTCCGCGACCTGGTCGCACGCGGCCGTGCCGCCGGTATCCCGGTGGTCGCCGCGACTCAGCGGCCGTCGTTCGACATCATCCCCACCAGCCTGCGGGACCTGTTCGGCTACCGGGCCGCGTTCCGCTGCACCACCCCGAACACCTCCAACATCGTGCTCGGGCACGGCTGGGCCGAGCAGGGCTACACCGCCACCGACATCGCCCCCACCAACCAGGGCGCCGCCTACCTCATCGCCGAAGGCGGCACCCCCAAGCGCATCAAAGTCGCCTACCTCACCGACGCCCAGATCGCGGGCATCGCGGACTACGCGGCCTGGATCCGCCGGCCCCGGCCGTTACCGGCCCTGATCCCGGACTTGACCCGGGTGGATTTCGAGGTGGCGGCATGACCACCCGCGAACAGGCCTACGCCAAGGCCAACAGCCAGCGTGCCGCCCGGTACGTCGAGATCTGGATCGTCGCCCAACCAGCGGAGATCGCCTCGATGGTCCAGGTCGCCTCGGCCAGCGGCCGACTCGTCTACCTCAGCCCACCCCAAGCCATGGGCGGCGACGACACCCGCCAACGCCGCTACCTGCGGCTACGCACCCGATAAATCGGCCGACAGGACCAGTAACCCGCCTGGCAGCAGAGCTGGTCCTGCCGACCTCCACCAACAGCCCCGAAAGGACGTGGCTGCCATGAAGGCTACCCAACACCCCACCACCGCAGCTCAGGTCACACCCGCTGACCTGCTGCGGATGGCTGCCCTCTACCTACGCCGGCACGGCTGGCACCAGGGCACCTACTACCCCCACACCACCGACACCCCGACCCCGCCGTCCTGCGCCGTCGGGGCCATCGGCATGGCCTGCACCGGACACCCGGTGCACCACTGGTACGACCTCGACACCGACGAGCGGATCACCTACCTCGCCGCCATCGCCGCGTTCGTCGACTACCTCGACGACTTCGCGCCGGTCTTCCACATCGACGAAGACGGCTACCTGCTCGACGAGCACATCTCCCCCTACTCCTGGAACGACGAGCCCGGCCGCACCGCCGAGCAAGTCATCACCGCCCTCGACGCGGCTGCCGACGAGTGGGACCGCCTCCACAACCAGGGAGGCGAGAACCGATGACCACCGTCAAGCACACCTTGACGCCGCGCATCCCTTCGCCACGTCGCCGGGATGTCGTCGAGAATGACGCCTTCGCCGCCTTCGCCCGGCGCATCATCCGCGCCCACGGCCGCCGCGTCGCTGACGGCGACGTCGAAGCCCTCCGCGACCTCGTCGCCCTCTCCGCCGACCTCGACCGCGCGATCGGCGAGGCCGTCATCGGCCTACGCCAGTTCGGCTACTCCTGGGCCGAAATCGGCCAGCGCCTCGGCATCTCCCGCCAAGCCGCCCAGCAGCGCTGGGGAGGCCAGTCATGACCGACCTGCGTTCTCCCGAGCTGGAGCAGCTCCCCGACCGCACCGGCATCCGGGTCGAGTTCTACGACCCGACCGGCACCCGCTACGGGTTCCCCACCTTCCCCTTCCACACCGCCCCGACCGGTTTGGCCACCCGCCGCCAGCTCCGCGCAGCCGGTCTTCGCCCCGGCGGACACGACCCCGTCGCCCAGATCCTCTGGCGACACCGCATGCACCGCCGGGTCGCCTACCTCTACCGCCTCGACCTCGCCGCACCCAAACGCATCGCCACCCCCGCACAGCGAGAGGCCATCGCCAAAGCCCTGCTCGCCCGGCGGACCTGCCGCCACTGCGGCCAGATCAAGCCCTATTACATCCCCCGCCGCTACGGCTGCTGCCTCGACTGCCACGGAGGCCACTGATGACCACCACCGCCGTCAACTTCGCCGCGCAGGAGCGGATGACCCCGGACGACTACGTCGTCACCGCCATCGCCCGGGACTTCGCCGCCCGAGGCGAACTGTCCTTCGAACGGTTCCTGTCCGGCTACTACGCCGAAAGCCTGCGCATCATCCACGACGCCCACCTCACCCAGTGCACCGCCGGACCCGACCAGCACTGCCCCACCTGCAACGGCATCCGCGTCGGCCTCGCCGGACTCGCCGCCGAACAGCACGCCGTCACCACCGGGCAGGTCACCCATGACCACTGACCGACCCACCGGTCCGCGTATCGAGGGCGTGGTCCTGGTGCTCATCCTCATCGCGGTTGCCGGGTTCGCCGGGGCCGCCTCCTTCACCCACGTCAAAGACTGGACCCTCGCCAACTCCCCTGACGGGACGGGTGCGTGGTTCGGCTGGGCCAACGCCGTCATCTCCGAACTGGTTCCCATCGCCTGCCTGCTGACCATCCGCCGACGCCGCCGCAGCGGCGCACCCATCGGCTACCCCCTGTTCCTGCTCATCGCCGCCGCCAGCCTCTCCCTCGCCGCACAACTCGCGGTCGCCAAACCCGGCATCTCCGGCTGGCTGCTCTCCGCCGTCCCCGCCCTGGCCTTCATGGCCCTGGTCAAACTCGTCCTCGCCCCGGCACCCACACCGAACCAACCCACCACCGCCCCGGCGGCTGCCCCGGCTGGACCCATCCGGGTTCAGGTGGCCGAGCAGGTCACCACCGAGCCGGTACCACCGGCTGCCATCACCCCGGCCGCCGAGCCGGAACCGGCCACCGCCCCGACCCCCACTCCGGCCACTGAGCCGGTGCCCGTCGCCGCACCGGCCGAGCCGGTCGACGTTCCCACTCACCTGCTGCCGATGGCGCGTTTCGCCGCCGTGCAGCACGAACAGGCCACCGGCCAGCCCATCACCCCGGCCGAGCTGGCCGACCGCCTCGACGTCACCCCACCGGTCGCCGGACGCCTCCTGGCCACCATCGGCGGTGGTGCCCGGTGAGCATCCACACCGTTGACGTCGTGCAGCTCCTGCACACCTGCCCGGCCGAGCCGGAGCCCCACCCCTACGACATCCGCCGGACCGTCATCGACGTCATCGACGGCGGACCCTGCCGCAACCCGGTCACCATCCGCTGCGGCGACACCGTCACCCAGATCCGCTGCGGCCGGCACGAACCGACCAAGCGCCAATGTGCTGCCTGCCGGATCGTCGTCATCGAACGCACCATCACCAACCTGCACCCCACTGACGGGGTGGCCGGTTGATGGCCTCGACGCTGGACCTCACCCCCCGCGCCTCCACGGCCCGGGGGGTGGGCTCGAACGCCGACACCATCGTCTACGGCTACACGGCTGCCGGGGCCGCGTTCGAACGCGCCACCCGACCCGACTACTTCGGCTGGCTGGAACACGTCCGCGCCGCCGCCGGCTGCACCCGCCCCATCCGCCTGTCCGGACAGATCCTCACCGTCGACGCCTCGACCGGCCGTGTCCTGGACTCCCGGCACACCGACGCGATGCCCGACGCCGCGATCTACACCGCCTGCGGCAACCGCCGCGCCACGGTCTGCCCCGCCTGCGCCCAGACCTACCAACGCGACGCCTTCCAACTCCTGCGCGCGGGTCTCGTCGGCGGCAAGGGCGTACCGGAATCGGTGGCATCGCATCCGGCGGTGTTCGCCACCTTCACCGCGCCGTCGTTCGGCACCGTCCACGCCCGGATCGTGAAGCGGCACACCTGCCGCAACCGACGCCGCTGCGACTGCCGCGCCGAACCCTGCCACGCCCGCCGCGACACCGGACTCTGTCCCCACGGCCGTCCGGCCGTCTGCTGGGCCCGCCACGAGACCGGCGACTCGGTGCTTGGGCATCCGTTGTGCCTGGACTGCTACGACCACGACCACCAGGTCGTCTGGAACATCTTCTCCGGCGAACTCTGGCACCGCACCAAACAAGCCGCCGAACGCTGGCTCGCGAAACTCGCCCAACGCCGCGGCATCCCCCGCGTCGAGGTGGTCACCGCCTCCGGCAACACGCGGAAAGTCGCCCCGGTGCGGCTGTCGCCCGGGAAGGTCGCCGAACTGCAAGCGCGGGGAGCGGTGCACTTCCATGCCATCGCCCGCCTCGACGGCGTCGACGGCCTGGACCCCGACAAGGTGGTGCCCCCGCCGGCCGGGTTCACCGTCGACGACCTCATCGACGCACTCCGGCACGCCGCCCGGCAGATCGCCTTTCACACCCCGCCCCACCCTGACCGGCCGGAGGGCTGGCCGATCGCCTGGGGCGAGCAGGTCGACTTGGAACCGATCGCCACCGACGGCCTCGGGGAGGTCACCGATGGGATGGTCGCGGGCTACCTTGCCAAGTACGCCACCAAAAGCACCGAGGCCACCGGGCACACCTCCACCCGACTGACCGCCGACACGATCGGGGACTACGCCGACCCCGACGGCGACCACACCGCCCGCCTCATCGACGCCTGCTGGCGCATCGGCCGACCCGTCCACACCCCGGCCCCACTCTCCGACCGGCCCCGGGAACCCCGGCCACGGCCCGGCTTCGTCGCCCGCTGGGAATGCCCCGACTGCGGCACCCACACCCGCTACGCCGCCTGCCCCACCTGCACGGCTGCGCGTCAAGCCGCCCTTGACACCCAACCGACGAAACCCGCGACGACCAACCCTTACGCCCGGCTGCGCCGATGGGCGCACATGCTCGGCTACGGCGGCCACTTCCTCACCAAAGCCCGCCGCTACTCCGTCACCTTCCGGCTCCTGCGCGACACCCGCGTCCAGTTCCGGCGCCACGAGCACCAGGACCACGAACACCCCGCCGCCAGCGGCCCGCCCGCCGAGCAGGTCGACGAGGACACGACGCTCATCGTCGGCACCCTCACCTTCGCCGGAATCGGCTGGCACACCTCAGGTGACGCCCTGCTCGCCAACACCGCCGCCGCTATGGCACGCGAACGACGAACCACCGGCCGCGAAGAACTCGCCCACGAACTCGCCAGTACCCCGGCCGGCATCGCGCCGGTTGCCGCCTGACCACCGCCCGACACACGAGGAAGGCCACCCGTTGGACACCCCGACCCCGATCACTCCTCGCGTGCTGCGCGTCGAGGAAGCCGCCCGAGCACTGGGCATCGGCCGCTCGCTCGTCTACGACCTCATCCGCTCCGGCCGACTGCGCTCCTTCAAGGTCGGCAGCCGCCGCCTCATCCCCGCCACCGCCATCGACGAAGTCATCACCACACTCACCGAGGAAGCCGCCTAATGCCCAGACAACCCACGCCCCGCCAACCCGCACGCCGCAACCCCAACGGCGAAGGCTCCATCTACCAACGCGCCAGCGACGGCCGCTGGGTCGGACAGGCATACGTCCTCACCACCGACGGCACCCGCAAACGCAAGTTCGTCTACGGCGCCACCTGGGAAGAAGCCCACGCCAAACTCGTCGAACTCAAGTCGAAATCGCAGCGCGGCATACCCGTGCCCGACCGGGCCTGGAAACTCGCCGACTACCTGCCCTACTGGCTCGCCGCCTACGTCACCGACCTCAAACCCACCACCGCACGCGGCTACGAAAGCGCCGTCCGACTGCACCTGATCCCGGCACTGGGCACCAAGCGCCTCGACGGCCTCCAGGTCCAGCACGTCAAGGCGTTCATGGACGACTTCCGCCGCAAATGCCTCTGCTGCACAAACGGGCTGGACAAGATCCGCCCGGCTGACCGGCGTTGCTGCTCGATGGGCAACTGCTGCCAGCGCTACCCCAGCGCTCGGCAGATCCAGTTCGTTCACGCCGTGCTGCGCAACGCGCTCCAACACGCCATGCGGGAGGAGCTGGTGTCGCGCAACGTCGCCAAGCTCGTCCGGGTTCCCTCCCCCCGGTACAAGGTGGGTAAGGGCCTGTCGGTCGACCAGGTACGCAAGATCCTTGCCGCCTCGTCGGGCCACCGGCTTCACGCGCTTTACGTCGTGGCGGCCACCATGGGCCTACGACGCGGCGAGCTTGTCGGTTTGCGGTGGTCGGACGTCGATCTAGACCAGGGCACCCTGAGGGTTCAGCAGACCGTCCAGCGAGTCGCCGGGACGCTTCACGTCCTGGACGCCAAGACCGAGGATTCCGAGGCGGTGTTGCCGCTGCCCGAGGTCACCTGGCTGAGGTTGTTGGAGCACCAGGAGCACCAGCAGGCAGAGCGGGCCGGTCTCGCCGAGGTCTGGGAGGATCACGACCTGGTCTTCCCCTCCGAGCGCGGTACTCCGATGGAGCCCACCAACCTCAGCCGATCATTCGCCCGGCTGCGTGAGACCGCCGGCCTGCCCGGTGTCCGGCTGCACGACCTGCGGCACACCGTCGTGTCCTTGCTGATGGAGCTGGGCGTCCCTCCGCACGTCGTGCAGGCCATCGCCCGGCACGCCGATGTGAAGGTCACGCTGAAGGTCTACGCGCACGCCAACCTCGACGCGATGCGTCAGGCGCTCGGCAAGCTCGACGGGCGGCTGTCGTGACCGCCGTTGCTGTCAGCGTTGCTGTCATCCGGCCAGATCGCAGCGGCTGCCGCCGCGAAATGCCTGATGGAATTGGAGCCCCCGGCCGGGATCGAACCGGCGACATCTCGCTTACAAGGCGAGTGCTCTGGCCAGCTGAGCTACAGGGGCGCGTGCGTCGCGCTCAGCATAGCGACTTGCCCCCGGAAATCCCGCCTCGCAGGGCTCCCGAGCACGGAAAACGTCGGTATCCCGACCGGTGCGGCCGATGGATCATCGCTCGGTCGCGCTCCCAGGCGGGAGATTGATGCCTCGCCGTGCCCGACTGACCGTTATGCGTATGCCGTCCATCCCACCCGGAGCGCTACGTCTTGGCACGATCGCGAAAGCCGTTTACGGTGCAGTGACACGGACGACACTCCGGTCGGCCTCGGCTGCCCTGAGCGACGACCCCGTTGGCCGGTGCCTTGGGCGCCGGTCGCTCCTTCACTCGGATCGTCCGGCACGTTCCTGCCGGTGAAAGGAAGCGCTCCATCATGGCTACGGTCACCTACTCGAAGGCGTCCCGGATCTATCCGGGCACCGAGCGCCCCGCCGTCAACCAGCTCGACCTCCAGATCGGTGACGGGGAGTTCCTCGTCCTGGTCGGTCCGTCCGGCTGCGGCAAGTCCACCAGCCTCCGGATGCTCGCCGGCCTGGAGGACGTCGACGACGGCGCGATCTACATCGACGACCGGGACGTCACCCACCTCCCGCCGAAGGCCCGCGACATCGCGATGGTCTTCCAGAACTACGCCCTCTACCCGCACATGACGGTGTACGAGAACATGGCGTTCGCGCTCAAGCTGCGCAAGACCTCGAAGTCGGAGATCGACCGGCGGGTCAAGGAGGCGGCCGGGCTGCTCCAGCTGGAGGAGTTCCTCAGCCGCAAGCCGAAGGCGCTCTCCGGTGGTCAGCGCCAGCGTGTCGCCATGGGCCGCGCGATCGTCCGCGAGCCGCAGGTCTTCCTCATGGACGAGCCGCTGTCGAACCTCGACGCCAAGCTGCGCGTGCAGACCCGTACCCAGATCGCCTCGCTGCAGGCGAAGCTGGGCGTCACCACGGTCTACGTCACCCACGACCAGGTCGAGGCCATGACCATGGGTCACCGGGTGGCGGTCATGCTCGACGGCGTGCTCCAGCAGGTGGACACCCCGCGGGCGCTCTACGACACCCCGGCCAACGTCTTCGTCGCCGGCTTCATGGGCTCCCCCGCCATGAACATCAAGACGGTGAAGCTGACCGAGCAGGGCGGCGCGTTCGCCGAGATGATCGTGCCGCTGACCCGCGAGCAGGTCCAGGCGGCCAGCGCCGAGGGCGGCGACGGCAAGGTCACCGTCGGCTTCCGGCCGGAGGACTGCGACCTGGTCAGCCCGTCCGAGGGCGGCATGCCGGTCGTGGTCGAGCTGGTCGAGGACCTCGGCTCCGACGCCAACGTCTACGGCCACGCCGCGCTGGAGGGCCACAACGAGCGGTTCGTGGTCCGCACCGACCGGCGCAGCATGCCGAACATGGGCGACACCGTGTTCGTCAAGCCGCGTACCGGCCGCAGCCACGTCTTCCACTCCGCCACCGGCGAGCGGATCTGACGTACGCGAGAAAGGGGCGGCCCGCCACGGCGGACCGCCCCTTCTTCGTACTCTCGATCAGACCTCGACGGACCGGCGGCGGGCGACCTCGGCGAGCGTGACCGCGGCGGCGACGCTGGCGTTGAGCGACTCCACGTCGGAGACCATCGGGATGCTGACGGTCAGGTCGCAGGTCTCGCCGACCAGTCGGGACAGCCCGCGCCCCTCCGAGCCGACCACCACGACGAGCGGGCCGACGGCGGCCTCCAGGTCGTACAGGTCGGTCTGTCCGTCGGCGTCCAGGCCGACCACGACGAAGCCGGCCTCCTTGCACGCCTTGAGCGACCGGGTCAGGTTGGTGACCTGGGCGACGGGCACACGCGCGGCCGCGCCGGCGCTGGTCCGCCAGGCGGTCGCGGTGATCCCGGCGGCACGCCTTTCGGGTACGAAGACACCCTGCGCGCCGAACGCGGCAGCCGACCGGATGACCGCGCCGAGATTGCGCGGGTCGGTGACGCCGTCGAGCGCGACGAGCAGCGGGGCGGCCTGTTCCAGCGCGGCGGCGACCAGGTCGTCGAAGGGCTCGTAGGCGAACGGCGGCACCTGGAGGCCGACGCCCTGGTGCAGCACCCCACCGGTCATCCGGTCCAGCTCGGCGCGGCTGACCTCGAGGATCGCGATCCCCCGGTCGGCGGCGGTGCGGACGATCTCCTTGACCCGGTCGTCGATGTCGATGCCATGCGCGGTGTAGAGCGCGGTCGCGGGCACCTGGGTACGCAGCGACTCCAGCACCGGGTTGCGCCCGACCAGCAGCTCCGGGCTGTCCTTCGCCGGGTTGGCCTTGCGGCCCGGCGCGACCCGGGGACCGCCCCGGCCGCCGGCCGGCTTGCCGCCCCGGCCCTTGGTCGTGGGGGTGCCTCGGCCACCGCCCTTGCCCCAGGTGGTGTCCTTGGTGCCGGGCTGACCGATCTTGGGCGCGCGCCCCTCCTCGGCGGCGGCGCGGCGCTCCTTGTCCTGCTTCCAGGCGGTGCGCTGGGGCAGCTTCTCCGTGCCCGAGTACGCCTTGTGCCAGGGCCGCTCGTCGGCGGGCAGCGTGCGGCCCCGCCCGGCGAGCGAGTCCTTGTTCTTGCCACCGGTGCCCTTGGGGGCACCCGCCTTCGGCGTCAGTCGCCGGCCACGGCGCTGCGAGTTGCCGGCCATCAGTCCTGCTCTCCAATAGTCCAACGCGGGCCCTGGGGGGTGTCCTCGACGACCACGCCGGCCTGCTTGAGCTGGTCGCGTACGGCGTCGGCGGCGGCCCAGTCCTTGCGGCCGCGGGCCTGCGCGCGCTGCTCCAGGGCCAGCGCGATCAGGGAGTCCACCACGCCGCGCAGGTCGTCCGTGCGGCCGCCGCCGGTCCAGGCCGGGTCCAGGGGGTCGACGCCGAGGATATCCAGCATCGCCCGGGTGGCGGCGAGCGTCGTGCGGACGGTCACATCGTCCGCGGCGGTGAGCGCGGTGTTGCCGTCGCGGACCACCTCGTGCAGCGCCGCGAGCGCCGCCGAGGTGTTGAGGTCGTCGTCCATCGCGGCCACGAAACCGGCCGGCAGGTCGCCGGGCCGGCCCGGACCGACCCGCTCGGTCGCCCGCTGCACGAAGCCCTCGATCCGCCGGTACGCCACGGCGGCCTCGCGGAGCGCGTCCTCGGAGTAGTCGATGCGGGACCGGTAGTGCGCGGCGACGTAGTAGTAGCGCAGCTCCACCGGGCGCACCCCGAGCGAGGCCACGTAGTCGAGGTCGAGCGTGTTGCCGAGCGACTTGCCCATCTTCGTGCCGCCGATGCCGAGCAGGCCGTGGTGCACCCAGTAGCGGGCGAACGGCAGGTCGGCGGCCTGCGACTGGGCGATCTCGTTCTCGTGGTGCGGGAACGTCAGGTCGAGCCCGCCGCCGTGGATGTCGAACTCGGGGCCCAGGTAGCGCCAGCACATGGCCGAGCACTCGATGTGCCAGCCGGGGCGTCCGCGGCCCCACGGCGACGGCCAGTAGGCGTCGGCCGGTTCGCCCGGCTTGGCGCCCTTCCAGAGCGCGAAGTCACGCGGGTCCCGCTTGCCCCGGTCGGGGGCGTCGCCGGCGGGCTGCATGTCCGCCGGGGACTGGCCGGACAGCGAGCCGTACGCGGGCCAGGAGGCCACGTCGAAGTAGACGTCGCCGGAGCCGTCGGTGGCCGGGTAGGCGTGGCCGGTCTCGATCAGCCGGGCGATCAGCTCGTGCATCTCCGGGATGTGCCCGGTGGCCCGCGGCTCGTACGTCGGCGGGAGCACGTTCAGCGCCCGGTAGGAGGTGGTGAGGATCTGCTCGTTCGCGTACGCGATCGACCAGAACGGCCGATCCTGCCCCATCGCCTTGGCCAGGACCTTGTCGTCGATGTCGGTCAGGTTGCGGATGAACGTGACCTCGAAGCCCTTGCTGAGCAGCCAGCGGCGCAGCACGTCGTAGTTGACGCCGGAGCGAAGGTGACCGATGTGCGGCGGGGCCTGGAGCGTGAGACCACACAGGTAGACCCCCACCTTGCCGGCTTCCCGCGGGACGAAGTCCCGCACCGATCGGGTGGCGGTGTCATACAGGCGTAGCGTCACCTCACAAGGGTAGCCGTCCGCACATTTCCGGGTTGGCCGGAGCCGGGTCGTACGCTGCGTGCTGTGGACACGGCGGCGCGCACGGGAGAGACGGCACAGACCCTGGACCGGGGCCTGCGGCTGCTGCACCTGGTCGCGGACGCGCCGGGCGGGCTCACCGTCACCGAGGCGGCGCACCGGCTGGGCATCGGCCGGGCGGCCGTCTACCGGCTGGTCGGCGCGCTGACCGGCCACGGGATGCTGCGGCGCGACGGCGAGGGCCGCCTGCGCATCGGCGTGGGTGTGCTGCACCTGGCCCGCCGCGCCCAGCCGCTGCTGGCCGAGGGCGCCCTGCCGGCGCTGCGCCGGCTCGCCGAGGGCACCGGGGCGACCGCCCACCTGACCGTGGTCGAGGGCGGCGAGGGGGTGGCGCTCGCGGTGGTCGAGCCGAGCTGGACATCCTTCCACGTGGCGTACCGGACCGGCACCCGGCACCCGCTGGAGCGGGGGGCCGCCGGCCGGGCGGTGCTGGCCGGGCGGGCCGGCGATCCGGGGCCGGTGAGCACCAGCGGCGAGCTCCAGTCGGGCGCGTACGGGGTGGCCGCGCCGGTGCTCGGTGTGCCGGGCCTGGAGGGCAGCGTCGGGGTGGTGTCACTGACTCCGCTCGACGTGGCGGACGTCGGCGCCCAGGTCACCGCCGCCGCCGAGGCGGTGGCCGCCGCGCTCTCCTGACCCGCGTGCCCTCGCCGGTCCTCGCGGGTCCTCACGCCGCGGGTCCTCACGCCGCGGGTCCTCACGCCAGATCGGCGAAGTGGCTGCATCAAACGGCCCGGATACCGCCACCTCCCCGAGATGGAGTGGATCATGCACGGGCCGAAGGGCTATAGCACGCGGACAAGGTGGTGCGGGGGTTGTCCACAGGGCGCGTAGGGCGGCACGGCTGCGGCTGTCCACAGGGGTTCCGATCTCGACCCGTGCGCCGCCACGCTCGTCACATGCCACCTCATCCTCATCGACCACCGGAGTTGGCCTGGCAGGTCTTCCGGGGCTCGGAAGCGATCCGGCGCGGGCTGCTGTCCCGGCATCATCTGCGCGGCGCGTCCTGGATCCGGCTCCGGCAGGACGTCTACGCCGACGCGCGACTCGACCGCGACCACGCGCTGGCCTGCCGCGCGGCGCTGCTGCGCCTGCCACCCGGCGCGGCGATCGCCGGTCCGTCGGCTGCCTACCTGCACGGGGTCGAGCACGCCGCGGGCTTCACCGACGACGTGCACGTCCTGCTGCCGACCACGGTCCGGGCCGACTCCCAGCCGGGTGTCCGGGTGCACCACGCCCCTATGTCGAGCACACGCAGTGGTCTCCTGGTCCCCGTCGGCGCCGCCGCACCCGCCGGCACGAGCCCACCCGCCGGCACGAGGTCACCCGCCGGCACGAGGTCACCCGTCGCGGCACACCTGGCGGCGGACCGCTCGTCTCCCGGCGCGGTGATGATCCTGGCCGGGCCGCCGCCCCGCACCGAGCCGGCCGCCTGCGCTTGGGAGACTGCGGTCTGGGCCGATCCGGTGGAGGCGGTCGGCATCATCGACGGGCTGCTGCGTACCGGTTCGGTGAACCGGTCGGCGCTGGCGAGCGAGGCGGCCCGGAACGCCTGTCGCCCCGGTGGGCGGCGGGCGGTCTGGGTGTTCGGCCTGACCGACGGGCTGGCCCAGTCCCCGCCCGAGTCCCACCTGCGGGTCCGTCTCGTCCTCGCCGGCCTGCCTCGCGCGGTGGCCCAGTATCCGGTGCGGGTGTCGACCGGGCTGATCCTGCACCCCGACCTGGCCTGGCCGGAGTTCCGGGTCGCTGTCGAGTACGACGGTCAGTGGCACTCCGACGCGGACCGGATGCACCTCGACCGGCGGCGGCTCAACCAGCTCGTCGCGGCCGGCTGGCTGGTGCTGCACGTGACCGGCCGCCGTCTGCGCAAGGAGTTCCCCGCACTGGTGCGGGAGATCCGCGCCGCACTGGTGGCCCGGGGGTGGCGGCCGTGACACCCGCCGGAACGCCGAGGTGGCGGCGTCCGGGACCACCGGACACCGCCACCTCGGGGAAACGGTCGTTACGGTCGAACGTTGGGCTTGACCGGGGTCTTCACCGCGGCGTAGGCGTCGACGATGCCGTAGCCGTAGAAGCCGTTGAAGTTCAGCGAGCCCGCGCAGTACGCGTCGAACTCGGCGTCCCGGCCCTCGTTGGTGTAGCTCTGCAGCCGCGGCTCCGGGCAGGCGTGCTCCGCCGCCGTCCGGTAGAGGTGCTGCTCGACCAGGTTCGGCGCCATGCCGTAGCCGTTGCGGCCCTCCTTCTTGCCGTGCTTGCTGACGATCAGCGCCGCCACGCCCGAGACGTGCGGGGACGCCATCGAGGTGCCCTGCAGGTAGGTGTAGTAGCCACACTCACCCTTGGCGGTGCACTGCTTGAACACCGAGTTCTCGAAGCCGGCGACGATGTCGCCGTTCTCGTCGACCGACCCCTCCTCCTGGAGCACCTTCTTCGGGTACGTGGAGAGGATCATGTTGGCGTCGGTGCGGTACGTGTCGGTGCCGAAGCCGTCGCGGAACCAGCCGCCCGGCGCCGCCACCGAGATCTGCTCGGTGCCGTAGTTCGAGTAGTCGGACTTCTTGCCGGACGGGCCGACCGCCGACACGCCGATCACGTGCGGGCCCTCGACCGGCAGGTCCCAGCAGGTCGCGTTGTCGATCGGGCGCGGGTACGGGTCCGCGCCGTAGTCCGGGCTGCTCACGTCGGTGCGCGGCGCGCCCAGGTCCTCGTGGTTGTTGCCGAGCGAGCCGACGAGCGTGACGCCCTTGCGGTGCGCGAAGTTCAGCGCCCGCTTCATGGCCTCGATGACGGTGCGCTGCTCGGCCTGCGCCTCCGGCGAGTCGGCCGGGTTGGCGGTGCAGTTGTAGAGCCACGGGTCGACGTAGAAGGACATGTTCACCACGTCCAGCCCGGACCGGCCCGCGTGCACCAGGGCGTTCACCACCGGGTTGAGGAAGAAGTAGCCGCTGTCCTGGCCACCCTTCAGCTCGACCAGGGAGACGTTCGGGGCCACGCCGGACAGGCCGAAGCCGTTGGCGGCGGCGCCGATGGTGCCTGCGACGTGCGTGCCGTGCCCGCCGTCGTCGGTGCCGACCGGGTCGAGGCAGCTCGCCACCTCGCACGGGCCGTCGACCTCGGGGATGTCCGGGGCGAAGTTGCGCGACAGCGCCCAGTTGAAGTTCGGCGCCAGATCGGGCTGGCTGGCGTCGACGCCGGTGTCCAGGATGCCGACGGTGACGCGGCGGTCGCCCGGCTCGATCTTGCGGGCCTTGTCGGCCCGGATCATGTCCAGACCCCAGAGCTTGTCGTCGAGCGGGTCCATCTTCTTGCCGTTGCCCTTGGCGGCCTTGCCCTTGGTCGCCGCGGCGGCCAGCAGGTGCTCCTGCTCGACCCGGTCCAGCTTCGGCTTGCGGCCGATCGCCTTCTCCTCGGCCGCGCCGACCAGCGCGCCGGCCGCGGTGGCCCGGCTGGCGAAGTCCGCCCGGTCGCTTCTGACCTGGAACAGGCCGACGTCGTCGGTGCGGGCGACGACCTTGCCACCGGCGGCGGTGATCGCGGCGACCGCGGCGTCGCTGGAGACGCCGCTCTCGGTCAGCACGGTGAAGGTCCGGAACTCCGACGGCGCGGCGTTCGCCGGGATGCTCAGGCCGGTCACCGTGAGTGCCAGCGAGGCCGCAGCCGCGACCGCGCCGACGGTGAAGCGCTTGCTCACCACATCAGATCCTCTCGTTGAGGGACGTGGTGTCATCCCACATCACGGGAGCGGGTTCCGCCAGATCGACGTCCGTTATCGGCGGCAACTAGGCATTCGCGCTCATCAAGGTGGCGAGCACCGTGGACAGTCCGGCGAGCGTGGCCACCTCGGCGTCCGGTTCGAGGCCGCGCGGGCGGGGCAGCCCGGCCCGGTTGAGCCAGACCGCGCGCAGCCCGGCCCGCTGGGCGGCGGCCACGTCGTGCTCCGGCGAGTCGCCCACGTGGACGATGCGCGCGGCGGGCAGCCCGGACGCGGCCACCACCGCCGCGAAGAACTCCGGCGCCGGTTTCTTGGGCAGGCCGCCCTCGTGCGCGTACAGCTCGAAGGCGAACTGCCCGGTGAGGCCGCAGCGTTCGGCGCGGCTGTTGCCGTTCGTGGCGAAGCCCAGCACGTGGTGCGGGCGCAGCGCCGCCAGCGCGGGCAGCACGTCCGGGAAGGGGCGGCTCAGCGCGTACCGGCGGGCGAAGAACAACGCCGCGAACTCGTCCAGGTCCGCCTCCAGCCCCGCTCGGGCCAGCGACCGGGTCAGCGCGGCTCGCCGGATCTCCTGCACCGGGGCGGCGCCGAGCGCGCCGAAGGCCGCACCCCAGTCCCCCTCCAGGTCCGCGAGCACCACACCGGCCGCCGCCGGGGTCCGCCGCCGCATCTCGTCGAGTACGGCGACGAGCGCGCCGGTGACCGCCGGGCGCAGGTCGACGAGTGTCTCGTCGGCGTCGAAGACGACGGCGCCGCGTGGCCCGCTCATCGGTCGCCGGTCAGCACCGGCTCGGCCGGCGCCGTCGCCGGCGCCGATGGTGTGCCGCGCAGTTCGTCGGCCCGGACCAGGGCGACGCCGCCGAGGATGAGCACGCCGCCGGCCAGCTGGATCAGGCTGGGCAGTTCGTCGAGCACCAGCCAGGCGATCAGCACCGCGAACATCACCTCGGTGAGCCCGACGAAGGAGGACAGCCGCGCACCGAGCAGCCGGGTGCCGGCGACCCCGGCGAGGTACGCGACCACCGCGGCGATGAGCGACAGCCCGGCGATCGGCACCAGCCAGCTCACCTGGTGCCCGCCGAAGGTGACGTCGGAGGTGCCGGCCGCGAGCGGCAGCGCTCCGATGCCACCGAGCAGGAGCAGCGCCAGCGCGCCGACGGCCATGCCGCCGCTGGCCATCACGACCGAGGGCAGGCCCGCGTCGATCCGGCCGGCGATGACGAAGTATCCGGCGAGTCCCACGCCCGCGCCGAGGCCCCAGAGCACGCCCACCGGGTCGAGTCGTCCGGCGCCGGTGAGGTCGAGGACGAGCACCAGCCCGCACAGGGCGATGATCGAACCGGCCACAGTGAGCAGCCGGGGGCGCTGCCCGTGGACCAGCCACATCCATCCGACCACGAGCACGATGCCGAGGTATTCCAGCAGCAGCGCCACGCCGACCGGGAGGTAGCGGACCGCGTTGAAGAAGCACGCCTGCGCCGTGGCCACGCCGAGCAGCCCGAACAGCACGACGGTGCCCGCGTTGCGGCGCAGCACCGCCCACCTGCCGCGCAGTGCCAGCACAGCGGGGACGGCGAGCACCAGCGCGGCGATGCCGACCCGGGCGATCACCACGGCGACCGCCGACCACTCACCGGTGATCAGCGGGCGGGCGAAGGTGCCCGAGGTGGCGAACGTGATCGCGGACAGCAGTGCCAGGCCGAGCCCGACGCTTGACCGTTCCCGCATCGGCATCTCCCGGTCATGAGTGAAGGAAGGTTATGCTGATGACGCTAGGCGTAGCCTCCGACAGGAGTCAAGTTGCTTTTCGCTCATGACACCGAATGCGCGCTGGTCGGCGCCGCCGCGCTGGTGAACACCGTCTGCGAGGGGCGGGAAGGGCTACCCGACGTGACCGCCCTGGACACCTTCTTCACCGCCTACGGGTGGAGCGGCCGGTACGAGCACACCGACGCCGAACTGCGCCAGGTCCGCGCGCTGCGGCCCCGGCTGCGCCGCATCTGGTACGCCGACATCGACGAGGTGGTGGCGATCGTCAACGCGCTGCTGCGCGAGTCGCACGCCCTGCCGCAACTCGTCCGGCACGACGACGAGCCGTACCACGTGCACGCCGTGCCACAGGACGCACCGCTGGCGACCCGGATGGCGGTCGAAGCCGCGATGGCGATGGCCGACCTGGTCCGGATGGGCGAACTGAGCCGGCTGCGGCACTGCGACCACCCCGACTGCGACAACGTGCTGGTCGACCTGTCCCGCAACCGGTCCCGCCGGTTCTGCGACGCCGGTTGCGGCAACCGGGCCGCGGTGAGCGCCTACCGAGCCCGCAGGGCCGCCGCGTCCCACTCCTGACGCGTCCCGGGCCAGGCGTCGCGGCGCAGCTCGTACTCCACCTCGCCGTGCTCCGTACCCGGGATCGGGTCGTCGAAGGCCAGGTGGAACGTGCGGACGTAGCGCAACCCCGCGCGGGCCATGACCGCACGGGAACGGTCGTTCACCGCCATCGTCTGGGCCCACACCCGGCGGACGCCGACCGTGTCGAACGCGTGCCGCACCAGCGCCCGCGCGCCCTCGGTGGCCAGCCCGTGCCCCCACGTCGCGCGGCGCAGCCGGTAGCCCAGCTCCGCCTCGGCGCCGTCGTCGGACGGGTCGAGCGAGTGCCAGCCGAGGAACTCGCCGGTGAACCGGTCGAGCGTCGCCCAGCGGCCGAGCCCGGGATGCCTGTCGTACTGCGCGAGCACGCGGGGCAGCACCTCGTCCCGGAACGTCCCGGCCGGGGTCGGCACGCCGCCCGTCAGGAAACGCATGACCTCCGGGTCGGCGTCCAGCGCCACCAGCCGGTCCACATCGTCCGTCGTGAACCGGCGCAGCGTCAGCCGCGCGGTCTCCAGCAACACGCCACCGTCGTCACGCACCGTCGGATCATGCCGCGCCCCCTGTGACGGGTCGAGGCAATTACCGGCGCCGGCTCAAGGGTGGGTCATCCGGAGCAGGTCCAGCGCCTCGTCCAGCTGGGTCTCGGTGAGCTTGCCCGAGTCGACGTGCCCCCGGGCGATCACCACCTCGCGGATGGACACCTGCTTGGCCAGCGCCTCCTTGGCGATCGAGGCGGCCTCGTCGTACCCGAGGTGGCGGTTGAGCGGGGTGACGATCGACGGCGAGCCCTCCGCGTACGCCAGGCAGACCTCGGCGTCCGCGACCAGGCCGGCCACCAGCCGCTCGGCGAACAGCCGGCTGGACGCGGCGATCAGCTTGATCGACTCCAGCAGGTTGCGGCCCATCACCGGGAGCATCACGTTCAGCTCGAAGTCGCCCTGCGACCCGGCGAAAGCCACCGCCGCGTCGTTGCCGACCACCTGGGCGCAGACCTGCCGCATCGCCTCGGCCACCACCGGGTTCACCTTGCCCGGCATGATCGACGACCCCGGCTGGAGGTCGGGGATGCGCAGCTCACGCAGCCCGGCACGCGGGCCGGAGCCCATCCAGCGCACGTCGTTGGCGATCTTGTAAAGACCGACCGCGATGGTACGGAGCTGGCCGGACGTCTCCACCAGCGCGTCCCGGGCGCCCTGCGCCTCGAAGTGGTTGCGCGCCTCGGTCAGCGGCAGACCGGTCGACTCCCGCAGCTTGCCGATCACCCGGTCCGCGAAGCCCAGCGGCGTGTTGATGCCGGTGCCGACGGCGGTGCCGCCCAGCGGCAGCTCGGCCAGCCGGGGCAGCGCCGACTCCAGCCGCTCGACGCCGTAGCGGACCTGCGCCGCGTACCCGCCGAACTCCTGCCCGAGCGTGACCGGCGTGGCGTCCATCAGGTGGGTACGCCCGGCCTTGACCACCGTCTCGAACTCGGCCGCCTTCTCCTCCAGCGCGCCCGCGAGCTGCTTCAGCGACGGGATCAGATCCTCCACCACGAACTGGGTGGCGGCCAGGTGGATCGAGGTGGGGAAGACGTCGTTGCTGGACTGCGACGCGTTGACGTGGTCGTTCGGGTGCACGTCCCGGCCCAGCTCGCGGCTCGCCAGGGTGGCGATCACCTCGTTGGTGTTCATGTTGGACGAGGTGCCGGAGCCGGTCTGGAACACGTCCACCGGGAACTGGTCGTCGTAGCCGCCCTCTGCGACGTGCGCGGCGGCGGTGGCGATCGCCTGCGCCACGTCCGCGTCGATCACCCCCAGCTCACCGTTGACCAGGGCCGCCGCACCCTTGATCTGCGCCAGGGCCTTGATCTGGGCCGGTTCCAGCCCGCGCCCCGAGATCGGGAAGTTCTGCACCGCGCGCTGGGTCTGCGCCCGCCACAGCGCCTCGGCGGGCACCTCCACCTCGCCCATCGAGTCGCGTTCGATCCGGTAGCCGGTCGCCTCTGGAGTCGTCACGCCTACCATCCTGCCGCGCCTCCCGGCGGTGTGCAGGGAAAGTGGCGCGGCCCTCAGCCCAGCTCGGCCAGCAGCTTCTCCGTGTCCCGCTGGTCCGGCGACTCGACCTGACGGAACAGCGCCAGCGCCCGCGCGGCGTACCGGCGGGCCTGGTCGCCGTCGGTGTGCGGCAGGCAGCGGGCCATGCCGTCGAGCGCACGGGCCTGTTCGTAGCGGGCACCGAGCCGGGTGGCGTCGCCGAGCACCCGGCGGTGCAGGTCCAACGCGCTGGCGACGTCTCCCTGATCCAGGATCGCCCGGGCCAGCATGTTCCGGGACGCGCACTGTCCGACCAGGTCCCCGGCGTCGGTCATGGCCACGAGCGCCTCCCAGTGCAACGCGCCGGCCGCTTCCGGCCGGCCCTCCTCGCGTTCCATCATGCCCAGCTCGTTGAGCAGCTCGCCCTCGCCGTAGCGGTTTCCCACCCGGCGTTTGAGCCCCAGGCCGGCGTGCAGCAGGCGACGCGCGGGCCGGTGCTCCCCACGCCGGTGCCGCACCATCCCGAGATGGCCGATCGCGTTGCCGAGCTGCCGCAGGTCGCCGACCTGCCGGGCCAGGGCCGCCTGGTACCGGCACATCCGCAGGGCCTCGTCGTAACGGCCGCGCGAGATCAGGGCGAACGCCACGTTGTTGAGCGCGTTCGCCAGCGTCAACGGGTCACCGGTCCGGCGGGCGAGGGCCAGGGCCGATTCGAACATCTCGGACGCCTGCCCGGCCCGCCCGTCGAGCGCGTACGCCGTGCCGAGGTTGCCGAGCACCTTCCGCAGCTTGTCCGACCGGCCGAGCCTCCGGTAGAGGCCCGCCACCGCCTCCAGCCGCCCGATCGCCTCGGCGAACCGCGCCCGGCGGTAGTCCGCCGAGGCGAGATAGTTGAGCATCGTCGCCACGGCCTCCTCGTCGCCCAGACGCTCGGCGGCCCGCAGACCGATCTGATGTGTCTCGATCAGGTCGTCGAGGTGACCGCCGTAGAAGTTGCTGACCCAGCCGACCCGGGCCAGCAGCCAGCTCTGCCTGAGGAAACCCTCGTTCTCCGTTAGCCGGACAAGCGCCGTCAGAGTCGAGCGGTTCTCGTCCAGCCACGGCCGGCCGAGAGCCGCCGTGGCCGCCACCAGGTCGGGCAGCACCGGCGCCGGCAGGTCGAACAGGGACTGCTCGGACCCGGTCTCCAGCGACCGGCCGATGGACGCGGTGACCTGAAGGTGGAAGTCGACGAGGCGGCCCAACGCCGCCCGCCGCTCACTGGCGGTCTCGCGTCCCGCGCCGAGGGTGCGCGCGTACTCCCGGATCAGGTCGTGCAGCCGGTAGCGGCCCGGATCCACCTCCTCCACGAGGTGCGCGTCGACCAGCTCGTCGAGCGCGTCCTGGGCCTCCGGCAGCGGCAAATCGGCGAGCGCGGCCGGCACCCGGTTGTCGATGCGGTGGCCCGGGTGCAGCCCGAGCAGCCGGAAGACCCGCTGCGCGCCCGGCGACACCTGCTCGTACGACAGCGCGAAGGCGCGGGCCACCGAGCGCTCCCCGGCCACCAGCTCGGCCAGCGGGTCGGACGCGCCGGCCAGCCGCTGCGCCAGGTCGGCCACCCGCCAACGCGGCCGGTGCGCCAGCCGGGCCCCGGCCAGCCGCAGGGCCAGCGGAAGGTGCCCGCAGCGGCGGGCCACCTCCGCCGCCGCCTCGGGCTCGGCGGCCACCCGCTCCGCGCCGGCCACCCGGGCCAGCAGCTCGACCGCCTCGTCGGCGTCGAGCACCGGAAGAGAGGACGGGCGGCCCGAGTCCAGGCCGACCAGACGACGTCTGCTGGTGATCAGCACCAGGCAGTCCGGGCCGTTCGGCAGCAACGGCGCCACCTGGCCGGCCTCGGCGGCGTTGTCGAGCACCACCACGGCCCGCCGGCCGGCCAGCTCGGACCGCCACATCGCCAGCCGGTCCGCCAAATCGGCCGGCACCCGCTCGGCCGGCACGCCGAGCTGCCGGAGCAGGGTGGCCGCCGCCGAGGCGGTGCTCAGCGGGCTGCGTTCGCTGTGCCCGTACAGGTCGACGAAGAGCTGCGCGTCTGGGAACCGGCCGGCGACAGCGGTCGCCACCTGAACGGCGAGCGCGCTCTTGCCGCTGCCCGCCATGCCGTCGATGAGCTGGACCCGGCTGCCCTCCTCGATCTCCCGCACCAGCCGGGCCACCGTCTGCTGCCGCCCGGTGAAGTCGCTGATCGTACGCGGCAGCGCGCGTACCGGTGTGGTCGCGCGGCTCTCCGGCCCACTCAGCGCCAGGTCGCCGGCGAGGATCCGCTGGTGCAGCGCCTGCAACGCCGCGCCGGGCTCGATGCCCAGCTCCTCGGCGTACATCTGCCGTCCCTCCCGGTAGACGGCGAGGGCGTCGGCGTGGCGGCCGACCGCCGCGAGGGCCAGCATCGACTGCCCGCGCAGTCGTTCCCGCAGCGGGTTGCGCTCGACCGCCTCGGTCAGCTCGTCGATCAGGTCAGCCGCCATGCGCAGCCGCAGCTCGATGTCGACGCAGTCCTCCAGCACGGCCAGTCGCTGCTCGTCCAGCGCCCGGGCCCGTTGCCGCACACTGCGGGCGGGAATGCCGGCCAGCGCCGGACCACGCCACAGCGCCAGAGCAGCCCGGTAGTGCTGACGGGCCTCGGTCAGCCGGCCGGCGGCGGCGTTCCGGCGGGCCGTCTCCACGGTGCTCGCGAACACCTCGGCGTCGAGGTCACCCGCCTCGACCCGGATGGTGTAGCCGGCCGGGTCGGTGACGATGGTCCCGGCCGGCAGCCCGAGCCGCACGAACCGCTGCCGCAGGCGCGACACACAGCTCTGGAGCTGGGTACGCGCGGTGGCCGGTGGGCGCTCCCCCCAGACGGCGTCGACCAGATCGTCGACCGGCACCACCCGTCCGGGGCGCAGCAACAACACGGCGAGCACGGTCCGGTCCCGCCCCGCGGTGACTGTGGCTTCACCGCCACCGACCCGCAGGGGCCCCAGGATCCCGAACCGCATCCGCGCTCCCGCCTGTCATGAGCAACATTCAGCAGAGTAGCCCCATGATCACCGGGCGCTGCGCGGAGGCGATAGCGATTCGATAGCGGATCGGCAGCGATCTCACCCAGACTTGCGCCCGGGCCGCCGGTGACGACAGGAAAAGGGGGACGGTGCGCCCGTCGGGGTCACGCTGACGGACGCACCGTTGTCGGAAGCCGGCGCACACGCCGAGGGGCGCTCGGGATCTCTCCCGGGCGCCCCTGGTGTACGTCTGACGTCAGCGCCGGCCGACGGTGAGGACCGGCTTGGTGACCTCGGCGAAGAAGTCGTTGCCCTTGTCGTCGACGACGATGAAGGCGGGGAAGTCCTCCACCTCGATCTTCCAGACCGCCTCCATGCCCAGCTCGGCGTATTCGAGCACCTCGACGTGCTTGATGCAGTCCTGCGCGAGGCGGGCCGCCGGGCCGCCGATCGAGCCGAGGTAGAACCCGCCGTGGGCCTGGCAGGAGCGGGTGACCTGGGCGGACCGGTTGCCCTTCGCCAGCATCACCATCGAGCCGCCGGCCGCCTGGAACTTCTCCACGTACGCGTCCATCCGGCCCGCCGTGGTGGGGCCGAACGAGCCGGAGGCGTAGCCCTCGGGGGTCTTGGCCGGCCCGGCGTAGTAGACCGCGTGGTCGCGCAGATATTGCGGCATCGGCTCGCCCGCGTCCAGCCGCTCGGCGATCTTCGCGTGTGCGATGTCCCGGGCCACGACCAGCGGGCCGGTCAGCGACAGCCGGGTCTTCACCGGGTACTTCGACAGCTCCGCGCGGATCTCGTCCATCGGCCGGTTCAGGTCGACGCGGACGACCTCCTCGGTCTCCAGCGTCTCGTCGGTCACGTCGGGCAGGTAACGCGCCGGGTCGGTCTCGAGTCGTTCCAGCCAGACGCCCGACGGGGTGATCTTCGCCACCGCCTGCCGGTCGGCCGAGCAGGAGACCGCGATCGCCACCGGGCAGGAGGCGCCGTGCCGGGGCAGCCGGACCACCCGTACGTCGTGGCAGAAGTAGCGCCCGCCGAACTGCGCGCCGATGCCGAAGTTGCGGGTCAGCTCCAGCACCTCGGCCTCCAGCTCGAGGTCACGGAAGCCGTGCGCGCTCATCGAGCCCTCGGTGGGCAGCGCGTCGAGGTACTTCGCGGAGGCGTACTTCGCGGTCTTCAGCGCGTACTCCGCGGAGGTGCCGCCGATGACGATCGCCAGGTGGTAGGGCGGGCAGGCCGCGGTGCCGATGAGCCGCAGCTTCTCCTCCAGGAACTGCATCATCCGCGTGGGGTTCAGCAGCGCCTTGGTCTCCTGGTAGAGGTAGGACTTGTTGGCCGAGCCGCCCCCCTTGGCCATGAACAGGAACTTGTACGCGTCGGCGTGGCCGTCCGGGTCTTCGGCGTACAGCTCCACCTGGGCGGGCAGGTTGCTGCCGGTGTTCCGCTCGTCCCACATGGTCAGCGGGGCGAGCTGCGAGTAGCGCAGGTTGAGCCGGGTGTACGCCTGGTAGACGCCGCGCGAGATCGCCTCCGCGTCGGTGCCGTCGGTGAGCACGTGCCGGCCGCGCTTGCCCATCACGATCGCGGTGCCGGTGTCCTGGCACATCGGCAGCACACCGCCGGCCGCGATGTTGGCGTTGCGCAGCAGGTCGAGCGCGACGAAGCGGTCGTTCGGCGAGGCCGCCGGGTCGTCGATGATCGCGCGGAGCTGAGCCAGGTGGGCCGGGCGCAGGAAGTGGGCGATGTCGTGCATCGCCTCGGCCGTCAGCGCGGTCAGCGCGCCCGGATCCACGGTGAGGAACCGGCGGCCTCCGGGGCCGTTGACGACGTCCACGCCCTCGTCGGTGACCAGGCGGTATTCGGTCTGGTCGGGACCGGTCGGCAGCAGGGGTGCGTACGAGAAGGCGGCGGCACTGCTCATGACCGAAAAGCCTAGGGCAGAGCCGTCGATCGGTGGCACCCGCAGGTCGGTCCTGGGACGACCCTCTCACCCGCTGTCACTTGCCGTCGGCGCAGAGTTCCCGTTTCGGTCCGCAACTTCCCTGGTCGCTCGGCGGGCGCCAGCTGCCTCCCGGGTCGGGCGCCACCGGCGCGCCGTCCTGGTCCGGCCCCGGCGCCTCGGACGTGCCGGCGCCCCAGCGGACGTACCCGATCTCCCGCCCCTCGCCGATGATCATGCCGTTCGGGCCGACCGCCAGCGCGTTCGCGGAGGTGCGCAGCTCGACCAGCACCCGGCCGTCCCGGGGCCCGACCGCGATCAGCCGGGACGGCTTCTCCTCGCTGATCACCGCCGCGTACGGGGTGAGCGCCGCGCCGCTCTTGCCGCCCGCCGGGCGGGTCCAGCGGGTCCGGTCGGCCGACAGCTCCCGGCCCAGCAGCGAACCCTTGTCGGCGCTGCGCACCACGGCGTAGCGGTCGTCCACG
This sequence comes from Micromonospora sp. Mcm103, assembly GCF_024519755.1. NCBI lineage: Bacteria > Bacillati > Actinomycetota > Actinomycetes > Micromonosporales > Micromonosporaceae > Micromonospora > Micromonospora sp. Mcm103. The sequence continues at coordinate 75,373 of NZ_JALJRJ010000007.1, forward strand.
GCGAGCAGCTTCTCGCCGTCCGCGCCGACCTGGAGCAGCCGGCCGTCGTACCCGTCGAGCACCGCCTCACGGCCGTCCGGGGCGACCCCGATGAGGACGTTGCGTCCACCCTGCGGGTCCTCCCGCTGCACGCAGCCGGCGTAGTCGGCGGTGCGCAGGTTGATCCCGGTACGCCGCCACACCTGCTGACCGGTGGCCGGGTCCACGGCGGTGACCGCGTAGTAGCAGCTCCCGTCGCGGGAGGTGGCCTCGATCCGCAGCAGCCGGCCGCCGACCACGGCGAGCCGCTCCTCCCGGCCGGGCTGGACGTTCTGGAGCACCCGGCCGGTGGCGGTGTCCACCACGTGCACCCGCCCGTCGACCGGGAAGCCGAGCAGCGGCGGGACGGACTCCGGCCCGGCCACTCCGCCGTCGATCCGGGTGGCGCCGAGCCGCCGGGTGCCGAGGAGTTCCGGGTTGTCGGCGAGCACGCCGCTGTGCACGCCGGGCAGGAACGCGCTCCACAGCGGAGCGGTGCCGCGCGGGTCCCAGGCGCGCAGTGTGCAGTCGGTGGCCTGCACGCAGTACGCGTCGAGCAGCAGGTTCCGGTAGGTCCAGACGGCGATCGCGCGATCGTCGCGGCGCCGGGTCACGCCGCTGACCGGGTCGAGCACCTCGTACCCCTTGTCGAGCAGCTTGCCCACGGCGACGACCGACTCCCGGCCGCTGCCCGCGACCGCCGACCAGTCGGCCTTGCGTTCCCACAGCTGGCCGCCGTCGGCGAGGTTGCGCGCCTCGATGCGGGTGCGCTGCTCGACGATCACGGTGTCGCCGGCGATGGTGACGCTGCGCGGCGTGCCGCCGACGCGCTGCTGCCAGACCACGTCGGGCTCGCTGATCGGCTTGCTCCGGTCGACCCAGTCCCACAGCGCCGGGAACGGGTTCCAGACACCTGTCGCGGCGAGTATGACCACGGTGACGAGCCCGAGCAGCAACCAGCCGCGTACCCCTAGGCCCTTCACACCGCACACGGTAGCGACGATCACCGGTCCCCCGGGCCGCGTGCGGTGCGTGTCGCGGCGCTTCTTGAGTGGCCCGGGGTGTTAAGGGCCGCCGCGGGCGGCGGAGCGGACCAGCGGCAGCGTGCGGTACGGGATCTGTTCGGCCAGCGCGATGATGGTGGACGCGCGCCGGATGCCCTCCGAGGCGACGATCTGGTCGATGACCCGCTGGAGGTCGGTGTTCGACCGGGCGACGATGCGGCAGAGCAGGTCGCTGGAGCCGGTGATGGTGTGCGCCTCCAGCACCTCGGGGATCGCGGCCAGGTGCGCGGTGACCTGGTCGTGGCCGTGCCGCTGGCTGATCTCCAGGGTGACGAAGCTGGTCACCCCGAACCCGATCGCGGCGGGGGTGATGTCCGGCCCGAACCCGGTCACCACGCCCCGGTCGACGAGCTTGTCGAGCCGGGCCTGGACCGTGCCGCGGGCGACGCCGAGGCGCCGGGAGCACTCCAGCACGCCGATCCGGGGCTCCTCCGCGAGCAGTTCGATCAAGCGCGCGTCGAGCTCGTCGAGCTGTACATCCTGACCAGTGTTCATGGTGTCCGACGGTACCGAATGCACAACCTGACCAGGAATTACGTCAACTGTTGCCCAACTCACCGCGGTCCGTAGATCCTCGCCGGAAGAGCACATCCACGGCGGCCCCCGAGGCCGGCCGGTACGCGAGGGAGGCCACCATGACCCAGGCGATCGACCGACCCCAGTCGACCGAGGAGGTCGACGTCGACGCTCTCGTCGGCGCAGTCGACCACGACATCACCCGCGACCCGTTCCCGGTCAAGGGCATGGACCACGTCCACTTCCTGGTAGGGAACGCCAAGCAGGCGGCGCACTACTACTCCACCGCGTTCGGCATGACCTGCGTGGCGTACCGGGGGCCGGAGCAGGGCTACCGCGATCACGCGCAGTACGTGCTCACCAGCGGTTCGGCCCGCTTCGTGCTGACCGGCGCGGTCCGCCCGGACGCCGACGGCGCCGAGCACGTGGCGAAGCACAGCGACGGCGTCTCCGACATCGCGCTGGAGGTGCCGGACGTGGACGCCGCGTACGCGCACGCCGTGGCGCAGGGCGCGACCGGCCTGGTCGAGCCGCACGACGTCAGCGACGAGCACGGCACCGTGCGGATGGCGTCCATCGCCGCGTACGGCGACACCCGGCACAGCCTTGTCGACAGGTCCCGCTACACCGGCCCGTTCCTGCCCGGCTTCGTCGCTCGCGGCCCGATCGTGGACCGCCAGCCGATGATCGACGCCGGCCTCCAGCCGAAGCGGTTCTTCCAGGCCGTCGACCACGTGGTCGGCAACGTGGAGCTGGGCCGGATGGACGAGTGGGTCGAGTTCTACAAGCGCGTCATGGGCTTCTCGAACATGGCGGAGTTCATCGGCGACGACATCGCCACCGACTACTCGGCGCTGATGAGCAAGGTCGTCGCCAACGGCACCCGCAAGGTGAAGTTCCCGCTCAACGAGCCGGCCGTGGCCCGCAAGAAGTCGCAGATCGACGAGTACCTGGAGTTCTACCAGGGCCCCGGCGCCCAGCACATCGCCGTCGCCACGAACGACATCCTGGCCAGCGTGGACGCCATGCGCGCGGCGGGCGTCGAGTTCCTGGACACCCCGGACTCGTACTACGAGGACCCGGAGCTGCGCGCCCGCATCGGCAACGTCCGGGTGCCGATCGAGGAGCTTCAGTCCCGCAAGATCCTGGTCGACCGGGACGAGGACGGCTACCTGCTCCAGATCTTCACCAAGCCGGTGCAGGACCGCCCCACCGTCTTCTTCGAGCTGATCGAGCGGCACGGCTCGCTCGGCTTCGGCAAGGGCAACTTCAAGGCCCTGTTCGAGGCGATCGAGCGCGAGCAGGAGAAGCGCGGGAACCTGTAACACTGTCCGCGTGACCCAGCCTCCTCCGAACCCGACGCCGCCGCCCGCCGGTCCTCCACCCGCGGGCGGCGGCTTCGCGCCGCCCGGCGGACCGGCGGTGCCCGCGCAGCACGTTCCCCCGGGGTACGCCGGCCCGCCCGGCTACCCACCGCCCGGGTACCCCCCGCCCGGGTACGCCCCGGCGCCCCTCCCGCCTCCGGTGGCGCCGAACGGGCAGCCGCTGGCGAGCTTCGGTGACCGGCTGCTCGCCTACCTGATCGACACCGCAGTCGCCATGGCGGTGACGATGGCACTGTTCCTGCCGGTCTTCTTCCTCGTCTTCGTCCGGATGATCGACGAGATCGAGCAGGCCGGGCCGAACGGCCCCGACCCGGCCGAGCTCTGGACGGGCGTGCTCCTGCCGTTGTTCGCCGCCGAGCTCGGGGTCCTGCTGCTGATGCTCGCCTTCTACTGGGTCTACCACGTCGAGTACGCCCGCCGGACCGGGCAGACGCTGGGCAAGAAGGTGATGAAGCTGCGGATCGTGCCGCTGCAGCCGGACGCCGCGCTGAGCCGGGGGATGCTCGGCAAGCGCTGGGTCGTCGAGTTCGCCGGCGGGATGTTCGTGCCGTTCCTCAGCTACCTCGACGGTTTCTGGCAACTGTGGGACAAGCCCTGGCAGCAGTGCCTCCACGACAAGTTCGCCGGAACGGTCGTCGTTAAGGTTGGCCCGTGAGTTTGGAACCTGGCTGGTACGTCGACCCCGCCGACACGGAGACCCGCAGGTGGTGGGACGGCGAGGGCTGGATCGGCGCGCCGATCCCGGTCGACGTCACCCCGCCCGACGGCCCGCCGCCCCCCGAACCGGAGCCGGCGCCGGCCGCCGCGACGCCCGCCGCCGGCCAGCAGGCCACCGGCCCCGGCGGCCGCCCCGACGCGACCCCGACGTCCGGCACGCCCGGCGGCCCGGGCGGCCCGGGCGGACCGAGCCCGTGGCCGGGTCAGCCGGGTCAGCCCGGCCAGCCCGGCCAGGGCGGCCCGTGGCCGGGACAGCCGGGTCAGGTGAACCCGTGGCCGGGCCAGCCCGGGCAGCCGGGACAGGCCGGGCCGGGCATGCAGGGACCGCCGCCGGGCTGGCCGTACCCGCACTGGCCTGGCGCACAGCCGATCCCGCGCCCGCACGGGCTGCCGCTCGCGTCGTACGGCGCCCGGCTGGTCGCGCGCCTGATCGACTTCGGCGTGGTGTTCCTGCTCAACGCCGTGGTCAACGGCTGGTTCGTCTGGCGCTACATCGAGGCGGTGTCCCCGTACCTGCGTGAGTCGGTGCGCCGGGCGCTCAACGGTGACACGTCCACCGAGGGACTGCCCCAGATCGACGACCAGGCCGGCGGCCTCCAGATCGCCATCCTGGTGATCGCCACCGCGCTCTGGTACGCGTACGAGGTGCCGTCGATGGCGGCACGCGGCCAGACCTTCGGCAAGCGGCTGATGGGTATCCGCGCGCTGCCTGTCGAGGCGGACCAGCCGCTCGGCTTCGGCCGGGCCACCCGGCGCTGGAGCACGCTCGGCCTGCCGACGCTGCTCTGGTACTGCTGCGGGCTGGGCCTGGTGCTCCAGCTCATCGACGCGGTCTCACCCCTGTTCGACCATCCGCTGCGCCAGGCCCTGCACGACAAGCGGGCGCAGACGGTGGTGGTCCAGCTCCCCCGCAAGCGTGACACCCGTACCACCCCGCCCGAGAGCGCCGACACCCCGGGAGACACCCCATGACCGAGACCGGACGCCAGCAGCCCGCGCTGCGGCTCACCCGCGCCGACCTGGACGCGCTGCCCAACTACGTGCCCGGCCGCAGCCCGGCCGACCTGGCCCGCGAGCTGGGGCTGGCCGAGGCGATCAAGCTGGCCAGCAACGAGGTGCCGTACGGCCCGCTGCCGGGCGTGGTGGAGGCGGTCGCGGAGGCGGTGGCCGGTTCGCACCGCTACCCGGACATGGGCGTGGTGGCGCTGCGTCAGGCGCTCGCCGAGCGGTACGGCGTGGACGCCGACCGGATCGCCACCGGCTGCGGTTCGGTGGCGCTGGCCGAGCACCTGGTGCGTGCCACCTGCCTGCCCGGTGACGAGCTGCTCTACTCGTGGCGCTCCTTCGAGGCGTACCCGATCATCGCGGCGACCAGCGGCGCGACGAGCGTGCGGGTGCCGAACGACGCCGGCCACGGCCACGACCTTTCCGCGATGGCGGCGGCGGTGACCGACCGGACCCGGATGGTCCTGGTCTGCAACCCGAACAACCCCACCGGTACGGCGGTGCGCCGGGCCGAGCTGGACCGCTTCCTCGACGCGATGCCGGACGACGTGCTCGTGGTGATCGACGAGGCGTACCGGGAGTTCGTCACCGACCCCGAGGTGCCGGACGGCCTGACCTACCTGGACCGGCCGAACGTGGCGGTGCTGCGCACGCTGTCCAAGGCGTGGGGCCTGGCCGGTCTGCGGATCGGCTGGCTGGTCGCGGCGCCGGAGGTGGCCGCCGCCGTGCGCAAGGTGGTCACCCCGTTCTCCACCAGCACGGCCGCCCAGGCCGGCGCGGTGGCCGCGCTGGCGCAGGCCGACGAGGTGGAGCGGCGCTGTGCGCTGGTCGTGGCCGAGCGGGACCGGGTCACCGAGGCGCTGCGCAAGTTCGTCCCGGACGTGCCAGAGAGCCAGGCCAACTTCGTCTGGCTGCCGCTGGGCGAGCGGGCGGTGGAGTTCGGCCGGGCGTGCGAGGCGCGTGGCGTGATCGTCCGCCCGTTCCCCGGCGACGGTGTCCGGGTCACCATCGGCACCCCGGCCGAGAACGACGCGTTCCTGGCCGCCGCAGAGGCCGCGCTGGCCTGACCGGGCGCGCCCGGCGTCGGTCCGTCAACCCCCTACGGACCGGCGCCGGGCGTCTTCGTCCGACCGATCAGACAAGAGGACTATAGGTGCTTTTGTTCGATTTGAGGCTTGACCCGCCGAATCAGGTCACTGCCAGCAGCACCGGTTCGGCCATCAGGAAGTAGCCCTGGTCGTCGTCCTCCGGAGCGGCGCTCTCCCGCAGCCGCTCCACCGCGACGTAGCCGTCCACCGCGTACGCCCGGCCCGGCCGCCAACCGATCCCGTCCCGGCCCAGGTCGAGCACGAAACTCGACCGGGTGGTCCCGGTGAGCGGGTCGACAGTCACCAGTTCCCGCCGGTCGGTCAGCAGGTGCACCCGCCCCGGCTCGGTCGCGAGCACCCGGGCCGGATGGATGTCCGCCCGGCGCCACAGCTCCTCGCCGGTCCGCGCCGAGCGCCCGACCACCACCGGGCCGGACGTGTCCACCGCCCGCTCGCCGTCCAGCACCGTGTCCGGGTGGTCCAGGCCCGGCGCGGCGGCCGGCTCACCCGGGTCGGTCACCAGCCAGCCCCGGCTGCCCGCGCCGTCCGGCCCGGCGGTACGCAGCCCTCGGCAACCGGAGTGCCCGTGCGGGCAGCCGACAGGCGTGACGACGAGTTGCTCCGGCGCGTCCGGCGGCCGCCAGCGGGTCCGCACCGTACCGGTCGCCGCGTCCCGCAGCTCGACCGCGGCCGGGCCGTCGCAGCTGTCCACCCCGACCAGCTCACCGCTGGCGGTGGTGCCCACGTCGGACCGGCAACCCCTGCCCACGTCCGCGCGCCAGAGCCGGCGGCCGTCGGCCAGGTCGTAGCCGCCGAGCCCGCCCGGACCGGCCGCGAGCAGCACGGTCCGCCCGGCCGCAGTGCGCGCCACGTGCAGCCCGGCCGGATCCCAGACCGTGGCGGCGAAGGTGCGTCGCGGCTCCGGCACCGACCCCGGATGCGGGCCGTCGGCCTGCCAGGCCACCCGTCCGGTACGCGCATCGAGCGCCACCAGCTTCCCGTCGGACCAGCGGCTGACCACCGTGGTCCCCTCGGTGAGCACGCCGACCAGCGTCGCCGGCCAGCGGCGGAAGGACCAGAACGGGGTGACCCGGTGCCGCCCGGTGACCGGCTGGTCCGCGTACACCTGACGGGCGCCCGCGTAGACGCGGAGGCGGCCGTCCACGACGAGCGGCGCCACGGGCAGCCGCGCGAGCACCCCGGCGATCGGCGCGGGCGCCGCCGGGTACGGCTTCCGGGCCGGGGTGTCGACCTCGGCGGGCGCCAGCACCCGGACGACCACGGCGACCGACGCCGCGACGGCGAGCACCGCCACCAGCGCCACCACGGCCCGCCGCCTCGCGGCCTTCGCCATCCGTCACCTCCGCCCCGGCACCCTACCGGCCGTGTGCGGGCGGGGTGCGGGGAGCGGCCGGGTCGGCTCAGGCGGCCTCGGTGGATCGGTCGGAACCGGCGGCCAGCGCCAGGTCGGCCAGGTCGCGCCGGAGCGCGCCCTCGACCGCGCGGGCGGCCAGGCCACCGAGGATCAGGGCCAGCACCCGCCCGTACGCCCGGGTCGGCACCGCCTCCTGCTCGACGGTGACCTCGGTGCAGCCGCGCCGCCGCCGCTCGACGGTGCGCAGCGTCCAGGTGATCCGGTAGTCGGCGCCGGCGCCGCGCGACCCGAGCACCAGGCGGCCGGGCGCGACCGCCTCGATCACCTCGAACTCCTCCGGCTCGGCGCCGCCGTCCGGCCGGACGCGGGTCTCCCGCCACACGGTGCCCGGTCCGAAGCCGCCGGTGCCGACGACCTCGACCGCGTCCACCGCCGAGAGCCAGTCGGCGCGGGCCGGGAGGTCGGTGAGCAGTCGCCACAGGTCGGCGTCCTGCGCTTCGATGAATGCGGAAACCGTCACCGTCGACATGGCACCTCCCGTGTCGTACACGGTACGGGCCGTGACCGGAAACGGGGAGCCTCCCGGTGACATTTCCACCACCGGTGCCCCGGCCGGGGCACCGGTGTGTGCGCGAGCGGTCAGCCTCCGAACGTGCCGCCCCGCAGCGCGGTGACGAACGCGGCCCAGCCCGGCGGGCTCACCGCGAGCGCCGGACCGTCCGGGTCCTTCGAGTCGCGTACGCCCACCACGCCGTGCGCGGCGACCACGTTCGTCGCCACCTCGACGCAGAGACCCTGATCGTTCGAGCGGCTGCTGGTGCGCCAGACGGCACCGGTCAACTCGGTCATGCTCGATCCTTCCTGTTTCGGCTTCCGCTGGTACGCCCGGCCCGGCACCGCGGGCGGCTCTCGGGAGAAGCCACCGGCCGGGGCGTAGGTGATCCCAGCGATCAACGCCGAAGGAAACGGCCCCGGTCGCACATCGGGTGCGACCGGGGCCGGTTCGGAAGGTCGGATCTCAGCGGGCCGGGAGGATCGTCCCGGTGACCTCGCCCAAAGCGACAGTGGTGCCGTCCGGGCCGGGCGCGGTGGCGGTGATCGTCACCGTGTCGCCGTCCTCCAGGAACGTCCGCTCGCTGCCGTCGGCGAACTTGACCGGCTCGGACCCGCCCCAGGTCAGCTCCAGGAACGACCCGACCTGGCCACGCTCCGGACCGGAGACGGTGCCGGAGGCATAGAGATCGCCGGTACGCAGCGACGCGCCGTTGACGGTGAGGTGCGCGAGCTGCTGCGCCGGGGTCCAGTACATGCCGGCGAACGGCGGCTCGGCGACCCGCTCGCCGTTCCACTCGACCGACAGCGTCAGGTCCAGCCCGAGGTGCGGCGTGTCGCGCAGGTAGTCCTGCACCGGCGGATCCTGGTCGGGCGCGGGTACGAACGCGTCGGCCAGCGCCTCCAGCGGCGTCACCCACGCCGCGACGGAGGTGGCGAACGACTTGCCGAGGAACGGTCCGAGCGGCTGGTACTCCCACGCCTGGATGTCCCGCGCGGACCAGTCGTTGACGAGCACCACGCCGAAGACGTGGTCGGCGAAGTCGGCCACCGGCACCCGCTCGCCGAGCCGGCTCGGCACACCCACCACGAAGCCCACCTCGGCCTCGATGTCCAGCCGGACCGAGGCGCCGGTGGTCGGGCCCTGCGCGCTGGCCCGCTGACCGGTCGGGCGGATCACCGGGGTGCCGGAGACGACCACGGTGCCGGCCCGGCCGTGGTAGCCGATCGGCACGTGCTTCCAGTTCGGCAGCAGCGGCGGCTGCCCGGGCCGGAAGATCTGCCCGACGTTCGAGGCGTGGTGCTCCGAGGAGTAGAAGTCGACGTAGTCGGCCACCTCGAACGGCAGCGCCATCTCGACCTCGCGCAGCGGCACCAGCAGCGGCTCGACCGCCGCCCGGTGCTCCGGCTCGGTGAGCAGCTCGACGACCCGCTGCCGGACCGCCGTCCACTGCGGGCGGCCGAGCGCCATGAAGGCGTTGAGCGCCGGCTCACCCAGCGCACCGCCGGCCAGCACCAGACCGGCGGCCTCCGCGCCGGCCAGGTCCAGCGCGAAGTCACCGATGCGGACGCCGACGCGCGGCTCGCCCTCGCCGTGCCGGAACACGCCGTACGGCAGGTTCGTCACCCCGTACGGCGACCCTGCCACACCCGGAACCCAGGTCATGCCGTGCTTACTGGGCATGCCCTCACGGCCCTCGCTCCGCTCGGTGCGTTCGCTCATGCCTCGTAGCCTCCGTTCACCAGCCCCAGCCGGATCAGATCGGTAAGTGGTTCGGAGATGCTGCACGAGCCGTACCCGACCCAGAGCGGGCGCTCGGCGTCGCGGTGCGCCCGGGCCGGCTCGACCACGCGTACCGGGTCGGTGGCGGCGAGCAGCTCGGCCACGCCGTCCACCTCTGCGCCCCCGACGGCGGCGAGCGTCGCGCCGAGCACGTTAACGAAACCGTGGTGGTTGAAGCCGGTCTCCGGGTCGCGGTGCCGGATCGCGTGGTGCAGCCCGGCGGTGAGCTTGAACGGCAGCTTCCGGTCGCGGCAGGCGCAGATCACCGCGGCCAGCTCGGCCGGGGTGGGGAACAGCTCGGCGGCGAGCCCGCCGGTGCGGAACTTGGCGGCCACCGACAGCCCGGCGGCGCGTGCCTCGGCGAGCGTGTCGAGCGCGCCCATCAGGCCGAAGGTCAGCGGGATCTCGGCGTACACGGCGGTGCCGTCGAGCCGGCCGGCGAGCGTCATCAGCTCGGACAGCCCGGGTTGCGGATCCTCGCCGCGCTTGGCGACCGGCGCCTCGATCTGCCGGGCGGTCACCCCGTCGGGCGCGAGCGCGTCCAGTGCCTGCGGGAGCTGATCCAGGCCGGTGTCGCCGATCAGCCCGATGACCAGGCCCTCGGCCGGGTCCACCAGGCCGCTCAGCGACCCGCGCTGGATCTCCGAGGCGGGCAGCAGCAGCGGGCCGACCATGTCCGCGTACCAGGCGGTGCGGTGGGTGCGGTGCGCGGTCACCGCGTCGGGCAGCGGGGCGTTGCCGGGCGGGAAGACCGCGGCGTCGTCCACCAGGCCGGAGAGGAGGCGGGGCACCTGCGTTGACACGAGACAAGAATGTACGGGACGCTACGAGGAACGGACAACAGCGTCCGATTATCGGACGCCACCGGCCGGAGAACGGGACATATCGGGAGGCGAGATGCCGTACTACCGCAGCGTCGGCGACGTGCCGCGCAAGCGCCACACCCAGTTCCGCCAGCCCGACGGCACGCTCTACGCGGAGGAACTGGTCGGCCAGGAGGGCTTCTCCTCCGACTCGTCGCTGCTCTACCACCGGTACGCGCCGACCGCGATCCTTGCCGCCGAGGAGTACGCCCCGCCCACAGTCACCCGCGTGCCGAACCTGCCGCTCAAGCCGCGCCACCTGCGCACGCACAAGCTCGACGGCACCGGCGCGGACCCGGTGCTCGGCCGGCAGTACCTGCTCGCCAACGACGACGTACGGATCGCGTACGTGCTCGCCGACCGGCCGTCGCCGCTGTTCCGCGACGCCACCGGCGACCACTGCCTCTACCTGGAGGCCGGGTCGATGCGGGTCGAGTCGCCGTTCGGCGTGCTCGACGCGGTCGCCGGCGACTACGTCGTCATCCCCACCTCGACCATCCACCGCCTCGTACCCACCGGCGACGAACCGACCCGGCTGCTCGCCGTCGAGGCGTCCGGCCACATCGGGCCGCCCAAGCGCTACCTCTCCGTACGCGGGCAGTTCCTGGAGCACGCGCCCTACTGCGAGCGCGACGTCCGGGGACCGGACACCCCGCTGCTCGTCGACGGCGAGGAGGTGGAGGTGCTGGTCAGGCACAGGCGTGGGTGGACGAAGTACGTCTACGCCAACCACCCGTTCGACGTGGTCGGCTGGGACGGGCACATGTACCCGTGGGCGTTCTCCATCCACGACTTCGAGCCGATCACCGGGCGGATCCACCAGCCGCCGCCGGTGCACCAGACGTTCCAGGGCCCGAACTTCGTGATCTGCTCGTTCGTGCCGCGCAAGGTGGACTACCACCCGGCCGCCATCCCGGTGCCGTACAACCACCACAACGTCGACTCCGACGAGATGCTGTTCTACACCGGCGGCAACTACGAGGCCCGGCGCGGCTCCGGCATCGAGCAGGGCTCGATCTCGCTGCACCCGTCCGGCTTCACCCACGGCCCGCAGCCGGGCGCGGCCGAGCGGTCGATCGGGGCGGAGTTCTTCGACGAGCTGGCGGTCATGGTGGACACGTTCCGCCCGCTGGACCTCTGCGACGCGGCCGCCGCCTGCGAGGACGACGGCTACGCCTGGACCTGGGCACGCAAGTCCTGATGTACGCGAGAAGGGGCCGCGCCCGGCACGGACGCGGCCCCTTCGCACACGGTCGTCAGAACGTGGACGCGTCGATGACGAAGCGGTAGCGCACGTCGGACGCGAGCACCCGCTCGTACGCATCGTTGATCTTGTCGGCTCCGATCACCTCGATCTCGGCGCCCAGCCCGTGCTCGGCGCAGAAGTCGAGCATCTCCTGGGTCTCGGCGATGCCGCCGATGCTCGACCCGGCGAACGACCGCCGGGCCGGGATCAGCGAGAACGCGTGCACCGACAGCGGCTTCTCCGGCGCGCCCACGTTGACCAGCGTCCCGTCCACCGCGAGCAGCCGCAGGTACGCGTCCATGTCGAGGGTCGCGCTCACCGTGTTGATGATCAGGTCGAACGAGCCGGCCAGTTCGGTGAACGTGTCCTCGTCGGCTGTCGCGTAGTAGTGGTCGGCGCCGAGCCGCAGCCCGTCCTCCCGCTTCTTCAGCGACTGGGACAGCACAGTCACCTCGGCGCCCATCGCGTGGGCCAGCTTCACGGCCATGTGGCCGAGACCGCCCATGCCGATCACCGCCACCCGCCGGCCCGGCCCGGCGTTCCAGTGCCGCAGCGGCGAGTACGTGGTGATGCCGGCGCAGAGCAGCGGCGCTGCGGCGTCCAACTCGAGGCCGTCCGGGATGCGCAGCACGAAGTCCTCGGTGACCACGATGGCCTGCGAGTAGCCGCCCTGGGTCGGCTTGCCGTCCCGGCCCACCCCGCCGTACGTGCCGGTGCTGCCCTTCAGGCAGTACTGCTCCAGCCCCTTACGGCAGTTGTCGCACTCCCGGCAGGAGTCGACCAGGCAGCCGACGCCCACGCGGTCGCCGACGGCGAACTTGGTGACCGCGGACCCGACCTCGCGCACCACGCCCGCGATCTCGTGACCCACCACGATCGGGTAGCGCGTCGGGCCCCACTCGCTGCGCGCGGTGTGGATGTCGGAGTGGCAGATGCCGGAGAACTTGATGTCGATGAGAACGTCGTCCGGTCCGAGATCGCGCCGCTCGACGGTGGTCGGGGCGAGCGGTTCGGTCGCGGACGTCGCCGCGTAGGCGTTGACGGTGAGCACTGGTTCCCGCTTCCTTCAGCCGGTGTTTCCGGTCCTCCTACCCTCTCACCGGCGAGCGAACGCGGTGAATCCGGCCACCACGGACGCGGTGATCGCCCCGACCAGCGGCAACGGGCCGCCGACCAGCGCGTACACGAGCAGCAGCAGCACCGCGGCGGCGGCCGCGTAGACCGGCACGACCAGGCCGCGTGACATCGCTTCCCGCAGGCCGGGCCGCCACGTCGCCGGGCGACGCAGCAGCACCGCCGTCCCGGCCACCGCCAGCACCGCGAACAGCCGGGACGCGCCGGACGAGGCCGGGGCCAGCGCGGCGACCAGCACGCTCGCGAGCAGCGACCAGCCGGCCACCGACAGCAGGAGCCGCCGGATGCCGTCGTCCACGGTCCGCACCGGGTCGGGGCGCGCCACCGGCAGGTCCGCCAGCGCGGTCAGGTGTTCCAGCGTCTCGGCGTACCGGCGGCGTTCCAGCCGGGCCACGCCCACGTCCTGCCCCGCGTCGCCCAGCTCCGGGTCCAGCCGCAGCGCCTCCCGGTAGGCCCGCTCGGCCAGGTCGAACAGCTGCAACCGCACCGCGACGAGGCCGAGCACGAGGTGCGCCTCCGGCTCCTCCGGGGCCAGCTCCACCCCGCGCCACGCCGCGTCCAGCGCCGCCTGCCCGTTGCGCGACGCCGAGAGGATGGCGGCGGCACTGCGCTGCGCGTACGCGTCGCCCGGCGCACGCGCCAGGATCTCGTCGGCGGTGGCCGCGGCGGGCTTCCAGTGTTCGAGGTCGAGGAGGGCGAACCCGCGCGCCACGAGCGCCGGTACCGCCTCGGGACCGGCGGTCGCCTTCTCGACGGCGGCCTCGGTGGCGGCGAGCGCCTCGGCCGGGCGGCCGGCGGCCAGGTGCATCCGGGCCAGCATGGTCAACGCTGGCACGTGCGCCGGCTCGGTCGCGATCAGCGCGGTGAGTTCGCCGATTCCCTCGTCGTAGCGTCCCAGCTCGGCGAGCAGGTGGGCGCGTTGCAGGTAACCGTCGGCGGCGGACTGGTCGGGGGCGGCGTCACTCGGCATCCCGGCGAGCGTATCCGCCCGGCCCCACCGCGCGCCGAGGGTGCCCGGCGTCAGGCACTCCGGCAGGACGCGCCCGCCCGGCCGCCGCACGTCCCCAGGCTGCACCACCGGCGCAGTCCGCTCTCGTCCAGGAACAGCCACCCGCACCGCCGGTCCGGGCAGACCCGCACCGTGAACCGGGCCGGATCGGCGAGCAGCTGCGCGCCGCTGAACGCGGCGGCGTGCACCGGCAGCCGCAGCCCGGCCGCCAGGTCCGGCCACCACCTGCCGCGTCCGTCCGCCTCGCGCCGGAAGACGAGCGTACGAGCGGCGGCCTCGGCGGCCCGCGCGACGGTCTCGAAGGCCGGGCCGTCGTCCGGGTCGACCAGGCCGGCGTAGAGCGCGGCGCGGAGCGTCCGGGCCTCGTCGAGCACCGCCTCCGCCGCTGCCGGGTCACGGCGCGCGAGGTGCAGCAGGCGGTTCGTCGAAACCTCGTCCACCAGCCCGACATGGCCGGCCCAGACGGCGAGGGTGCGGTAGCCGCGCAGCCACTCGGCGCCGGGCAACGGCGGCTCGTGCCCCCACCCGGCGAGCGTGTTGCAGAAGTCCAGGGCCGGGTGGCCGCCCACGCTCCACGGCAGGCTCTCGTCGCCGACCCGGATCTCGTGCATCGGCCGGGCGGCCCGGTCCAGCCGGTCGTCGCCCGCGAGCACCCGGCGCTGCACCTCCCGGAGCCGGGGCCCCGGCTCGACGCCGAAGTCGGCCGCGAGCAGGTCCCGGGTGGCGCGGTAGAGGCGCAGCGCGTCGGCCCGCCGGTCGCCCCGGTACAGGGCGGTCATCAGGACCGCCACGAGGTGTTCCCGCGTCGGGTGCTGGGCGGCCAGCGGCATCAGGTCGGCGATGGCCCCTGTGTGCCGGCCCAGCGCGAGCTGCGCCTCGGCCCGTAGTTCCACGGCGACGAGGCGAAGTTCCTCGACCGTGCCGTGCAGCCGGTCCCGCAGCTCGTCGTCCGCCGCGTCGTCGAGCAACGGCCCGCGCCACAGGGCGAGCGCCCGGTCGAGCGACCGCACCCGCTCGGCGGGATCGGCGGTCCGCCCGGCCGCCCGTACCAGGTCGGCGAACTCGTCGACGTCGACCCGGTGCCCGTCCTCCTCCACCACGTAGCCCTCACCCCGGGTACTGATCCGCACCCCGTACGGGTTGAGCGAGCCCCGCAGCCGCCCGATGTACGTCTGCACCGCGCTGCGGGCCGTGGGCGGCGGCCGGCCGTTCCAGAGCAGGTCGATGAGGCGGTCGGTCGGCACCACCCGGCCCACGTCGAGCAGCAGCACCCCGAGCAGGCAACGCTCCTGGCGCCGGCTGCCGACCTCGACCGGCCGGCCGTCGTGGCGGGCCTCGAACGGCCCGAGCAGGCGGAACTCCATACCGAACAGGACGACCCGGTACCGGCCCGGGGTTGTCGCCCGGCGGTGATCGCATGGTGAGGAACCCGGCCGGCCGGGTCCGCCCGCGCGACGCCCGCCGCTCGACGCGGTGAGCCGGTGGTGAGCGGGCCCGGCGATGCTCGCCGCCCGGACCAGCGAGGGATGGAGTGGAACATGCGGTTCAGGATGAGTATCGCGGTGGCGAGCGTCGTGGTGGCGGTGGTCGCGGCCCTACCGGGGTCGGCGTCCGCCGCGCCGGGGCGGCATCCCGCCCCGGGTGCCTGGGAGCCGGCGCCCCAGGCGCCGTTCGAGATGCCCGCCGGCGCGCGATGCGAGTTCGCGGTACGGGTCGAGCCGATCGTGGACGAGGTGCGGAAGCTGACGATCGAGACATACCCGGACGGCGCGCCGAAGCGGGAGTTGTTCACCGGCGCTCTGATCAACCGGGTGACGAACCTGGAGACCGGCGCCACCTCGACGGCGGACGCGAGCGGCACCGCCCTCGTCGTCTACCGCACCGACGGCTCCATGACCTGGTACGTGACCGGGCCGGTGCTGCTCGGCTTCCGGGAGAACGCCGGCACGCTGCCGAAGGGGCTGTGGATCGTCGACGGCCGGTTCCGGGTGGAGTTCTCCCCCACCTACGACAAGACCATCACGATGCTCCACGGCACCACCCACAACGTCTGCACCGACGTCGACTGATCGGGTGGACGCGGTGACCGGCGTCCCCGGTCACCGCGTCAGCCGGCCGGAGCCTCGTAGACCAGGGCCACCGCGATCCCGGCCAGCCCCTCCCCGCGCCCGGTGAAGCCCAGCCCGTCGGTGGTGGCCGCGGAGACGGTCACCGGCGCGCCCACCGCCTCGGAGAGCACCCGCTGCGCCTCCTCCCGGCGCGGCCCGATCTTGGGACGGTTGCCGACGACCTGCACCGACACGTTGCCGATCTGGAAGCCCGCCGTCCGTACCCGGCGCGCGCTCTCGGTCAGCAGCGCCACCCCGGACGCGCCGGCCCATTCCGGCTGGTCCACGCCGAAGTTCGCGCCCAGGTCACCGAGCCCGGCGGCGGAGAGCAGGGCGTTGCAGGCGGCGTGCGCCGCCACGTCGGCGTCGGAGTGCCCGGCCAGGCCGTCCTGGTCCGGCCAGTGCAGACCCGCGACCCAGCAGGGCCGCCCGGCCGCGAACGCGTGCACGTCGGTGCCGACAGCCACCCGAGGAACGATCATGACCAGAGGGTACGCGTCGCGCCTTGACTGCGGCCCGGGCTGTGGTTGGCTTCGGTTGCCGTACGCCCCGGTGTCGCCTCTGCCTCGTGCAAGCGCCTGGGGCTCCTTCTTACGGTCGGCGCGGCAGAAGATCGCACGTCTCCAGCTGGCTACCGCCGTGGCCATGAAGCAAGCCTGTGGGCTGTACGAGTGGAGCGTCGCTCTGCCCGACGCCGCCCAGCTCTCGAACACGGGCGCGCCCCAGCGCACCGGTCAACCATCGACCGAAAAGTGGGATCCACGTTCCAGACCCCGGGATACGAGTAAATCTTGGTAGGAAACGGCCCCTATGGGGGCCAGTTCGTACCAAGATCTCGAAGCCGCGAACGGGACCGCGGGCGGGCGGCGTCAGGCGCCTGTGGTCAGGAGGTGTTCGGCCAGGGCCATGTCGAACGGGCGGGTGATCTTCAGGGCCAGCTCGGAGCCGGGCACGCAGGTCACCGGGATCCCCTGCTTCTCGACCAGGCCGGCGTCGTCGGTCAGCGCGTCACCCGCCGACCGGTGGGCCGCGGTCAGCACCGACCGGCGGAAGCCCTGCGGCGTCTGCACCGCCCGCAACGCGGACCTGTCGACGGTCCCGAGCACCCGCTCGGTCGCGTCGACCTCCTTGATCGTGTCGACCACCGGCAGTACCGGGATCACCGCGTCGTGCCCGTCGCGGACCGCCGCGGCCACCGACTCGACCAGGTGGGGCGGGGTGAGTGCGCGGGCCGCGTCGTGCACGAGGACGATCTCCGGACCGGCGGGAACCGCGGCGAGGGCCGCCGCCACCGACTCCTGGCGTTCGGCGCCACCGGGCACCACAGTCACCGGGGCCACGGGGGCGAGCATCGCGCGTACCGCCTCGACCTCGGTCGCCGGTGCGGCCACCACGATCGTGTGCACGGAGGGTGCGGCGGCGATCCGGCGGACCGCGTGCACCAGCAGCGGCTCACCGGCGAGCAGCCGGAGTGCCTTCGGGGCGCCGGGTCCGAGGCGTACCCCGGCACCTGCCGCAGGAACGAGGACCGCGACGTCACCGCGCGGATTGAGCTGCGCGGTCACGTCGCGGTCCTCGGATTCGTTCGCTGCGGGGTGGGTAGAGGCAGAGGCGTGGATCAGGCCTCGGTCAGCACCTTGTCGAGCAGCGTCTCGGCCTCGTCCTTGGTGCTCTTCTCCGCCAGCGCGACCTCGCCGACGAGGATGTCACGAGCCTTGGCGAGCATCCGCTTCTCGCCCGCCGACAGGCCCCGCTCCCGCTCCCGGCGCCACAGGTCGCGGACGACCTCGGCCACCTTCAGCGGGTTTCCGGAGGCCAGCTTCTCCAGATTCGCCTTGTAACGCCGCGACCAGTTGGTCGGCTCCTCGGTGTGCGGTGCACGGAGCACGTCGAAGACCTTGCCCAGGCCCTCTTCGCCGACCACCTCGCGCACACCCACGATCTCGGCGTTCTCGGCGGGCACCCGGACCGTCAGGTCACCCTGTGCGACCCTCAGGACGAGGTATTCCCTGGGCTCGCCCTTGATGACCCGAGTCTCGATTGCCTCGATGAGTGCGGCCCCGTGGTGGGGGTAAACAACGGTCTCGCCGACACTGAAAACCATAGGTTCGAAACCCCTTTCGCTGTGTCTAGGGTAACACGCTCAGGCACCGATGTCTCACCGCTGTCCTGATCGTTGGCGCAGCTCAGGGGCCCTGTGAGAGGTATTTCTTCAGCTTGACAGGCGGTCAAACCGATGCTTTCGACACGCTCCGTGAGGAACACGTGACAACCCGGTAAGGGGTGACGGGAGCGTCCAGATCTAGGGCAATGCGCTCCTTCCATGGTAGCTCCGCAACTCCGTCCGCGCCCAGGTGTGGCGTTACGGCGGTCGGTGCGGGACGCTGGTGAGGGACGTGACGTCCGCTCACCGAGACGTTCCTGGGGGTCCGATGGGCGTGCCTGACGCTGACGGCCAGGGGCCGCCGGACGGGCTGCCCGGCCTGCCTCCGGAGTGGGGCCGGGTGGTCGTCCCGGACGACGCCTCGGCGCTCGCCGACGAGGCCCGGCAGGTCCGCCGGGAGTTGCGCCGCGCGCGGCAGGGCTCCGGCCGGCGTACCGTTCCGGCCCGCCTCGGGCTGCCGGTGCTGATCCTGCTCGTGTCGGTGCTCGTCACACTCGCCGGGCTGGCCGCCGTCACCTGGCCGCGTACCACCACGCGGTCCGGCGCGCCGACGGTGCTCCCCCGCTCCACCACCGCGCCGCAACCGGTCGGCCCACTGCCCGCGCTGGACCTGGTCGGCGCCGACGACACACCGGTACCGCTGCGCAGCCTGCTGCCCGCCATGATCATCCTCGTCGACGCCTGCGCCTGCGCCGAGCAGGTCGGCACCGCGGCGCGCGCCGCGCCGCCCGGCGTCACGGTGGTCACCGTGACCGAGGGCCGCAGCGCCGGACCCGCGAGCGTCCCCGGGGTACGCCCGCTCGGCGACCCGGCCGGCGGCCTGCGCTCCTACCTGCACCTGTCCGCCCATCCCGGCACCGCCGCCGCGCTGCTCGTGGACCGGCAGGGCTCGCTGATCCGGGTGGTGCCGGAGCTGGGCCCGCTGTCGGACTACGGCGCCGACCTGGCCCGGCTGGGCAACTGACGGCCGGCGCGACGGCGGTCAGTAGAGCGCTTCGAGCCGGGCGTCCAGCTCGGCCCGGCCGCGTACTCCGGTGAACCGCACCAGCACCGGCGCGCCGGTGCCGCCCAGCAAGGGCAGCTCCAGCCGCCCGCCGCACCGGAGGAACCGACGCGCGTCACCGGACCCGGTACCGGAGAGCTGCACGGCGACCGCCCCGTCCCCGGAGCAGCTCACCGTCAGCCGGTAGTCGTCGCCCCGCGAGGGGTTCACCTGCCGCACGACGGGCGGCCCGTCCGGCGTCAGGTCGGACGTCTCCCGCCACACCACGTGCGACACCTGGAGCACATGCGAGGTGCCGTCCTCCTCGACCCGGAGCACCACCGACCGGTCCGGTGCCGTGGCCGGCCCACGGAGTGCCCTGGGCGTCGGGTCGCGCCCCGGTCGTGCCGGCCAGGCGTCGCCTGTCGACGGGTCGACCCGCCAGGTGCGGGCGGTGGGTTCGGCGCTCGCGGGCGGCGCCGGCACGGCAGTGGCCGCACCCGGCTCCGGTGCCGCCGCCCGCCACCAGGCCGCGCCGGCCACCAGTGCCAGAACGGTCAGGACGGTCAGCGGTACCCGCCCGTCCCGCTCGTCGGAGGCCATGACGGCAGCGTATCCGCGCGGCCCGGGCGGGGCGAGCCGTCAGCCCACCCGTTCCAGCAGCACCGCGTAGAGCGTCAGGCCCGGTCCGAACGCGAGCATCACCACCCAGCGCGGCGGCGACGGCTCCGTACGCCACAGCCGGTCCAGGATCAGCAGCACGGTCGGGGACGAGCAGTTGCCGTGCTCGGCGAGCGTCCCCCGGGACGCGGCGAGGCCATCCGGCGGCAGGGCCAGCTCACGCTCCACCACGTTGAGGATCCGCGGCCCGCCCGGGTGCACCGCCCAGCCGTCCACGTCGGAGCGCTCGCACCCGTGCCGCGCCAGCAGGTCGTCGACCAGTTTTTGCACGTGCCGGGACAGGACCTGCGGCACCTTCGGCGACAGCCCCATCCGGAAACCGGTGTCGGTGACGTCCCAGGTCATGTGGTCCGCGGTGGAGGTGTCGGTGACCGAGGTGACCTCACGCAGCGCGTACCCCCGGCCGCCGGGGACGACCACGGCGGCGACCGCGGCGTCCGAGAACAGCGCGTGGGAGACGATCTGCTGGGTGTCCACCCGGGCACCCGGCGGCTGGATGTGCAGGCTGGTCAGCTCCGCACAGAGCAGCAGCGCGGGCCGCCCGCGGGCGGTGACGAAGTCGCTCGCCGCGCCCAGCCCGGGCAGGGCCGCGTAGCAGCCCATGTGCCCGACGAACATGCGCTGGGTGCTCGGGGACATGCCCAGGTCCCGGGCGAGCAGGATGTCCAGCCCCGGGGTGGCGTACCCGGTGCAGGAGCAGACGATGAACAGCCCGACGTCGGAGGCGTCCAGGCCGGCGGCGGTGAGTGCCCGGCTGACCGCCTCCTTGCCCAGCGGCAGCGCCTCGACCTGGTAGCGGCGCATCCGGCGCTCGGTCGGCCACTCCGAGACGTCCTCCAGCAGCGGGTTGACCGCCGCCTGCCGCCGGGTGACGCCCGAGTTCGCGAAGATCCGCTCGGCCAGCGCCCTGGTGTTCCCCTGGAAGTGCTTCGCGAAGAAGCCCGTCCACAGTTCGTCCTGCATCGCGGCCGGCGGTTGCGCCGTACCCAGACCCGCTATCACCGGCATGCCCACGTCCCCCACCCCTCCCTCATCTCTCGCACCAACCCTGGTCACCAACGAGGGAGCGCGCTGTCCCGGTCCGGGTCGCCGCCCAGCGCGGCGATGCCGAGCCAGTCGGCGCACACGTCGGACGTGGCCGGATGCAGCGAGCCGCAGCGGGCGTCCCGGTAGAGCCGCTCCAGCGGATGCCCGCGCCGGGTCGCCGACGTACCAGCCGCCTCCAGCATGGAGGCCGCGACCTCGGCGGCGGTGGTGCCCGCCAGCAGCTTGGCCCGCCACACCCAGCGGTTCGTCTCGGCGTCGCCGGGCGCCTCGTCGACCCGGCGGGCCGCCTCGGCGACCACCAGTTCGGCGGCGGCGGTGGCCGCGTCGGCCCGGCCCAGGCGGGCCCGCACCGCGGGCAGCCCGGCGAGGTTGCGGGCGTTGAGGTGCTCGGCCGCCGCGTCGACGGCGGCCCGGGCCACGCCGACGTAGACCGCCGCGTAGCTCGCCACCAGCCAGTGCGGCATGAGCTGGGCGACGACCAGGGCCAGCCCTTCGACGCCGCCGAGCAGCCGGTCGGCCGGGACCGTCACGTCCAGGTGCACGTCGTGCGAGGAGGTGGCCCGCATGCCGAGCGAGTCCCAGGTGGGCTCGACGGTGATCCCGTCCCCGGCCGGGATCAGGAACTGCGACACCACGGACTGGTCGGCGGCGCTGCGGGCGGCCACCAGGTAGCCGTCCGGGTGCCCGGCGCCGGAGCAGAACGTCTTGCTGCCCTTGATGTGCCAGCCGCCGCCGACCGGCTCGTAGACGGTGCTGAGCTGCGACAACCGGGCGCCGGCGCCACGTTCGCTCATCGCCACCGCGTACCAGGCGCCGTCCGCAGCCGCGCGCAGCAGCCGGTCCCGCGCCGCCAGGGCCTCGTCCGGTACGCCGAGCGCCTCGGCCAGTTCCTCGGTGACCGCGCCCAGCGCCCCGGTGACCGAGGCGTGCATGTTGAACACCAGCGCTGTGGCGCCGTTGCCCCGGGCCAGTTCGGTGGCGACGGCGGCGTACTCGGCGAAACTCGCGCCCGTACCGCCCAGCTCGGGGGGCACCATCAGGCCGAACAGCCCTGCTTCCCGCAGGTCCGCGAAGTCGTCCACGGGGAACGAGCCGTCGCGGTCGTGCTCGGCCGCGCGGGCGGCCAGTCGCGGCGCCAACCGGCGGGCCGCCTCCAGCGCGTGCACAGTCATGTCGCCCCCTTCTCGGCGTCCTTTACCCCGGGCGGCCCCGGCTACCCGCCCCGGCGCCCCCAGCCCTGGTACAGCACCGCTGTCGACCGGGTCGGCACGATGCGCGGTTCGGTCCTGCCCGGACGGTCGGCGCCGCCGCGCATACGGCGCAGCAGCCAGGCAAGCGTGCCGCCCAACTGCGGGCGGACCCCGCGCACCGTCAGCGACACGCCGTGCCGGGCGCACTCGGCGACCAGTGCGCGGGCGTCGACGAACAACCGCGGATCGTGGATGCCGCGCGGCACCGTGGGCAGCCGTTCGCCCAGTTCCACGGCGACGAGCCGCGCCAGCAACGTGTCGTTGAGCGTGTCCAGCACCAGCAGGCCACCCGGGCGCAGCAGCCGGCACGCCTCGGCTACCGCCCGCCGCCAGTCCGGTACGTGTTCCAGCAGCTCACCGGCGGAGACCACCGCCGCGCAGCCGTCGGCCAGCGGCACCGCCGTGGCGTCGGCCCGGACCACCGTCACGCCGTGCGCGGCGGCCTGGTCGAGCGCGGAGCGGGTCAGGTCCACCCCGACGTGGTGGTAGCCCTTGCCGGCCAGGTGCGGCGCCAGCAGCCCGGCGCCGCAGCCCAGGTCGACGAGCAGATCGTCCGGCGTGGACGCCGCCGGTACCAGCGCCGCCCGGGCCCGGGCCAGCCAGTGCAGCATCGCGAACGCGCCGTCCGGCCGCCACCACTCGCCGGCCAGGTCGTCGTACTGCCGGGGGTCGTTCGGCGGCAGCACCCGGTACGGAGTGGACACCGGCGACGCGTCGGGCATGCGTCGAGCGTGGCACGACTGACCGGTAACGACCAGACTTCTCTTATGTCGACGCGGGTGTTAGGGCTGGTCAGGGCGAGCCATCCGGAGCCCGCGGCGGCGGTCACAGTGGTCGCCGCGCTGCTCGCCGCCGGTGCCGGGCACTCCGCGGCGGGTGTCGCCGCGGTGGCGTTGACGGTGCTGGCCAGCCAGCTCGCCGTCGGGTGGAGCAACGATCTCATCGACGCCGACCGGGACGCCGCGGTGGGGCGTACCGACAAACCGGTGACCACCGGCGAGGTCGCCCGGCCGGCGCTGGCCGCGGCCACCGCGGTGGCCGCCGTCGCCGTGCCGGTGCTCGCGCTGGCCGGCGGCCCGGCCGCGGCGGGCTGCGCCACGCTGGGCCTGGTCTCCGCGCTGCTCTACAACCGGCCGCTGAAGTCGACGCCGGTGTCGGTGCTGCCCTACGCGGTCTCGTTCGGCGCGCTGCCCGCGTTCGTGGTGCTGGCGCTGCCCGGCTCGCCGATGCCCCCGGCGTGGCTGGTGGCCGCCGCCGCGCTGCTCGGCGCCGGCGCGCACTTCGCGAACGTGCTGCCGGACCTGGCCGACGACGCCCGGACCGGGGTGCACGGCCTGCCGCACCGGCTCGGGCCGGTGGGCAGCCGGCTGGCCGCCGCCGGGCTGCTGCTCGCGGCCACCGTCGCGCTGGTCCTCGGCCCGCCCGGGCCGCCGTCGTGGGCCGGCCTGTCGGCGGTCGCCGCCGCCGTGGCCGTGCCGGCGGTCGGCTGGTACGCGGGACGCGCGGCCGCCGGACGCTCGGCGACCGCCTTCCGGGCGGTGCTGGTGGTGGCGCTGATCGATGTGGTGCTGCTGGTGACGAGCGGCCGGGTGGTCTGAGCGGTCCCTCCCGAGGTGGTATTGCCGGGTCCGCGTGCGGGCCTCGATCAGCTCCAACTACCCTGGAGCGCGGTCTGCGCGGGTATGGCCACCCCGTGCCCGGTGGTCGACCGGGCGGGGATCGTGACGAGGAGGACCGACGTGACGCGCTCGATCAGGGGTTCCCGGGGGCCGGCCCTGCTGCTGGCCGGCACGGCGGCGGCGGCGAGCCTGCTGCTGTCCGGGTGCGGCGCCGGGCAGATTTCCGAGACCGCCAACAAGATCCCGTCGGTACAGGGCGTCAACGTCCAGACCTCCGACAACCTCTTCAAGGTGCGCGGGCTCTACGTGCAGTTCCCGGGCCCGAAGGGCTACGAGGCCGGGTCGAACGCGCCGGTCAACGTGGTGATCTACAACGACAGCGAGAAGCCGGTGACCGTGACGGTCACGACCGACAGCGCGCGGGAGATCGTGCTCACCGGTTCCGGCGCGGGCGAGAGCGGCGCGGCCACCCCGACGGGTTCGCCCACCGAGCCGGTCACCACCTCGCCGACCGCGTCCGACCCGAGCGCGTCGCCGAGCCAGTCGCTGGAGGTGACCGGGTCGCCGTCGGCCAGCCCGTCGCCGAGCGAGAGCGAGTCCGCGCCCGCCGGTCAGCCGGCCCGGATCGAGATCCCGGCGCTCAGCTACGCCCAGCTCAACGCCGGCAACCCGCGGTTCCTCCAGCTCGTCGGCCTGAACGAGAAGGTGCTCGTCGGCCAGCAGGTCAACCTGACCTTCGACTTCGGCGACGGCAGGGTCGTCAAGACCCCGGCGCCGATCGGCATCCCGCTGACCGCGGAGGCCACGCCGTCGAAGATCGTGAACCCGCGTGAGCACGCCGGTGAGGACGGCGGCGCCGAGGGCGGCCACTGACCTCTCCCTCCTTCCGTCGGCACCGCCGCCGTGGGCCAGCGCCACGCCGGCGGTGTCGCCGTTTCGGGTGGGCTTTCGTCGTACGGACCGGTTAGCGTCCGGTGGTGACCTCGCCCCGATCGACCCCCTCCCGTGCCGGCGCCGGCCGCGGTCGCGCCGCGACCCGCGAACCCCGACCGGCCTACGAGTGCGACGCCTGCGGCCACCAGCCCCCGAAGTGGGTGGGCCGGTGCCCCGAGTGCGGCGAATGGGGCTCGGTGGTCGAGTGCACCGTCACCGGCCCGATGGTCTCCGGCCGGGTGGTCAGCTCGCGGATGCCGGCCGAGCCGGCCCGGCCGATCGCCACGATCAGCGCCGCGCCCGCCCGTGCGCGTCCCACCGGCGTGAGCGAGCTCGACCGGGTGCTCGGCGGCGGGCTGGTCCCCGGCGCGGTGGTGCTGCTCGCCGGTGAGCCCGGCGTGGGCAAGTCGACGCTGCTGCTCGACGTGGCCCAGCAGTGGGCGGCCGGGGCCGGCAGCCCGTCGCTGGTGGTCAGCGGCGAGGAGTCGGTCAGCCAGGTGCGGCTGCGCGCCGAGCGGATGGGCGCCCTGCACGACCAGCTCTACCTGGCCGCCGAGAGCGACCTGTCGGCGGTGCTCGGCCACCTCGACGCGGTCAAGCCGGGCCTGCTGGTGCTCGACTCGGTGCAGACCATCTCGACCACCGGCACCGAGGGCGTGCCCGGCGGCGTCACCCAGGTCCGCGCGGTCACCGCCGCCCTCGTCGCGGTCGCCAAGGAGCGCGGCATCGCCACCGTGCTGGTCGGGCACGTCACCAAGGACGGCCAGGTGGCCGGCCCCCGGGTGCTGGAGCACCTGGTCGACGTGGTGCTGCACTTCGAGGGCGACAAGCACTCCTCGCTGCGCATGGTGCGCGGCGTGAAGAACCGCTTCGGCGCGGCCGACGAGGTGGGCTGCTTCGAGATGCACGAGGGCGGCATCAGCAGCCTGGCCGACCCGTCCGGCCTGTTCCTGACCCGCTACTCCGAACCGGTGCCGGGCACCTGCGTGACGGTGGCGATGGAGGGGCGCCGGGCGCTGGTGACCGAGGTGCAGGCACTGATCGGCGCCACCGTCGCCGGCTCGCCGCGGCGTACCGTCTCCGGCCTCGACAGCGCCCGGCTCGCGATGGTCCTCGCGGTGCTCCAGCGCCGCACCGATCGGCTCACGCTGCACGACCGGGAGGTCTTCGCCGCCACCGTCGGCGGCATCCGGGTGGTGGAGCCGGCAGCCGACCTGGCGGTGGCGCTCGCTGTCGCCTCCGGCGGGCTCAACCTGGCGCTCAACCCGCACCTGGTGGCGATCGGCGAGGTGGGCCTGACCGGTGAGGTCCGCCGGGTCGGCGCGGTACCCCGCCGGCTGGCCGAGGCCGCCCGGCTCGGCTTCCGGCTGGCCCTCGTACCGCCCGGGTGCGGGCCCGAGAGCAGCGGCGCCGGGCCGGAGAACATGCGGGTGATCGAGGTCACCGACGTGCGGGCCGCCCTCCAGGCGGCCGCACGCGCGTCGGCGGAGTGACACGGTGGGCGTTTCCGGGCAGGCCACGCAGGCCGCACCGACCCGCCCGAGCCGGGCATCGTGACACATCACAGTAACCACGAGAGCACCCACCGCATGGCAGTCCGTAGACTGTGCCCGTGCCGATCGACCGCGATGCCACCAAGCCCGCAACGGCGACGCCGCACGCCCGTACCGGCGCCGTGACCGGCAACCCCGCTCGTGCCATCAGCGTGAGCGTCAACGGAAGCGTCGGCACCGGGGCCGGCGCCGATCCGCTGCGCGCCAACCTCGCCCTGATGGCTCCGGGCACCGCCCTGCGGGACGGCCTGGAACGGATCCTGCGCGGCCGCACCGGCGCGCTGATCGTGCTCGGCTACGACAAGGTGGTCGAGCAGATCTGCACCGGCGGCTTCCCGATGGACGTGGAGTTCTCCGCCACCCGGGTCCGGGAGCTGTGCAAGATGGATGGCGCTGTGGTGCTGTCCAGCGACGGCACCCGGATCGTGCAGGCCGGCGCACACCTGATGCCCGACCCGTCCATCCCCACCGAGGAGTCCGGCACCCGGCACCGCACCGCCGAGCGGGTGGCCCGGCAGACCGGCTATCCGGTCATCTCGGTCAGCCAGTCGATGCGGATCATCAGCCTCTACGTCAACGGCCAGCGGCACGTGCTGGACGACTCGGCGGCCATCCTGTCCCGCGCCAACCAGGCGCTCGCCACGCTGGAGCGCTACAAGCTGCGGCTGGACGAGGTCTCCGGCACGCTCTCCGCGCTTGAGATCGAGGATCTGGTCACCGTCCGCGACGCGGTGGCGGTGGTGCAGCGGCTGGAGATGGTCCGGCGGATCGCCGACGAGATCGCCGGCTACGTGGTGGAGCTGGGCACCGACGGCCGTCTGCTGGCCCTTCAGCTCGACGAGCTGATGGCCGGCGTGGACGCCGACCGCACCCTCGTCATCCGCGACTACCTGCCGACCGGCCGCAAGTCGCGCACGCTCGACGAGGCGCTCGTCGAACTCGACCTGCTCAGCGCCACCGAGCTCATCGACCTCGTGGCGGTGGCGAAGGCGATCGGCTACCCGTCCGCCTCCGACGCGCTCGACGCGGCGGTCAGCCCGCGCGGGTTCCGCCTGCTGGCGAAGGTACCCCGGCTGCCGGTCGCCGTGGTCGACCGGCTGGTGGTGCACTTCGGCAGCCTTCAGCGGCTGCTCGGCGCGACCGTGGAAGACCTCCAGGCGGTCGAGGGCGTGGGCGACGCCCGCGCCCGCGGCGTCCGCGAGGGCCTGTCCCGGCTCGCCGAGGCCAGCATCCTCGAACGGTACGTCTGACCGACCGCTCAGCCGGTGACGGTCAGCTTCACCGGCTCGCTGATCTTGGTGCCGACCCGGGCGAACACCTGGTACGCGCCGATCGCGGCGAACTCACCGCTCGCCAGCCCGTTCGCGCACTTGTTGTCCAGCCGGCCGTTCCAGCCCAGCTCGTAGGAGCGCTCGAAGTTCGGCGTGAACGACTGAACGTCCGAGCCCTTGCCGGTGCCGCAGGTGTCCGACGACCAGATCTTCTCCGCGCCCGACTTGACGTACAGCTCCTGGAGGTCGGCGCCGACGTCCCGGCTGCACGTACGGTTCGACACGTTCTTGACCTTGAGGCGCAGCGTGACCACAGTGCCCCGCTGGGCGGTGGCAGGAACCGCCACCGGGGTCACCAGCAGCTCGGAGTCGGTGCAGGTGCCGTCGTCGGAGACCGGCTGACCGGTCGCGCCGCCGTTGCCGGTCCCGCCCCCGTCGTTCCCACCCCCGCCGGTGTTCCCGCCGCCGTCGCCGGTACCGCCGGGTCCGGTGCCGCCGTTGTTCGCGCCACCGCCACCGGCGTCACCCGCCGTCGGTGACGGACTGCCCGACTGCGGGGTGAGCACCGAGCCGGACGGGTCGGGCTGCGCCCCGGCGGAACCGGTCGGCGACGGGTCGGTGCCCGGCGCGCCGGTGTTGCGGTCCGTACCGGTGCAGGAATACAACAGGACAATCAGGAAGAGCAGCCCCGCTCCGAGCACGACGGCACGACGCCGCCAGTACACGGCAGGGGGCAGGGGGCCGACCGTCAGACGCATGATGCGCCTACCGTAGCCGCGCGGCGCACGGCTCGCCGGTCCGACGCGCCGAGGACCCGCCGCCGTACGGCCACGCTCGTCCACACTGGATTCCGACCGCCACCGTCAGAGGTAGACCTTGCGCTGGTAGATCGCGTGCGCGCCGGCCACCCGGTCGAGGAAGAGCAGCCCGGCGCAGTGGTCGATCTCGTGCTGGAGCGCCCGCGCCTCGAAGCCGTCGGTCACCAGCCGGACCGGCTCGCCGCTGCCGGGAAGAGCGCCCTCGACCACCAGCCGGCTGGCCCGCTTGACGTCGCCGGTCAGGTCCGGCACCGACATGCAGCCCTCCCGGCCGGCCTTCCACCGGGACGCCTCGACCACGCGGGCGTTGCAGAGCACGAACGTGCCGTGCACGGTGACCGCCTTCGGATGCCCCGTCACGTCCACCGCGAACACCTGCGCGCTCACCCCGACCTGCGGCGCCGCCAGTCCCACGCAACCGGGCGAGACGCGCATGGTGGCCACCAGGTCGGCGGCGAGGCGCACCACCTCGGCAGATGTCGGGTCGACCTCCGGGCCGGGCCGGCTCAGCACCGGCTCCGGGGCGGTGACCACCGGCCGTACCGCGCCGGGGACGCCGAGCTTCTCCGGTGTCCAGCCGCCCAGGCCCGCGTACTCCGGCCCGGTCACAGCAGGTCCGTGTCCGCCGGGCGGAGGCTGACCCCCACGCCCAGCTCCGCGGCGACCCGGGTGAGCCGGCCGGCCACCTCGTCCGACACACCCGGCGGCAACTCGACCTCGGCGACCACCACGTACAGCGAACCGGTCAGCCGGGTGCTCAGGTCGGTCACGTTCCCGCCCGCGTCGGTCAGCACCCGGGTCATGGCCGCGACGATGCCCATCCGGTCGGCGCCGTGCACCGCGAGCACGTACGGCTCCCCGGTGGGCTCGCTGCCGCCGTCGGGCGTGACCGCGCGTACGGTCGCCAGCAGGTGCCCGTCGGCGGCGAGCGGGGCCAACTCGGCCTCGACGTCGGCGGCGGCCGGGCCCACGCAGATCAGGGTCATCGCGAAGTGTCCACGCAGCCGGGTCATCGTGGAGTCGGTGAGGTTCGCGCCGAGGCGGGCGAGGACCTCCGCGACGTCGGCCACGATGCCCGGCCGGTCCCGGCCGATGACGGTGATCGCGAGCTCGTTCATTCGGACATTCTGCCCCGTCGTCCATGATCGATCGCGACCGGCCACCCGGCCCGCCCAACCTGCGGGAAAGACAGCCGTGACATGATCGGCGGCGCGATGTCCGATCCCACATTCGCCACCCAGGTCAGCCGGTGGTACGAGCGCAACGCCCGCGACCTGCCCTGGCGCAAGCCCGGCATCGGTGCCTGGGCGATCCTGGTCAGCGAGGTCATGCTCCAGCAGACCCCTGTGGTCCGGGTGGTGCCCGCCTGGGAGGCGTGGCTGGCCCGCTGGCCCGAACCGCGCGCGCTCGCCGAGGACACCCCGGCCGAGGCCATCCGGATGTGGGGACGGCTCGGCTACCCCCGCCGGGCGGTACGCCTGCGCGAGTGCGCGGTGGCGATCGTGGAACGCCACGGTGGCGTGGTGCCCGACCGGCTCGACCAGTTGCTGGCGCTACCCGGCGTCGGCACGTACACGGCCCGCGCGGTCGCCGCGTTCGCGTACGGGCAGCGGCACCCGGTGGTCGACACGAACGTCCGGCGCGTGGTGTGCCGGGCGATCGCCGGTGAACCCGACGCCGGCCCCACCACCCGCCCGGCCGACCTGGTCGCCACCGAGGAACTGCTGCCGGCCGAGCCGGCCGCCGCCGCGCTCGCCAGCGCCGCGTTCATGGAACTCGGCGCCGTCGTCTGCACCGCCCGCGCGCCACGCTGCGCGATCTGCCCGGTCGAGTCGAGCTGCGCCTGGCGGGCCTCCGGGCAGGCCGCGCCTGAGGGACCGACCCGCCGGACGCAGCGCTACGCCGGCACCGACCGGCAGGTACGCGGACTGCTGCTCGCGGTGCTGCGGGAGTCCACCGGCCCGGTGCCGCACCAGCGGCTGGATCAGGTGTGGCACGACGACGTGCAGCGGGCGCGAGCGCTGGCCGGCCTGGTCACCGACGGCCTGGTGGAACCGGTGGGCGAGGCGTTCTTCCGCCTGGCCGGCGACGGCCCCGCCGTCCCCCTCCCCTGACGGCCCCCACCCCACCCACCCCGACCCCGCCTCCGCCTCCGCCCGCCCTCCGCCCGCCCTCGGCTCGCCCCGTTGATCATGAAGTTGGCGGCGACAAATGGGGCGCCAAGTGCGGTCAACCTCATGATCGACCACGGCAAGGGCGGGCGGGGAGGGCGAGGAGGGCGCGTGGGTAAGCGTGGGTGGGCGTGGGTGGGCGTGGGGAAGGCGACGGCCCCGGTGGCTTTCGCCTACCGGGGCCGTCGCCCTCGAACTGTGCGGACTTACGCGGCGTCGTCAGCGCCCGTGGCGGCGGTGCCGCCGAGGTCCGCCGGGACCGCGTCCGGCACGGCGTCCGGCCGGTCCGCGCCCCGGAAGACGAGCTTGGACTTGTCGATGTTCTCCGGGTCGCCCTCGCAGTCCACGACCACGATCTGACCCGGGGTCAGTTCGTTGAACAGGATCCGCTCGGACAGGTTGTCCTCGATGTCGCGCTGGATCGTGCGACGCAGCGGCCGCGCGCCCAGCACCGGGTCGAAGCCCTTCTTCGCGAGGTACTTCTTCGCGTTGTCGGTCAGCTCCAGGCCCATGTCCTTGTTGCGCAGCTGGGTCTCGATACGCTGGATCATGATGTCGACGATCGAGAGGATCTCGGTCTCGCGCAGCTGGTGGAAGACGATGGTGTCGTCGATCCGGTTCAGGAACTCGGGCCGGAAGTGCTGCTTGAGCTCGTCGTTGACCTTCTGCTTCATCCGGTCGTAGTTCGACTCGGAGTCCTCAGAGGCCTGGAAGCCCAGCGACACCGCCTTGGCGACGTCGCGCGTACCGAGGTTGGTGGTCAGGATGATGACCGTGTTCTTGAAGTCCACGATCCGGCCCTGGCCGTCGGTGAGGCGCCCGTCCTCCAGGATCTGGAGGAGCGTGTTGAACACGTCCGGGTGGGCCTTCTCGATCTCGTCGAAGAGGACCACCGAGAACGGCCGGCGACGCACCTTCTCGGTCAGCTGCCCGCCCTCGTCGTAGCCGACGTAGCCGGGAGGGGCACCGACGAGCCGGGACACCGTGTACCGGTCGTGGAACTCCGACATGTCGAGCTGGATGAGGGCGTCCTCGCTGCCGAACAGGAACTCGGCGAGCGCCTTGGACAGCTCGGTCTTACCGACGCCGGACGGGCCGGCGAAGATGAACGAGCCGGACGGGCGCTTCGGGTCCTTCAGGCCGGCCCGGGTACGCCGGATCGCCTTCGAGACCGCCTTGACCGCGTCCTCCTGGCCGATGACGCGCTTGTGCAGCTCGTCCTCCATGCGCAGCAGGCGCGAGGTCTCCTCCTCGGTCAGCTTGTAGACCGGGATGCCGGTCCAGTTGCCGAGCACCTCGGCGATCTGCTCGTCGTCGACCTCGCTGACGACGTCCAGGTCACCGGCCTTCCACTCCTTCTCCCGCTGCGCCTTCTGGCCCAGCAGCTGCTTCTCGGTGTCACGCAGCTGCGCGGCCCGCTCGAAGTCCTGCGCGTCGATCGCGGACTCCTTGTCGCGGCGCACCTGGGCGATGCGCTCGTCGAAGTCGCGCAGGTCCGGCGGCGCGGTCATCCGGCGGATCCGCATCCGGGCGCCCGCCTCGTCGATCAGGTCGATCGCCTTGTCCGGCAGGAACCGGTCGGAGATGTACCGGTCGGCGAGCGTCGCGGCGGCGACCAGGGCGGCGTCGGTGATGGAGACGCGGTGGTGCGCCTCGTAGCGGTCCCGCAGGCCCTTGAGGATCTCGATGGTGTGGGCCAGCGACGGCTCACCCACCTGGATCGGCTGGAAACGACGCTCCAGAGCGGCGTCCTTCTCCAGGTGCTTGCGGTACTCGTCGAGCGTGGTGGCGCCGATGGTCTGCAGCTCACCACGGGCCAGCATCGGCTTGAGGATGCTGGCGGCGTCGATCGCGCCCTCGGCCGCGCCCGCACCGACGAGCGTGTGGATCTCGTCGATGAACAGGATGATGTCGCCGCGGGTGCGGATCTCCTTGAGCACCTTCTTCAGGCGCTCCTCGAAGTCACCGCGGTAGCGAGAACCGGCGACCAGGGCACCGAGGTCGAGCGTGTAGAGCTGCTTGTCCTTCAGCGTCTCGGGCACCTCGCCCTTGATGATCTTCTGGGACAGGCCCTCCACCACGGCGGTCTTGCCGACGCCGGGCTCGCCGATCAGCACCGGGTTGTTCTTGGTGCGGCGGGACAGCACCTGCATGACCCGCTCGATCTCCTTCTCGCGCCCGATGACCGGGTCGAGCTTGCCCTCGCGGGCGGCCTGGGTCAGGTTGCGGCCGAACTGGTCCAGCACGAGGCTGGTCGACGGCGCGGCCTCACCCGGCGCGGCACCGGCGGCGGCCGGCTCCTTGCCCTGGTAGCCGGAGAGCAGCTGGATGACCTGCTGGCGGACCCGGTTCAGGTCGGCGCCCAGCTTCACCAGGACCTGGGCGGCGACGCCCTCGCCCTCGCGGATCAGGCCGAGCAGGATGTGCTCGGTGCCGATGTAGTTGTGGCCGAGCTGCAGCGCCTCGCGCAGCGACAGCTCCAGCACCTTCTTGGCCCGCGGCGTGAACGGGATGTGCCCGCTCGGCGCCTGCTGGCCCTGGCCGATGATCTCCTCGACCTGCTGACGCACGCCCTCCAGGGAGATGCCGAGGCTCTCCAGGGCCTTTGCCGCGACACCCTCACCCTCATGGATCAGGCCCAGCAGGATGTGTTCCGTACCGATGTAGTTGTGGTTGAGCATCCGGGCCTCTTCTTGGGCCAGGACGACAACCCGTCGCGCTCGGTCGGTGAACCGCTCGAACATGCCCTCGTGCTCCTCACGTGCCGTGCGCCTTGATGGTCAGATCTCGGCGGGGCCGGTGCGCGGACGTCCGGGACGGGCGTCCGTGCCTCCTTACTCTATCGCCGCGGACCGTCTCCGCTGAGGTCGTGTGCCCTCGCGAATGACCGTTCCGACGTCGTTTCTGACAACCGTCCACGCTCAGGAGGTGTTCCGGGGCCCCTGCCTGTACGCGCAGAGCGAAATTCGACCGGCACCCGAACGGCCGGTCGAGTGGACCGGAGGCGGCAACCGATGCGTCCGCCGGGTCGTCCACAGCCTGTGGATGAAGTCTCCACCGCCTGTGGACAACCGTCCCCGGCGGGGTTTCTTCCCGGCCGCCGCGACCGAGCCCGGCACGGTGGGCCGGACCGGACATCCGGCACCGGGCGACAGGACCGGGACGCGGTGGCGCAGCCGTGACAGCGGGCCGGAAACGGCGACGCCGGCCCGGAGTCGCACTCCGGTCCGGCGTCGCGTCGCCCGTGACGAGGGTGGGGTCAGTGCCCCGCCTTCGCGTGGTACTCGTCCACGATCTCCTGCGGGATCCGGCCCCGGTCGGAGATGTCCTTGCCGGCCTTCTTGGCCCATTCGCGGATGGCCCGGTTCTGCTCGCGGTCGGCGGTCGCGCCGCCCCGGCCCCGAGCGGCCCGGCCACCCACGACCACACCCCCGCGACCGACCTTCGTTCCGTTCGCGATGTACGGCGCGAATACGTCACGCAATTTACCGGCGTTGGATGCGGAGAGGTCGATCTCGTACTGCACACCGTCGAGCGCGAACTTGACGGTCTCGTCAGCGTCCCCGCCGTCCAGGTCATCGACCAGCTTGTGAATGATCTGCTTGGCCACGTCCCACATTCCTTTCGAGCAGGGTTGTACTCCTGCAATACTCCGAGCACAATAACCCGTCCGGCGCTTGTTCCGTCAATAGGACCGGGTAACGAGCCGGAGAAGGCTTGCGGGGGCGAGCGTCTACTCGGGCCGGACCAACGGGAACAGGATCGTTTCCCGAATTCCGAGCCCGGTCAGTGCCATCAGCAGCCGGTCGATTCCCATTCCCATGCCACCGGACGGTGGCATTCCATACTCCATCGCTCGGAGAAAATCCTCGTCCAGTCGCATCGCCTCGTCGTCCCCGCGCGCCGCGAGCTGCGCCTGGGCCACCAGCCGCTCCCGCTGCACGACCGGGTCGACCAGCTCCGAGTACGCGGTGCCCAGCTCGAATCCGAGCACATAGAGGTCCCACTTCTCGGCCAGGCCCGGCTCGCTGCGGTGGGCCCGGGTCAGCGGGCTGGTCTCCTCCGGGTAGTCCATGACGAACGTCGGCGCCTGAAGCGACGGCACGACCAGTTCCTCGAACAACTCCTCGGCCAGCTTGCCCGGTCCCCACTTCGGGTCGACGGAGAGACCGACCTTGTCCGCGTACTCGACCAGGCGTGCCCTTTCGGTGCGGACGGTGACCTCCTCACCGAGCGCTTCGGAAAGAACACCGAACAGCGACACCGACCGCCACTCGCCGCCCAGATCGAACTCACGGCCGTCGGCGTGCGTCACCACGGTCGAGCCGGCGACCGCCACTGCGGCCTGCTGTACGAGATTTCGGGTCAGCTCCGCCATCGTGTGGTAGTCGCCGTACGCCTGGTACGCCTCCAGCATCGCGAACTCGGGCGAGTGCGAAGAGTCGATGCCCTCATTACGGAAGTTGCGGTTGATCTCGAAGACGCGGTCCACGCCACCGACCACCGCGCGCTTGAGAAACAGTTCCGGCGCGATTCGCAGATACAGATCCGTGTCGAGCGCATTGCTGTGGGTCACGAATGGGCGTGCCGCCGCGCCGCCGTGCAGCAGTTGCAGCATCGGCGTCTCGACCTCGATGAAGTCCAGCCCGTGCAGGGTGTCGCGCAGGCTGCGGACGGCGGTGGCCCGGGTACGGACCATCTGCCGGGCCTGCGGCCGGACCACCAGGTCCACGTAGCGCTGGCGGACCCGGGACTCCTCGCTGAGCGGCTTGTGCGCCACCGGCAGCGGGCGCAGCGCCTTGGCGGTCACCGCCCACTCCTCGGCGAGAACGGACAGCTCGCCGCGCCGACTGGTGATCACCTCGCCGGTCACGCCGACGTGGTCGCCGAGGTCGACCAGGCGCTTCCAGTCCCCCAGCCGCTCCGCGCCGACCCGGTCCAGCGAGAGCATCGCCTGGACCTCGGTGCCGTCACCGTCCCGCAGCGTCGCGAAGCAGAGCTTGCCGGTGTTGCGGATGAAGATCACCCGGCCGGTGACCGAGACCCGGTCGCCGGTGGCGGTGTCGGTGGGCAGGTCGCCGTAGCGCTCGCGCAGCCGCGCGAGCGTCGTGGTGCGCGGGAAACCCACCGGGTACGGCTCGACGCCCTCGGCGAGCATCCGGTCCCGCTTCTCCCGGCGGACCTTCATCTGCTCCGGAAGGTCGTCGGCGGGGTCTGTTGGCAGGGCGTTCTGCTCGGTCACGGCACGCTTCCTCAGGCCTTGGGGACATCGGCGGGGTCAGCACATGAGCGTACTCAAGCGCCGTGGCGGCCGTTACGGGATAACCTGCCCGCCATGACCGACCCCACTGCGGCCCTCTCGTTCGGCGCCGCCGCGGCCGATTACGACCGGTTCCGCCCCCGCTATCCGGAGGCCGCGCTGCGCTGGGCGCTGGACGGGCTGCACGACGCCCGGGTGGTCGATCTCGGCGCCGGCACCGGCATCCTCACCCGCGGGCTCCTGGCGCTGACCGGGCCGGTGGCTCAGGTCGTACCCGTGGAACCTGATCCGGGGATGCGGGCGCAACTGGCCGCCGCGACGCCCGGCGCGACGGCGCTCGCCGGCAGCGCCGAGGCGGTGCCGCTGCCGGACGGGTCGGCGGACGCGGTGCTGGTCGGGCAGGCCTACCACTGGTTCGACAGGGAACGGGCGCACGCCGAGGTGGCCCGCGTGCTGCGCCCGGGCGGCACGTTCGCGCCGGTCTGGAACATCCGGGACGAGCGGGTCGGCTGGGTGGCGGAGGTGACCCGGATCGCCCACCTCGGCGACAACGCGGGCGACGTGACCCAGCGGTACGCGGACTTCGGTGCCGCCTTCACCGAGGTCGAGGTGGGCGAGTTCGCGCACGCCACCACGCTGACGCCGGACGAGGTGGTGGGCATGCTGCACACCCGCTCGTTCTGGCTGACCGCCGACGCGGACGAGCGGCGGCGGGTCGACGCGGAGCTGGCGGAGCTGTTCGCCTCCCACCCCGACCTGGCCGGGCGGGAGACCGTCGAGCTGCCCTACCGCACGTTCGTGCTCCGCGCCCGCCGCCGCTGACCTCAGACGTTGCGGTCGTAGACCATCCGCAGGCCGATCAGCGTGATCATCGGCTCGTGGTGGGTGATGGTGTGGCACTCACCGAGCACCAGCGAGGCCAGGCCGCCGGTGGCGATGACCGCCTTCACGCCGCCCAGTTCCTCGGACATCCGCTCGACGATCCGGTCCACCTGGCCGGCGAAGCCGAAGTAGAGCCCGGCCTGGAGGCACTCGACGGTGTTCTTGCCGATCACCGAACGCGGGCGGGTCGCCTCCACCTTGCGCAGCTGAGCGGCGCGGGCGGCGAGCGCGTCGAAGGAGATCTCGATGCCGGGCGCGAACGCACCGCCGAGGAACTCCCCCCGGCTGCTGACCAGGTCGAAGTTGGTGGTGGTGCCGAAGTCCACGACGATCGACGGCCCGCCGTAGAGCGTGTACGCGGCCAGCGTGTTCACCACCCGGTCCGCGCCCACCTCCTTCGGGTTGTCGATGGCGAGCTGTACGCCGGTCCGCACACCCGGCTCCACGATCACACTGGGCAAATCGGCGTAGTACCTGTCGAGCATGGTGCGCAGCGAGCGCAGCGCGGCCGGCACGGTCGAGCAGGCGGCCACGCCGGTGATCTCCACGGCGTCCCCGGCGAGCAGGCCGCGGAACATCAGACCCAGCTCGTCCGCTGTGGAACGGGCGTCGGTCTTGATCCGCCACGAATGCACCAGCTTGTCGCCGTCGAAGGTCGCCAGCACGGTGTTCGTGTTTCCGATGTCGATGCAGAGCAGCACAGCGGCAGCCTAGACGTCACGCAGGTCGAGGGCGATGTCCAGGATCGGCGAGGAGTGGGTGAGCGCGCCGACGGAGAGGAAGTCGACGCCCGTCGCGCCGTACTCGGCGGCCATCGGCAGCGTCAGCCCTCCGGTGGCCTCCAGCTCCGCCCGGTCGCCCACCGACGCCACCACCTCGCGCAGCTGCGCCGGGGTCATGTTGTCCAGCAGCAGGAACCGGGCGCCCGCCTCGACCGCCTCCACCGCCTCGGCCGGCGTGTCCACCTCCACCTGCACCGCGACGTCGGGGAACGCCTCCCGGACCCGGCGGAACGCGGCAGCGATCCCGCCCGCCGCGACCTTGTGGTTGTCCTTGATCATGGCGACGTCGTACAGGCCCATCCGCTTGTTGGTGCCGCCACCGGCCCGGACCGCGTACTTCTCCAGCGCCCGCAGGCCCGGCGTGGTCTTGCGGGTGTCCAGCACCATCGCCTTCGTGCCGGCCAGCGCGTCGGCCCAGGCCCGGGTGTGCGTCGCCACCCCGGACATGCGGGACAGCAGGTTCAGCGCCGTCCGCTCGGCGGTCAGCAGCAGCCGGGTCGGCCCGGTCACTGTCGCCAGCACGTCGCCGCGCGCCACCCGCTGCCCGTCGTGAGCCACGAGCGAGACCTCGACCGTACGCCCCGCGCCGGTCACCTCGCCGACCAGCTCGAACACGGCGGCGGCGACGGGCAGCCCGGCCACCACGCCGGCGGCGCGCGCCACCAGGTCGGCCGTGTCGTGCTGCTCGTCCGGGATGGTGGCCACGCTCGTCACGTCGAGGAAGTCGGGTCCGAGATCCTCGTGCAGCGTGTCGACGACGACGTGCCGGACCCACTCCGGGTCCAGGCCGCCGTCCCGCAACGCCCGCTCCGTCGACTCCCTCATGAGTGCTTCTCCTCCCAGCGCTCGGCCACCATGCCGTCCGTGCCCACCTCGGCCACCAGGTGGCCCAGCCACCGCTCGTCTGCCGTCGGGAAGTCCTCCCGCCAGTGGCAGCCCCGCGTCTCCTGGCGCGCGTACGCGGCCGCGACAAGCGTCGACGCCACGGTGAGCAGGTTCGTCGCCTCCCAGTCGGCGGTACGCGGCACGCCCCGGCCCGCGCCCAGCCCGGTGAGCGTGGCGGCGGTGGCTTCCAGCGTGTCCGCCGAGCGGAGCACGCCGGCGCCCCGCGTCATCGCCCGTTGCAGCTCCGCCGTGCCGGACGCCGGCACCAGCGCGCCCGGACCGCCCACCCAGGCGCCGGTCTCCGCCGGGCGGGCCTGCTCGGGCAGCCCGGCGGCGATGTCCTCGGCGATCCGGCGGGAGAAGACCAGCCCTTCCAGCAGCGAGTTGCTGGCCAGCCGGTTCGCGCCGTGCACGCCGGTGCAGGCGACCTCGCCGCAGGCGTACAGGCCGGGGATGGAGGTACGGCCTCGCAGGTCGGTCCGGACGCCGCCGGAGGCGTAGTGCGCGGCCGGCGCGACCGGGATCAGGTCGGTCGCCGGGTCCACGCCGATGGCCAGGCAGGACGCCACGATGGTGGGGAACCGCCGGGCCAGGAAGTCGCCGCCCAGGTGCCGGGCGTCCAGGAACACGTGGTCCGCGCCGGACGCGAGGAGCACCCGGTGGATGCCCTTCGCGACCACGTCCCGGGGTGCCAGCTCAGCCAGTTCGTGCTGGCCGACCATGAACCGCTTGCCGTCGCCGTCGACCAGGTGGGCGCCCTCGCCGCGCAGCGCCTCGGAGACCAGCGGCTGCTGGGCCAGCCCTGCGCCCGGGCCGCCCGCCGGCACGATGAGCGCAGTCGGGTGGAACTGGACGAACTCCACGTCGGTGACGGCAGCGCCCGCGCGCAACGCCAGCGCCACGCCGTCCCCGGTGGAGACCGCCGGGTTCGTGGTGGCGGCGAAGACCTGCCCCATGCCGCCGGTGGCGAGCACCACCGCGCGGCCGAGGATCGCGCCGACGCCGTCCTCGCTTCCCTCACCGAGCACGTGCAGCGTGATGCCGCAGGCCGGGCCGAGCCCGTCCGGTCCGTCGCCGGGTGCGCGCAGCAGGTCCAGCACCAGCGCGTGCTCGACCAGCCGGATCCACGGGTCGCGGCGGACCGCGTCGTGCAGCGCCCGCTGCACCTCCGCGCCGGTGGCGTCACCGCCCGCGTGCACGATCCGGTCGGCCCGGTGGCCGCCCTCCCGGGTCAGCATCAGCGAACCGTCCGGGTTGCGGTCGAACTCCGCCCCGATCCGCATCAGCTCGCGCAGCCGGGTCGGGCCCTCGGCCACCAGTGCGCGGACCGCCGCCGGGTCGCACAGGCCGACGCCGGCGACCTCCGTGTCGTACGCGTGCGCGTCCGGCGTGTCCGCCGGGTCCAGCACGGCGGCGATCCCGCCCTGCGCCCAGCGGGTCGAGCCCTCGTCCATGTCGACCTTGGTGACCACCGTGACGTGCAGGCCGGCCTCACGCAGGTGCAGCGCGGCGGTCAGCCCGGCCACGCCGGATCCGACCACGATCACGTCTGTCGTCTCCACCCAGCCGGGGGCGGGTGCGGCGAGCAGCCGGGGCAGCGCCGGCAGGTCGACGGTCGGTAGGTCCATGAGCACAGTCAACCCGAAGCGAACTCGACTCGGGCGCGGGGGGCGTGACGAGTGCCCTCGGCTACCTCGTCCGGCGCGGGAGGGCGGCCGGTCCGGCGCCCTTCAGTGAGGTGGTCACCGTCCGGTTGCTGAGCCACAGGTAGCAGCGCACGCCCCGGTCGCCGACCGCCCAGCGACCGGCGGCGGGCGGGCGGACCACCACGTCGCTGCGGTAACGCAGGAAAGCGTCGGCGGGCACCCCGGCGTAGCGGGCGATCACGCCGAAGCAGCCGTCGTAGAGCGGCACCCAGTCCTCCGGCTTCTTCGGGTACGGGCGGTCCGGCGCGGCCCACACGCCGACGAACTCGGCGTCGTGTGCGACAGCGCAGTCGACCGGGGTGAGCCGCTGCACGCGGCCCGCGTCCCGCCCGGTGCGCTGGCAGCCCAGCCGCAGCGGGGAGGGTGTCTTGAGCGCGTCACGCAGGCTGCCCGTCCGGGTGACCACGGTGGCCGCCGCCTCGACGGTGGTCAGCTCGGTGAGGTCGCACCGGTACCAGCGGGAGCCCGCCGTCCAGCCGGTGCCCGTCGGCACCGCCACCGCCAGCCGGAGCCGCCCGGCGCGCCAGTCGTCACCCACGTACCCGGCGGCCCGCTTGTCGCAGTCGGCGAACGCGGTACGCAGCTCGGGCGAGGCGAGCGGCGGCGGGGTGGGCCGGTCGGCGGTGAACGCCCCGACGTGCACGGTCTCCACCCGGTGCGGCAGCTCGCAGCCGACCGGCGCGTACGCGGCCAGGCCGATGCTCGGGGTGAAGTCGGCGACCTGGCAGACCCCGGCCGCCGGGGTGAACGGCCCGGGTGCGGCCATCGCGGCCCAGTCGTCGGTGAGGTCGCCGTCCAGCCCGCCGGTGCCCGCACAGCCGGTCAGGGCGGCGCTCGCGACAATCGCGGCGACCAGGAAGCTCATCGCACGGCGCATCGCGGCCTCCCCCAGCCGACGACCGTCGATCCCCGACGGTCCGCCCAGGGTAGCCGAAAATGACCTTCCGGTGACAGACCGCGTTCCCCGCCCGTCCGGCCCGCCCTCGCCCCCTCCCGCCCTCTCTCCCCCCGCCGATCTTGCGCTTGCCGCCCCGGCGAAAGGGGCGAACCGCCCGCGCCGAGGGCCGAAAGTGCAAGATCAACGGCGAGCGGGGGGGGCGACCCGGGAGGGTCAGCTGCGGGCGGCGGCCAGGGGGTTGGGGATGGGGGCGCCGGCGGTGCCGGGGGCCGCCGTGGTCGGGTCGGCGGTCAGGTCGACGACCTTGTTGTCGGCGTCCACGTGCACCACCTTCGGGCGGTACGTGCGGGCCTCGGCGTCGTCCATCTGCCCGTACGAGATCAGGATGACCAGGTCACCGGGGTGCACGAGGTGCGCGGCGGCGCCGTTGATGCCGATCACGCCGCTGCCCCGCCGCCCCGGGATCACGTACGTCTCCAGCCGGGCGCCGTTTGTGATGTCCACGATCGCCACCTGCTCGCCGGGGATCAGGTCCGCCGCGTCGAGCAGATCCTCGTCCACAGTCACCGAGCCGACGTAGTGCAGGTCGGCCTGGGTCACGGTGGCCCGATGGATCTTCGACTTGAGCATGGTCCGCAGCATCGGGGTGCCTTTCCGCATTCGTGGTGGGGTTCAGGGACGCGGCGCGAGGTGGATCGCCGTGTTGTCGATCAGGCGGGTGGCACCGACCCAGGCCGCGATCAGCAGCCGGGCCGGGCCGGCGACCGGGCCGGGTTCCAGCTCGGTGTCGGTGAGCACCAGGTAGTCCAGGCGGGCGTCCGGCGCGTCGAAGGCCCGGTGCGCGGCGGCCAGCACCTCGCCCGCGTCCTCACCCCGCTCGGCCGCCGTCGCGCCGGCCCGCAACGCGGCGGACAGGCTCAGCGCGGTCTCCCGCTCGGCCGCCGACAGGTACCGGTTGCGGCTGGACATGGCCAGCCCGTCCGGTTCCCGTACGGTCGGCAGGCCGACGATCTCGGTCGGCACGTCGAGGTCGCGGACCATCCGGCGGACCAGGGTGAGCTGCTGGTAGTCCTTCTCGCCGAAGAACGCCAGGTCGGGGCGGGTGAGCTGGAGCAGCTTCATCACCACGGTGAGCACGCCGTGGAAGAAGCCGGGACGGCTCAGGCCCTCCAGGTCCTCGCCGAGCGGCCCCGGGTCGAGCCGCACCGTCGGGCGGCCCTCCGGGTACATCTCGGTCACCGAGGGCGCGAACACCACGTCCACCCCGGCCCGGCGGCAGATCTCCAGGTCGGAGTCGAGCGTGCGTGGGTAGCGGTCGAAGTCCTCGTTCGGGCCGAACTGCAGCGGGTTCACGAAGATCGTGACGATGACGTGGTCGGCGCGCTCGCGGGCGGCCCGCAGCAGTGCCTCGTGCCCGGCGTGCAGCGCGCCCATGGTCATCACCACGCCGACCGGGCCGGCCATCGCCTCGCGCGCGGCCGCCAGTTCCTTGCGCGTGTGCAGCACCTCGGCCATCAGGCCGCCACCTCGATTCCGTCGAGCACGTTGCGCAGCGCGGCCGCGTCCGCCGGGCGGAGGCGGCCGACCGCGACGGCACGATCCGCCGTCCGTCGTGCCAACGCCAGATACGCGGGTACGGATTCCGGCGCGGTCCGCGCCAGCCGGTCCAGATGCCGGCGTACGGTGCCCGCGTCACCGCGCGACACCGGGCCGGTGAGGGCGTCGTCGCCCAGCCGCAGCGCGTTCTCCAGCGCGGCCCGCAGCAGCGGGGCGAGCACCTTCTCCGGCCGCTCCACCCCGGCGTCACGCAGCCGGTCGGCGGCCTCGTTGACGAGCGTCACCAGGTGGTTCGCGCCGTGCGCGAGCGCCGCGTGGTAGAGCGGCCGGTCGTTCTCACCGACCCACTCCGGTACGCCGCCCAGGTCCGCCACCAGCCGGGCCGCGAACGGGCGCAGCTCGGCCGGGGCGGTCACCCCGTAGGAGATGCCCGGCAGGCGGGACAGGTCGTCCGGCGTACCGGTGAAGGTCATCGCGGGGTGCAGCGCGAGCGGCCGGGCGCCCGCCTCGACGGCCGGGGCCAGCGCGGCGAGCCCGTGCGCGCCGGACGTGTGCGCCACCACCTGGCCGGGGCGCAGCGCGCCGCTCGCGGCCAGGTCGGCGACCACGCCCGCCAGCGCGTCGTCCGGGACCGCGACGATCAGCAGGTCAGTGGCGGCACGCGCCACCTCGGACGCGGTGCGGTGCGGGGTCTGCGGCAGCAGCAGCGCCAGCCGGGCCCGTGTCGCGCCCGAGGCGCCGGACGCGGCGACCACCCGGTGGCCGGCGGCGGCGAGGGCCGCGCCCAGCACGGCGCCGACCCGGCCGGCGCCGAGGACGCCGACGGCGAGGGTACGCGGGAAGACGAGCGGGGCAGCGGTGGCCCGGGGGCGCAGCGGTGCGCTCATGGCAGCGATCCAGTCCTCGAAGGGGGTACCGGTCGATGGCAAGTATGCGCCCGGGTGACAGACCCGGAACAAGAAGGTGTGAAAACCTTCACCGACCGCCGGAAGCGGCTGCTGCGGTGGCGGGCAAACCGCCCTTTCGGGTACGTCCCGTAGGGTCGGCACGGTGACCACCCCGCTGCGCTGGCGCGACGCGATGGAGCGGGCGCTGTACGGGCCGGACGGCTTCTTCGTCTCCGGCGCCGGGCCCGCCGCGCACTTCCGCACGAGCGTGCACGCCTCACCCGTCTTCGCCGCCTGCATGCTGCGGCAGCTCGAGACGGTGGACGCGGCGCTGGGGCACCCGGCCCGGCTGGACGTGGTGGACGTGGGCGCGGGCCGGGGCGAACTCCTCCGGGCCCTGCTGTCCCAGGCCGCACCCGAACTGGCCGCCCGGCTCCACCCGGTGGCAGTGGAGCTGTCGCCCCGCCCGGCCGATCTGCCGCCGCAGATCGACTGGCAGGCCGACATCCCCGACGGGATGACCGGCCTGCTCCTGGCCACCGAGTGGCTGGACAACGTCCCGGTGGACGTGGCGGTCCACACCCGGACAGGCTGGCGCCTCCTCCTGGTGAACCCGAAAACCGGCGAGGAGACCCTGGGTCCCGCCCCCTCCCGCACCGAAATCACCTGGCTGGCCCACTGGTGGCCCCCGGCCCCCACCCCGCCGCCCACCCCGTTGATCAAGGACTTTGCGGCGGCGGGGGGCCTGGATCAGGACACGAACTCCTTGATCAACGCCGAGGGCATGGGCGGGAGCGAGGGCGAGGGTGGGGTCGGTGGGAGGGCGGAGATCGGGTCGGGACGGG
The DNA here is from genome assembly GCF_024519755.1 of Micromonospora sp. Mcm103. NCBI lineage: Bacteria > Bacillati > Actinomycetota > Actinomycetes > Micromonosporales > Micromonosporaceae > Micromonospora > Micromonospora sp. Mcm103. Next base: position 119,427 of record NZ_JALJRJ010000007.1, read on the forward strand.
ATCTGGCCTGGGCCGGGGCTGTGGGGAAGGTGGCGCGGGGGGTGGCGCTTGCGGTGGACTACGGGCATCTGCGGGACTCGCGTCCCCTGGACGGGACGTTGACCGGGTATCGGGGTGGGCGGCAGGTGCCGCCGGTCCCGGACGGGTCGTGCGACGTGACGGCGCACGTCGCCATGGACTCGGTCGCCTCCGCCGGTGAGCGGGTCGCGCGGTGCGCGTACTCCCTGGTCTCTCAGCGGGAGGCGCTGCGGGCGCTCGGGGCCGACGGCGGGCGGCCGCCGCTGAGCCTGGCCTCTCGCGACCCGGCCGGCTACCTGCGGGCGCTGGCCACGGCCTCGGCGGCGGCCGAACTGACCGACCCGGCCGGGCTCGGCGGGCACCTGTGGCTGCGGCAGCCGGTCGGCGTCGCGCTCGACGCGGTCGTGGCACGATGACGGGCATGACCACGGACGCCGCCGACCTCCGCGAGCTGACAGTCGGTACCGGCGCCGGCGGTGAGCAGCTCGGCACCGACATGGTGCTCAACATCGGGCCGCAACACCCCTCGACGCACGGCGTGCTGCGGCTGAAGCTGGTGCTCGACGGGGAGCGGGTGGTCGCCGCCGAACCGATCGTCGGTTACATGCACCGGGGGGCGGAGAAGCTCTTCGAGGTACGCGACTACCGGCAGATCATCGTGCTGGCGAACCGGCACGACTGGCTGTCGGCGTTCTCCAACGAGCTGGGCGTGGTGCTCGCGGTCGAGCGGCTGATGGGCATGGAGGTGCCGGAACGCGCCACCTGGCTGCGGATGGCGCTGGCCGAGCTGAACCGGGTGCTCAACCACCTGATGTTCCTCGGCTCGTACCCGCTGGAGATCGGCGCGATCACGCCGATGTTCTACGCGTTCCGGGAACGGGAGACCATCCAGGCCGTGATGGAGGAGGTCTCCGGCGGCCGGATCCACTACATGTTCAACCGGGTCGGCGGCCTGAAGGAGGAGGTGCCGTCCGGCTGGACCGGGCGCGCCCGCGCCGCCATCGCCGAGGTACGCCGCCGGATGCCGGACCTGGACAACCTGATCCGGCGCAACGAGATCTTCCTGGCCCGTACCGTCGGGGTCGGCGTGCTCTCCGCCGCCGACGCCGCCGCGTTCGGCGCGTCCGGGCCGGTCGCCCGCGCCTCCGGGCTCGACCTCGACCTGCGCCGCGACGAGCCGTACCTGGCCTACGACCAGCTCGACGTGCCGGTGGTGACGAAGACCGCCGGTGACTGTCACGCCCGCTTCGAGGTGCTGCTCGACCAGGTGTACGTCTCGCTCGACCTCGCCGAGCAGTGCCTGGACCGGGTGGACCGGATCAGCGGGCCGGTGAACACGCGGCTGCCGAAGGTGCTGAAGGCGCCCGAGGGGCACACGTACGCCTGGACCGAGAACCCGCTCGGCATCAACGGCTACTACCTGGTGTCCCGGGGCGAGAAGACGCCGTGGCGGATGAAGCTGCGCACCGCCTCGTACGCGAACGTGCAGGCGCTGTCGTCGCTGCTGCCCGGCTGCCTGGTGCCGGACCTGATCGCCATCCTCGGCTCGATGTTCTTCGTGGTGGGCGACATCGACAAGTAACGGCGGGGGCAGCGCCAGCGGTCTGCGGTGTCCCGGTACGGCCGGCCGTGTGCGCCGTGCTCCGGACTCCGCCACTCCGGTTCCGCCGGACGCAATTCCGGCTCGGGCCGACGCCACTGCTCCGGTTCGGGTTGACGCGCTTCCGGCTGACGCCAATTCGGTTCTGGCTGCCGCGCTTCCGGCTGACGCCACTCCGGTTCGGCCTGGTGCCGGTCCGGTTCCGGCTGATTCCACTCCGGTTCGGGCCGGTGCCACTCCGGCGGCGGCTGACGCCATTCCGGCTGGCCGCTGCGCTGCGTCGGCGGCCGCCACTCGTCCGGCACCGGCACCCCACCGGCCGGCAGCGCCGGGTGGCTCTCCCTCTCCCCGGACCAGCGGTCGTCGGTTCCGTCCGGCCCGCTCGCGTCCGGCCTGCCGCCGCGCACCGACGCCCACCGGTCCTCGACCCGGTACTCGGTACCGCCACCGTCGGCGTGCACTGCGGCCCGCCGTTCCCCGAGCCGGATCTCCCGGGCGTCACCGTCGTCGCGTACCGCTGCCCACCGATTGCCGGCCCGCATCTCGGACCACTGGTCGCCGCCGGCGCCCGCCCGGTCCGCCGGTTCGCCCGCCGCCGACGCCGGCCAGGTACTCGCCGCCCGGCCTGCCCGGTCCTCACCAGCGCCGGACCACTGCTGCCCCTCCGCTGCCGTCCGGCCCTGGTCGTGGCCGCTCGACCAACCGCCCCCGGCGGTACGCCCCGCCCAGCCCTGCTCCCCACCGGCGGCCCGGCCGACACCCGCCCACGGATGCTCGGCGCCCGGACGTCCGGGATCGGTCCACGAGTGCCCGTCGTCGCCGGCACCGGTGCCCCAGCCACCGTCGTCCGGCCCGGCCCGACGACCTGCCCGGTCGTCCCGGCCCGGTTCGCGATGGCCCGCGCGCCACTGGTCGGCCGGGTCCGTGCCCCGGGACCGGTCCTCGTCCGACCAGCCGCCGGGGAATCCGCCGTACCGGCTTCCGGCCGGCTCACCACCGCCGACGATGGTGTGCCGGGTGGTGACGTGCACCGTCTCGGTGTGGTGGACCACGCCGACCGGGCGGCTCTCCGGCCTGGGCATCGGCTCGGACACCCGTGCCGCGCCGTACACCCCGCTCGCCTGCCGGTCCGGCCGTGCGGTGGCCCGCGCCGGCTCGGCGTCGTGCCGACCGGCCCGCGCCGGCTCGGCGTCGTAGCGGCCCGCCCTTGGCGAGTCGGCGTCGTAGTGGCCGGTCCGGAACGGGGCGGCGTCGTGGTGGCCGGTCCGAGGCGGGTCCGCGTCGTAGTGGCCCGCCCGGGACGCGTCGTGCTCGGTTCCGTAGCGGCCGCCGGAGTACGCCGGCCGGGCCGGTTCGTCGTCGTCCCGGCCGGCCGGCTGCGCCCGGCCGACATCGGGCGTGCCGGTGACCGGCACCCTCGCCGCACCGCTCGGGCGCTCCGGCGCCGGCGCGGAGGCGGACGCCGAGGTGGACGCGGGCGCGGAGGCCAGCCCGGCAGCGGCCGCGTCGAGCCGCTGCCGGACCGCGCCGGCCGCCTCCTCCGCACGCCGTGCCTGGTCGAGCGCCTGGTTGCCGCGCTGGGCAGCGGCCACGATCTCGGCCCGCAACTCCCGCCGGAGCTGCGCCAGCTCCTCGCGCAGTTCCTCGGCCTCCGCACCTGCGGAAGCGTTGTCCGGCCGCAGGGCGATGGACAGGCCGATGAGCACGACCGCGAGAATCGCCAGGACCGCGCCGAACCGGAGCGAGCCGTTGCCGTCGGCGATCAGCAGGATGAGCGCGGCCAGGGGCGCCAGCCCCACACCGACCCAGAACAGGACGTTGAGCAGGGCGGGCGTGCTCTTGTCGGCGGGCGCGACCGAGGCTGGCATGGCTGAGCAGAGTACCGAGAGTTCCACCCGAGGGGAACGGGTCGGCGCCACTCGATGAGCGGCCCGCCGAACGGGCTGCCCGTGCCGCCGGCCGGCACGCGTGGCGCCGGCCGGCGGTGCCGCGTCAGCTCGTGGCCAGCGCCGCGTCGGAGGAGAAGACCAGGCCGACGCTCGCCGAGCCGGTCTTCAGCGCGTTCTTGGTCTGCGGACCGCCCGCGTCCAGCGAGCTGAACGAGCCGGCCTTGAAGTCGTACACCTCGACCAGACCGGCCTGGCACTTCGGCCGCTGCGGGCACTCCGGCGGCCCGGCCAGCACGGTGGCCTGGCCGGAGCACTTGGCGGCCAGCTCGGAGAGCGTGGACACGCCGTACTTGTCGGCGAACGTCTTGGTGACCGCGAACGCGTTCTGGTCCTGCGCCTGGGACGGCTGGCCGAAGACCAGGCCGGCCTTGTCACCCTCGGTCTTCAGCGCCGCGACGGTCTTGTCCAGCTCCGGCGAGGAGACGGGCTGGGCGTCCTTGCCGTTCGCCTTGGTGTTGAGGAACTCCGCCATGGTGGCGGCGTACTCCGGGACGACCTGGATCTGGCCCTTCTCCAGGGCCGGCGCGTAGAGCTCCCGGTTGCCGATGGTCTGCACCTTGACCTGGTAGCCGGCCGCGGTGAGCGCGATCTTGTAGAGCTCGGCGATGGTCTGGCTCTCGCTGAAGTTGCCGGCGCCGACGGTGATCTGACCGCCCGGGCCCTTCTCGATCCCGTCGGTCACGCCGTTTGCGGAGGCGAACTCCTGCGCCGCGACCTGGGGCGTCTTGCGGTCGACGTCGACCGCCCGGTTGAGCTGGATCAGCTTCGGGGTGTCGAGCTTCGCGGAGACCTTGTCCAGCGCGGCGACGAGCTGCGGCGTGGCCGCCTTCGCGTTGATCGCCGGGATGACGTTGTCGGTGTTCTGGAGCTTCTTGTCGTCGGTCAGGACGACGAGCTGGTCACCGGCCACCGGAGCGCAGCCCGCCCCCGAGGCGCCCTGCTCGGGCGCGTCGGTGCCGGACGAGCCGGCGTCGCCGCACCCGGTGAGGAGAACAGCCGCGGTGAGTGCGCCGAGCGCCCCCGCGGCCAGTGTCGTACGCGCGCGCATCAGTGCCCGCCTTCCGTGTCCCGGCGCGACCCCCTCGGGCCGGCCGCGTGTCCGACGGGCGATCCGGACGGCCACCCGCGACTCCAGCCAATATCCTCCGGACCCGACCGACAAACTCGGAGCGGTTTTCGTCATCCGATCGTCACCGACGGCTCAGTTGCCGGTCGTCGCCGCCGTCGCGCGGCGGTTCGCCCGCGTGCGTTCCCGGCGCAGCGGGCGGGGCGTGAGCACCCGCTCCACCAGCGCGAGCACCCCCTCGACGAGCAGCGCCAACCCGGCCACCAGGACCCCGCCGGCGATGATCTGGCCGCCGCCGGCCGCGATGTCGAGCCCGAACCCGGCCCGGATGATCTGGCCCAGCCCACCGCCGTTGACGAACGAGGCGAGCGCGGCGGTGGCCACCACCTGCACCGCCGCGGTGCGGAAGCCGGCCGCCAGGTACGGCACCGCGAGCGGCAGCTCCACCCGGCGCAGCACCTGCCCGCCGGACAGACCCATGCCCCGGGCCGCGTCCCGGGCCTCCGGGTCGGCCTGCCGCACCCCGGTGAACGCGTTCGCCAGCAGCGGCGGAATCGCGAAGACCGCGAGCGCCACCACCACGGCCGGCCGGCCGAAGCCGAGGAACGTCAGCGGGAGGATGGTCAGCAGCGCCAGCGTCGGGATCGCCAGTGTGACGTTGGAGACCAGCAGGACCAGCCCGCCGCCCCGGCCACTGTGCCCGAGCCAGAGCCCGATCGGCCAGGCCACCAGGCAGCCCAGCAGCACCGCCAGCGCGGACATGCTCAGGTGCTCGCCGAGGCGGTCCAGCACGCCGCCGGGGTTGGTCCAGTTCAGCGGGTCGTTCAGCCAGACCACTGCCTGCTCGACGGGGTTCACCGGGCGGACCTCCCGCGCAGCCAGGGGGTGAGCAGGCGGCCCACGCCCGCCAGCACCAGGTCGAGCACCAGCGCCAGCAGCACGCACAGCACCGTGCCGGCCATGATCTGCGCCTTGTAGAAGTTGTTCTGGAAGCCCGCGAAGATGAGCTGCCCGAGCCCGCCCCGACCGACCACCACTCCGACGGTGACGAGCGCGACAGTGGACACGGTCGCCAGCCGTACGCCGGTGAGGATGCCGGGCAGCGCCAGCGGCAGCTCGATCCGGAACAGCCGGCCCCACCTGCCGTACCCCATGCCCTCGGCGGCCTCGCGGACCTCGGGCGGCACCTGGTTCAGCCCGGCCAGCGCGTTACGCACGATCACCAGCAGCGCGTACAGCGCGACGACGGTGAGCACGGTGATCGCGCCGATGCCCAGGTACGGCGCGAGGAACGCGAACAACGCCAGCGACGGGACGGTGTAGAGCACCCCGGTCAACGCCAGGATGGGCGCCGACAACGACCGGAACCAGTACGCGAGCACCGCGAGCGGCAACGCCACCAGCGCGGCGATCACCACGGCGCGGGCGGTCAGCCAGGTGTGCTCCCGCAGCGCGGCGAGGATCGTGTCAGAGTTGTCCCGCACGTACTGCCAGGAGAACCACGGATTACCCGGGTCGGCCCGGTAGCTCAGGTGGAGGGACACACGTGGACGGTACCCCGGGAAGCGCCGCCGGAGGCGGCGCGGCGTCGATCACGCTGGAGCGCATCCGCAAGCGCTACCCGGACGGCACCGAGGCGGTACGCGAGCTGAGCCTGGAGGTCGCGGCCGGCGAACTGGTGGTGCTGATCGGCCCGTCCGGCTGCGGCAAGTCGACGGTGCTGCGCATGATCAACCGACTGATCGAGCCGACCGACGGGCGGATCCTGCTCGGCGACGACGACGTCACCCGGGTCGACCCGGTGGCGCTGCGCCGCCGCATCGGGTACGTCATCCAGAACGTCGGACTGTTCCCGCACCAGACCGTCGCCGCGAACGTGGCGACCGTGCCGGGGCTGCTGGGCTGGCCGAAGCAGCGCACCCGGGACCGGGTCGGCGAGCTGCTGGAACTCGTCGGTCTGGACCCGGCGCAGTTCGGCAGGCGGTACCCGCACGAGCTGTCCGGCGGGCAGCGGCAGCGGGTCGGCGTGGCCCGGGCGCTCGCCGCCGACCCGGTGGTGCTGCTGATGGACGAGCCGTTCTCGGCGGTGGACCCGATCGTCCGGACCCGCCTGCAGGAGGAGTTCCTGCGGTTGCAGGCCGAGGTACGCAAGACGATCGTGCTGGTCACCCACGACCTCGACGAGGCGGTCCGGCTGGGCGACCGGATCGCGGTGCTGTCCGAGGGCGGCCGGCTGGAGCAGTACGACACACCCGCCGCGCTGCTCGGCTCGCCCGCCTCGGACTTCGTCCGCGAGTTCGTCGGCGCCGACCGGGGCATCCGGCGGCTCGCGGTCACGCCGGTGACCCGCGCGGTGCTCGACCCGCTCCCGGCCGACGGCGGCACCGGCCTGCCCACTGTGGCGCTCGGCGACTCGGCGTACGACGCGCTCGGCGCGCTGCTCACCACCGGCGCCGAGCACGCGGTGGTGACCGAGGAGGGCCGGGCGGTGGGGCTGCTCACCCGCACCCGGGTGCTGGCGCTCGGTGCTGTGGACTGAGGTCAGGCCCGGCCGCCGAGGCTGGCCAGTCCGACGATCCAGCCGGCGAAGAAGCCGTACGTGACGCCGGTGCTCGCGGCCTGGAACGCGGCGAACAGCGAGCCGTGCGGGCCGAGGAGTGTGGCGAGGAGGGCACTGAGCCCGCCCGCGAGCGCGTACGCGCCCCAGCCGGAGAGGAACTGGCTGCCCGAGGACGTCACCCGGTCGACCTGCGGGCCGGGCAGCAGGTACAGCAGTGCCGCGGCCAGCACGAGCAGTAGGATCGCCCGCAGGTTGGTGGCGAACACGCCCTCGTCGGCCTGCCACCGCCAGGACGGCCAGGCGAGCAGCCGCAGGAACCAGCCACCCGCGCCGGTCGGGTCGGTGCCGCGCTGCGCCCAGTCCACGTACATCGGACTGCCGCCGACGGCGACGAGCAGGAACGCGGCGAGCGTGCCGGTGCCGGCGGCCGTGCCGTACCGGGGGACGGTGCGGGGGCGGTTGCTCAGAGCCATGCGGCGGTCAGTTCCCGGCCGGTCCCGCCGGGCAAACCTGCGCAACCGGTCGGCCGCCGTCGGCCGACGGGCAGTCATCGACCTCAGTGCTTCATCAGGTAGTCGATGAAGGCGGCGCGCAGCAGCGGCGCGGACTCGTCATAGCCGTGCCCGGTCAGCTCACGCCAGAGCGCGTTCGCCTCGTCGATGGTCGGGCCGATCGAGTTCGGCGCGCCGTCCAGCGCGGCAGCCTCGTCGGCGTTGGGCAGGTGCCGCAGGACCGACCAGAAGAAGCCCACGTCGCGGCGGTCGCGCGCCAGGTTGAACGCCTGCTCGCGCAGCTCCTCGGTGGAGAGCTTGTCGAGCTCGTCGAAGGTGCGGCCGCCGGGGGCAGGAGTATCGGTCATGCCGCCGAGCCTAACCGGAGAGATCAGTCCGGGCGCGCCGGACGCACGGCCACCGCCGGGGTCAGCGGTCGTCGGCGTCCCAGCGCCGGGGTTCGTTGTCCCAGCGCGGGGCCTCCCACGCCTCCACCGGGGTGTCGTGCTCGCGTACCGGGAGCACCGAGGGCCAGGCGTCGGCCGGTTCGGGCGGCGGGGTCATCGTCCAGCCGCCGCTCAGCGCGCCGTCCCGGGCCGGGCGGACCGGGCCGAGCGGACCCGGCGGTGCCGGGCGGGGACGGCCGAACGTCTCGACCAGCCGGGTGACGAGCAGGCCGACGCCGAGCACGGCGCCGCCGAGCGCCCACCGGCTGACCGTCCAGCCGTGCGGCACGGTCCAGGCCAGGAACACCACCACCAGGCAGACCGCGAACAGGGTGCCGAAGATGCCGCCGCGCCGCCCGTACGCGCTGGTGCCGGCGAGCATCACGGTGCCGACCGCCAGCACGGTCCAGTCCAGCCCGGTGCCGGGCGCGACCTGGCCGTCCCCGTTCGCCGCGATCAGCACGCCGCCCAGCATCGCCAGCACGGTGGACCCGACGAGCGCCAGCGCGGTCACCGTGGCGGCCGCCACGCCGCGCCGCCGGGCCGGGTCGGCGACCGGACGGAACCGGCCGATCAGCCGGCGTACCGGTTTCATCGCGGCGAACAGGCCACCGAGGACGGCGACCGCGGCGAAGCCGACGAAGAAGTACAGCGCGCTGCCGCGCGGGTCGTAGTCGCCCTGCACCGTCACCGGCGCGGTCCGCCGTTCCAGGTAGACGATCACTCCGGCCGCCCCGGCCAGGCTCGCCGCCCATCCGGGCACGTGCAGCACCACCACGGCCAGGGCGAGCGCCAGCCCGGCCGCGGCCGCGATCGCCAGCGCCGGCAGCAGCGCCTCCCGCATGCCCCGGTCGCCCTGCTCGGCGAAGTGCAGCGCGGCGGCCAGCGCGACCGGCCCGAGCGCCAGGTTCACCGCGCCGGCCCGCAGGCTCAGGCCGGCGGCGAGGGTGAGCAGGCCGAGCGCCGCCACGTCGACGAGCAACGTCTTCAGGGCGCCGCCGCGCAGCGCGTCCGAGTCCTCCCGCCAGAGCATCCAGGCCATCGCGACCAGGCCGGCGAGCAGCACGAACTCCCAGAAGACGTGCACCGCGATCCGGTCCCGGCCGGGTTCGCCGTGGGCCGGGTCGTCGAAGACGTTCTCCAGTACGGCAGCGGGCACCCCGGACGACGTCTCCGGCGGCGCTGTCCGGCCCGCATCGTCGTACGCCATTGGCTCGCGCCTCCCCCAGGTGGCCGCGTCCGGCCCACGGGCGGGCGGACCGGTGGCGGCCGTCGCTCTCCGGTCGCCAGGGACGGTACCGCCGGGCCGGGGTGGGGGGAACCCTCAGAGACGCCCGCGGGGCGTCTCCCGGTCACCGGGCTCGCGGTCCTCGTCGTCCTCCTGCTCCGGGACGCGGCAGGAGCGTTCCAGCCAGAGCGCGGCCGCGACCAGCGCCAGCGCGGCGATGAGGCCGCCGAGCGCGGCCGGTCGATCGCCCACCGCGGCGTTCGTGCGTTCCACGAACAGCCAGCCGGTCAGCCCGGCGTAGAAGCCGGCGAAGATGGCCCCGGCCAGCGCCGACGCCTTGGCCAGCACCACGAACCGGGCGACCAGCAGCGGGTTGACCGGCTCCCGGCCGGGCCGCCGCTCGATCCGGCCCCGGGTGTTCACCGCCGCGTAGCCCTCCAGCACGGCCAGCCCGGCCAGCGTGATCACCGGCAGCCAGGGCAGGTCGGGCGCGAAGTCGTAGTAGAAGCCGCTGATCAGCAGCCAGGCCACCGCGGCGGCGGCCAGGCCGGCCACCACGAGGGTGGAGGCCCGGGTCGGCCCCATCCGGAAGCGGTCGGGCCCCTGCGGGGAGCGGTCGGTGCTCACCGCACCTCCTCAGCTCGCCACTGCCGGGCCACGATCCACCGGGTCATGTGTCCGACTCTAGCGCCAGATCGGGTCGCGGGCTCAGTTCCAGGGCGTCCCCGGCGAGCGGCTCGGCGTTGAGCAGATCGGTCAGCCAGCCGTGCCCGGGCAGCCGGCCGTGCGGCTCGATGTCGATCCACGGGCGCAGCACGAAGGCGCGCAGGTGGGCCCGGGGGTGCGGCAGGATCAGCTCGGGGTCGTCGCGGAGCACCGGCTCGCCGGCGTCGTCCCAGACCGCGATCACGTCCACGTCGAGCGTGCGCGGCCCGTACCGTCGTTGCGGGTCGCGGTCGCGCCCGGCGGCCGCCTCCGCGGCCCGGGCGCGGGCCAGCCAGTCCTCCGGCGCCGCCGCCGGGTCCGCGACCATCACCGCGGCGTTCAGGTACGCGGGCTGGTCGGCGTCCCCCCACGGTGGAGTCTCGTAGACGCCGGAGACCACGAGCACCCGGTCGCCGAGCGCGGCCACCGCGCCGCGCAGGTGGCCGAGCCGGTCGCCCAGGTTGCTGCCGATCGACAACACGGCCCGGGTCACCGGGTACGCCTCATCGTGACTGCGACGTCCCGGAAGGCGTGCGGGATCGGGGCCTCCGGCTTGTGCACGGTCACCGTCGCGGCGGCTACCAGCGGCTCGGCCAGGCAGACCGCGAGCAGCCGGTCGGCGAGTGTCTCGATGAGGTTCACCGGCTCGCCGGTGATCACCGCGACCAGACGTTCGGCGAGTTCGCCGTAGTGGACGGTGTCGGTCACGTCGTCCGAGCGCGCGGCCGGGCCCAGGTCCAGTTCGAGCACCGCGTCGACCACGAACTCCTGCCCCTGGGCGCGCTCGAAGTCGTAGACGCCGTGGCGGCCGTGCGCCCGCAGGCCGGTCAGCTCGATCCGGTCGCTCATCTGTCGCCTCCGCTCGTGCCGGTGGACGCTTCCGTACGCCGTGTGCCGGTCGCGGTGGCGAGCCGAGGGCCGCCGGTGGCGCGCCAGACGGCGAGCGCGTCGGCGGTGGCGCGGACGTCGTGCACGCGTACCCCCCAGGCGCCGGCCGCGACGGCGAGCACGCTCGTCGCGACGGTCGCGGCCTCCCGCCCGGCGGGGGGCCGGGGTTCGCCGGCCGGGTCGGCGAGCAGCCGGCCCAGGTAGGACTTACGGCTGGCCCCGAACAGCACCGGGAAGCCCAGGTCGACCAGCTCGGGCAGGCGGGCGCTCAGCGCCCAGTTGTGCGCGGCGGTCTTCGCGAAGCCCAGGCCCGGGTCCACGATGATCCGGTCGGCGGCCACCCCGGCGGCGAGCGCGGCGTCGACGCGCCGGCTCAGCTCGTCCCGGACCTCGGCCACCACGTCGGTGTACGTGGCCAGCTCCCGCATCCCCCGCGAGTGACCCCGCCAGTGCATGAGCACCCAGGGGCAGCCGGCGTCGCGGACCACCCGGGCCATGTCCGGATCGGCGAGGCCGCCGGAGACGTCGTTCACCACGTACGCGCCGGCGGCGAGGACGGCCTCGGCGACCCGGGCGCGACTGGTGTCGATGCTGACGCGGATGCCGGCGGCGCTCAGCTCGCGGACCACGGGCAGCACCCGGGCGGTCTCCGTCTCCGCGTCGACCCGCTCGGCGCCGGGCCGGGTGGACTCGCCACCCACGTCGATCAGGTCGGCGCCGTCGGAGCGCAGTCGCACCCCGTGTGCGACTGCCGCGTCCAGATCGGCGTATCTGCCGCCGTCGGAGAAGGAGTCGGGCGTGACGTTGAGGACGCCCATCACCACCGGGGCCTCCGCCCGTACCAGATCGGTCACGGACCCGACAGTACCGTTCGCCGACAGGGCTTCCGGCCACCGGGCGAGCGCGCGACGCGGCACCCCTGACGTGCGCATTGGAACAGGTGTACGATCGGTCATCCGGGCCGTCGGAGGTCGACTCTTCACGGCTTGTCGCAAAGGTGGCCGGGCCGTACGCTTTGGAATTGCCCAGCATCGAGATGGCGAAGCCTGGAGGGAGGGCCGAAGCGGGAAGAATCCCCCCAAAACTCACCACTCTGCGTGGTGGGTGACGGACTCAGCGTTGACGGCGCTGTCTCTGACGAGCACCATCCCGCCAGGCTTGCCTACTTGCACCAACGCGGCGCCGCCGGCCGCGACCTTGGGGAGGTTTCCAGTGATCGCCATCGAGCTCATGGCAACGGCGTCCAGTGCCGTGGACCACGCGCTCCACACCCTGGCGTCGACTCCACTCGCCGAGCCGGCACCGAAGGGCATCGACACCGACAACGTCGTCACCTTCTTCGCCAGCAAGATCGCGCCGATCCTGCTCGCGGTCCTCGGAGTGATCTTCATCGGCCGGGCCAGCCGGGGTGAGATCTCCAAGGTGCTGACCAGCTCGGCCATCGCCATCATCGGCCTGGCCTTCATCGCCGGAGCGGCAACACTCTTCTTCGTCGGCGACTACCTGATCAACCTGATCTTCGAGTAGGGCGCTGGGCGACGATGCGGCTGCGCACCGACGACGACATCTACCGGGCACGCCTCGTCTACCTGGGGCCGCCCGGGTACACCCTTCCCGTCCACCTGCCGTACGCCCAGTACGGCCTGTTCATGCTGCTCGTACCCCTCTACATGTTCATCCACTGGCTGTTCACGCTCCAGGTCGAGCTGTTCCCCGCCTGGGAGATCTCGCTGGCGATCGTGACGACCTCGTTCATCTTCCGGTACGTCGACCCGGACCGGCCCGCGCGCATGGTCATCCGGACCGCGCTGACCGACTGGCGACGCACCCGGGAACCGGCCACCGAGCAGCGGGATCCGCGGCTCGTCGCGAGCCGGATCAGGATCCGGGAGGAACTGGCATGACCGGGCGTACGACAACCGTGCAGACGAACGACGCGGGTGAGGCGGTCGCATGAGTCGCTCTTCCACGCCGGGTTCCCCGGCCGGGCGCCCGGCCGGGCCCAACGGTAACCGTGCGCGATCGTTCGACTACCCACCGGACGAGGATCTGGACGAGGTCGTCCTCGACAGCGCGCTCGTCACCAGCCCCGGGCACAGCCGCGTCGGCGTCTTCCAGCCGCCGCGACCGATGACCCCGCGCGAGCCGGTACGCCCCGACGGCGACATCGACTCGCCCTTCCTCGACCTGTTCGGCGGCGCGCAGCCCCGGCGGCGGCCCGCCGCTTCCACGCCGCCCGCGCCGGTCGAGCCGGTGGTGGCGCCGCCGCGTCGTGGCGTCGGCCGGGAGCCGCTGCCGATCCCGCACCAGCCCGCCGTGCCGGTCGAGCCGGCGCCCCGGGCCGAGCCGGAACCGCCGATCCGCGAACAGACCCCTGGGGTACGCGCGGTCGGCCGCCCCCGGCCCGAGCCCGCACCGCCGCCGGTCGAGCCCGCCCTGCCCGACCCGCCCGCCGCGCTCGCCCCGCCGCCGCCCCGGAGCCGGGTGCCGCAGCAGGCCGGTGACCGGCTGCCGGCGCTCCGCCCCCCGGCCGAGCCCGAGCCGGCACTCCCGCCTCCCCCGCCGATCCCCGCTCCCGCTCCCGCCGACCACCGGGAACCGGATGTCACTCCGGCGGAACCGATCGCGACCGGCGCGGCACCGTCGCGTGAGGTCGGCCGCCCGGCGCACCGCGAGGTGGCACCGCCCCGGCAGCGCACGCCGGAACGCCGCAACCGGCCGACCAAGCCGGTCCGGGTCCGCGCCCCGAAGATCAAGTTTGGTGACCGGGACCCTTCGGTCGAGCTGGCCATCACCGAGATCGCCGGCCACCTCACCTTCACCCCGAACACCGTCACCGCCTGGTACTGGCTGCCCGAGGTGCGATGGGCGTTCCGGCCGGACGCCGAACGCGAGGCGCTGCTCTCGGCGATCTCCGAGCAGTACGCCGGACTCGCCGGGTTCCGGCTGCACCTGCGCCGCACCACCCGGCCCTTCCCGGCCGACGAGTGGGCCCGCACCATCGACGCGCACACCGCCGCCCCGCTGCCCGACGTACCGGGCACCACCGGCTGGGCCGACCACCTGGTCGCCGCACAGCGGCACCTGATGGCGGTCAACCACGCCGAGGGCCAGACCTATCTCGGTGTCACGTTCGCCCGCCGGTCGCTCGGCGACTCGCTCACCGAACGGCTCCTGCGCACGTTCGGCCGGGGCACCGCCGACGGCGAGCGGCGCCGGCTGAGCCGTACCGTCGAGCAGTTCGACGAGGTCCTCGGCGCGTTCGGCATGCGCGGACGCCGGGTCACCGCGCCCGAACTGGAATGGCTGCTCTACCGCTCGGTGGCGCTGTGCATGGCGCCGCCCGGCGTCCTGTCCCCGATCACCAACGGCCGGTGGGAACGCGGCGACCTGCTGGCCCTCACCGAGCAGGTCGAGCGCTACCGCACCCCGTACGGCTCGACGGTGAAGCTGGTCAACCGGATGACCGGCGAGGAACGCCACGTCGCCGTGCTCGCGGTCGGCCGGATGGAGCCGCTGGAGATCCCCGAGCGGCACGAGCCCTGGCTGCACTTCCACGAGCGGCTGCCGTGGCCGATGGAGCTGTCCACCCGGGTCGACATCCTCGGCCCCAACGACTCCTTCCGGAACCTCGAACACCGGCTCCGGATGATCCGCTCCCAGCAGCTCGACTACGCCGAGCACGGCATCGACGCGCCGCCCGAGCTGGAACGCCTGGCCAAGCGGGCGCTGGTGATCGGCGACGAGATGACCACCGGCCTGCCCGTCGACTCGGCCCGGGCACACGGCTGGCACCGGATCGCGGTCGGTGGCCGTACCCGGGAGGAGTGCCTGGAACGGGCCCGGCGGCTCATCCAGCTCTACTCCCGCGAGCTGCGGATCTCGCTCCAGCACCCGAAGAACCAGGACTGGCTGGCCCGCGAGTTCATCCCCGGCGAGCCGATCGCCAACACCGGCTACGTCCGGCGGATGCCGGTCAACCTGCTCGCCGCCGCGCTGCCCCAGGCCGCGTCCACAGTCGGCGACCGGCGCGGCGACCTGATCGGGCGCACCGCCGGCACCTGCCGCCGGCCGGTCTTCCTCGACCTGCACTTCCCGATGGAGGTACGCGAGCGCTCCGGCCTCGCCGTCTTCGTCGCCGAACCGGGCGGTGGCAAGTCGACGCTGCTCGGCGCGCTCGGCTACCTGGCCGCGCGGCGCGGCGTGCAGGTGACGCTGCTCGACCCGTCCGGCCCGCTGGCCCGGCTCTGCGCCATGCCCGAGCTGGCGCCGTACTCCCGGGTGCTCAACCTGACCGGTTCGGAGCAGGGCACGCTCGCGCCGTACGCGCTGATCCCGACACCGCTGCGCAGCGAGTTCGGCGCCGGCCCGGCGGGCGACCGCGAGTTCGAGATCGCCGTGTCGAACGCCCGCGCCGAGCGCCGGATGCTGGTGCAGGACATCTGCATGATGCTGGTGCCGCCGCAGGTGGCCCGGGAGGCGTCCACCGCCACGCTGTTCCGGCACGCCGTACGCCAGGTGCCCGCCGAGGAGACCTCCACGCTCGACGACGTGGTGACCTGCCTCCAAGGCCTCGACGACGACGCCGGGCGCGAACTGGCCCACCTCCTCCTCGACACCGCCGAGATGCCGCTGGCCATGCTCTTCTTCGGCCGGCCGCCGGAGGGGCTGCTCGGCGCCGACGCGGCGCTCACCGTCATCACCATGGCCGGCCTGCGGCTCCCCGACCTCAAGATCGAGCGGGAGTACTGGTCGGCCGAGGAGGCGCTCGCGCTGCCGATGCTGCACACCGCGCACCGGCTCGCCGTACGCCGCTGCTACGGCGGCTCGATGTCCTCCCGGAAACTGGTCGGCCTCGACGAGGCGCACTTCATGGAGGGCTGGCGGTCCGGGCGCTCGTTCCTGGTCCGGCTCGCCCGCGACTCCCGCAAGTGGAACCTCGCCGCGCTCGTCGCCTCGCAGAACCCCAAGGACATCCTCGGCCTCGACGTGCAGAACCTCGTCTCCACCGTCTTCGTCGGCCGGATCGCCGAGGACAGTGAGATCGCCTCCGAGGCGCTGCGCCTGCTGCGGGTACCTGTCGACGACGGTTACGAGGCGACACTCGCCTCGCTCTCCCAGGCGGACAGCGGATCGGCCAACCGGCTCGGTTTCCGCGAGTTCGTCATGCGCGACGTCGACGGACGCGTGCAGAAGGTCCGGGTCGACGTGTCGTACGTCGACGGGCTGCTGGAGCACCTGGACACCACCCCCGCCGCGGTCGCCCAGGCCGCCGGGATACTGCCGACCGTCCTGGCTGATCTGGAGGCGTGACATGGCGAGGGCCCGGGCACGGATCGCGGCGCTCCTCCTCGCGCTCGGCGTACTCGCCGGGGCCACGATCTCCTGGCCGGTGATCGGAGCGGCCACACCCGCGTACGCCGCCGCGCCGGTCACCCAGGCGCGCGCCGAGCTGTGCAGCACCAAGGAGTGGCAGGCCGACTTCCGGTCCTGCGTCGGCAAGCTCAAGGCGGTCAGCGAGGACCAGGTCGAGTGCCGCAACGCGCCGGTGCCCGCCGCGCCGGACTCGGGCCTGGCCGGCTGGTTCGCGTCCCGGCCCGACTCGGCGAAGGAGCCCGGCCCGAAGGGCCTCTACAGCGACTACGGGTACGCCGGGTACAGCTACAACACGTACGACGTGGACGGCGGCTGCGCCTCCTCGGTGCTGCATCCGGACTACCGCTTCACGACTATGGTCGCCAACGGCGAGTTCATGTTCGCCAACGCGGTGATCGGCGCCTCGAACGCGCTGCGCGAGCGCGCCTGGGATCCACGCACGATGTGGAGCTGGGCCGATCCGCTGGTGGAGCAGGCCACGAAGGCCGTCTACCAGAAGGTGTTCAGCGTCTTCGGCATCATCACCGTCTGCGTGGTCGGCCTCTACCTGCTCTGGCGCTCCCGCCAGTCGGACATGAGCAACGCGATGACCACTGCCGGCTGGGCGCTGCTGGTGATGGTGGCGGTGACCGCGCTGGCCGCGTGGCCGGTCAAGTCCGCGAACATCGCCGACAACACGCTGATCAGCACGCTGGGCGTGGTGCACGACGCGGTCGGCCCCTCCTCCAAGACCGTCCCGCCGGACAAGTGCGCGCTGCCGAACCCGAGCGCCTGTGTCGACAAGCGGCCGCCCGCCGTACGTGCCAGCGACACGGCGACCGAGACGATGCTCTACCGGAACTGGCTGCGCGGTGTGCTCGGCTCGGCGGACAGCGAGACCGCGAAGAAGTACGGCCCGGCCCTGTACGACGCCAAGTCCCTGACCTGGGAGGAGTCGGAGAAGCTCCGCCAGAACCCGGCCACCCGCGAGGGCACGATCAAGGCCAAGCAACAGCAGTGGGCCCGTGTCGCCGAGCAGATCAAGACCGAGGATCCGGAGGCGTACGAGTACCTCAAGGGCACCAAGGACATGGACCGGATCGGTGCCGGTTTCATCGCGGTGCTGGCGTCGGTGTTGTTCGCGATGTTCGACCTCACCGCGTCACTGCTGGTACTGCTCGGCTTCCTGATCTTCCGCTGGGCGGTGATCGCCGCGCCGATCCTCGGCACCGTCGGCCTGATGCGCCCGGCCAGCGCCGGGCTCCGGCGGCTGGCGAACGCGGTGGTCGCCGCCGTCTTCAACATCGCCATCTTCGGCACCGGCGCGGCCATCTACCTCTTCGCCGTCGACCTGATCATGAACACTGCCACGCTGCCCGGCTGGCTCCAGGTGGTCCTGGTCTGGCTCTGCGGGGTCGTCGGCTGGTTGCTGCTGCGGCCGTACCGCCGGATCACCCAGCTCGGCGGCAAGGACAGCAGCGAGGCGGTCAGCTCGGCCGGCTCCTGGCACCGCCGGTTCTTCCGGGACATGCGGATCGCCGCGCGGCTGGACGTGGCCGAGCCCGGCGGCACCAACGAGCCGGCGATCGGCAAGCGCCGCACCGTCACGGCCGACCAGCGCAGTCTCCGGCCGGAGGCCCGGCACGAGGATCCGGCGCACAGCGCCACACCCGCCGAGCGGGAACGGCCGGACGGGCGGGAACGGCCGGAGGAGGCGCCCGCGAGCGGACGACCGGGTGAGCGTCCCGGCGGCACTCCCCGCCCCCGGCGCGCACCGTCGACCTGGACCGAGCCGGACGTGCCGGAGGAAACGCCCTCCTACGCCGTCTACCGGCCGGACTCGGCGGGCCGCGGCACCGCACCGGCCCGGCCGGCGCCGCGCATCCGCTCCGAGGCCCGGTGAGTCCGGTGCGGCGCGCGCTGGAGTTCCTCTTCACCCGGGTCCTCCGGTCCCGGATCGGTGTCGCCCTGATGATCGCCGTGCTGGTCTTCGGGGTGATCGGCGCGGCCCGCCTCGTCGCCGGCCCCGGCGATCCGGGTCTCGGCCTGACCAGCCGCCCCACCCAGCCGATCAGCACCGCGGATCCGGAGGCCGGTGACGACGGCGTGCTCGCCAGCCCGCCGACCGCCGTGGCCCCGAAGACCCGGCCGGGCGAGGACACGCCGGAGCAGGTCGCCGGGCGGTTCACCACCGCGTGGCTGAGCGGCCCGGGCAGCAGCGGCGACACGTGGCAGGCCCGCCTGCGGCCGCTCTCCACCCCGGCGCTGGCCGAGAAGATGACTGATGCCGACCCGGAGACCGTGCCCGCGCGGAGGACCACTGGCGCCCCGACGCTCCGGCCCCGTACCGAGTCCTTCGTGGAGGCGGTGGTTCCGCTGGACAACGGCACGCTCCGGCTCGAACTCGTCGCACCGGACGGACCCTGGCTGGTGGACGCGATCGACTGGGAGCGGTCGTGACCGCCGGCCCGGCCGTCGCCGGACAGGTCCGCCGGAAGCTGCGCCTCGGCGTGGTCGCCACCGCCGTCACGAGCGTGCTCGCCCTGCTCTGCTGCGTCGGCGGCGCCGGCGCCTTCCTCCTCACCGAACTCGGGGGCGACGAGGACGACCCGAAGCTCGCGGCCCTGAACTGCGACCCCACCTACCAGGTGAACCTGACCGGCGACATGCCGCGCTTCGCCGAGTACGGCGAGCGCCAGCTGCGCAACGCCGCGGTCATCATCAAGGTCGGCCAGGACATGAAGCTCCCCGCGCGCGGCTGGGTGATCGCACTGGCCACCGCGATGCAGGAATCAGCGCTGCGCAACCTCGCCAACAGCACGGTGCCGGCGTCGCTGGCGCTGCCGCACGAGGGGGTCGGCGCCGACCACGACTCGCTGGGCCTGTTCCAGCAGCGGCCCGGGTGGGGCAGCGTCGAGCAGCGGATGACGCCCTCGTACGCGGCCCGCAAGTTCTACCAGAAGATGGAGAAGGTGCCGAACTGGCAGCAGCGCCCGCTCACTGTGGTCGCTCAGAAAGTCCAGGTCAGCGCCTACCCCGACGCCTACGCCAAGCACGAGGAACTGGCCGGAGCCATCGTCGACGCGCTGGCCGGCGGCGCCGCCCGGACCGTGGAGATCGCCGGCAAGGCGGTGTGCGACGCCGCGGCCGGAGACCGGATCGCCGCCTCCGGCTGGACCGCGCCGCTGCCCGGCGGTGTGGTCTCCGGTTTCCGCACCACGGCCCGCCCCAGCCACCAGGGCGTGGACCTGGCCGCCTCGAAGGGCACGCCGATCCACGCCGCCTCGGCGGGCCGGGTGCTGGTGGCCCGCTGCGACCCCGACCGCTCCGGGCGGCGGGACTGCGACCGGGACGGCTGGCCGAACAAGGGCGGCTGCGGATGGTTCGTGGACATCCTGCACGCCGGCGGATTCATCACCCGCTACTGCCACATGGTCGAGCGACCCCGCGTGGTGCCGGGTCAGGCAGTCGAGGCGGGCGAGGTCATCGGGATCTCCGGCAGCAGCGGCAACTCGTCCGGCCCGCACCTGCACTTCGAGGTGCACAAGAACGGCGACCGGTCCAGCAACGGGGCGGAGAACCCGGTGCCCTTCATGCGCAAGCGGGGCGCGCCCCTCGGCGAGACCGGGTGAGGCCGGGCGGATGAGCAACCCCCTGCCCGACCCGTTCGCCGACCGGCCCGACTGGGCGCCGCTGCCGCCCCGGCCGGTGGAGACCGTGCCCGCCACCGGCGGCACCGAGCTGCGCGGCCGCCGCGTCCTGGTCGGCTTGCCCGGCCTCGGCTGGCGTGGCGACCTGCGGGCCGACGAGCGGGTGGTGCAGGGCAGCCGCACCTACGTACCGGTGATCCCGGAACACGAGTGGTACCGGGCCGAGGCCGAGCAGGTGGAGGTGTTCGCCCCGCTGGTGCCTGTGGAACGGGTCTGGGTGGAGACCATCGGTGAGCGGCGGCCGGTGGCCGGGGCGAGCGCCCCGGGTCTCCGGCTGGTCTCGCTGGACGTGCCGGAACGCCGGCCACCCACCCCGGTGTTCGAGGCCGACGCGGTGACCGGGCGGCGCGTGGTGCACGTGGACAACGGCGTGGAACGACGCGACCTGCGTGCCGTCACCGAGACCTACTCCGGCGCGGACGGCGACATCTGCGTGCGGGTGGCCCCGGAACTGGAGTGGTACCGGTGGGCCTGGCGCGGCCAGGCGCCGACCACGTTGGAGGTGCCGGTGCACCTGCTCTGGCTGGAGTAGCCGGGAGTCAGTCGGCGCGCTGCGCCGAGCAGACGCCCCAGCCGTCGTCGCGTCTCGTCTCGAAACGCCACCTCTGCCGCTCACTCTGCGTGATGCCGTCGACGGAGGCGGAGATGATGAGGTCGACCTCGACCACCGCGACCTCGCCGGACTCCTGAACGGCCAGCGGGCCCCAGCTCACCGAGATCGTCGTGTTGAAGCGCTGCTCCCGGGCCCCAAGGTCGTCGCGAAGCGCACGCAATGCGTCAGCGTCCGCCCTTCCAGCGCAGTCGAACTCCTCGGCTCTCGTGTCGTTGCGGTTTACGAGGAAGGCTCGGAGATAGTTGTCCACCACGACGTCGGGGGCGCTTCGGTCCGGGGCGGTCGCGCGGTCGTACAACACGAACCCGACCACTCCGCCGACGGTGCACAGCACCGCCAGCACCCCCGCGACGACAGCGAGCACTGTGCGCACCGGGCGCTTGGGGCGTACCGGAGCGGGAGCGGGCGCTGGGGGCGCCAACTGCTCCGGCGGGGTTCGCTGCGCCGGTACTCGGGACACCTGGGAACCGGCGGGGGGCTGCACTGATTCCACCTCCTGAGGCTATCGGCTGCGCCTCGCGTACCCAATGCCTGGAACCGGCGGATCGTGGCGAACCGCCGGGCGGACGCCGACCGGCGGCGGGGTGAGGCTGCTCACCGCCGACCAGCTCACCGCGCCGACCGACATCCCGGTGGACGGCCGCCGCCTGGGTTACCGTCACACCTCGGGGAGGACATGTCGGCCTCGGAAAGAGAGGTGGACGCGGTGGCGACTCCGAAGGCGCGCGCCGGCCGGGCCGCCGCGCTGCACCGCCGGGCCGAGGCCGCCGCGACGGCGGCGGCGGGCATCCTCGACGAGATCCGGCCCGCGCCTGCCGACCACCACCGGCAGTACGAGCTGGCCGAGCGCCTGCGGGCGGCGGCCGACGTGGCGGCGCCCGGTTGGGCAGGCGGGCCGCTGGAAGCGCTGAGCGCGACGACGCCTCCCGGTGACGGCCTGCCGCCGCTGGTCCGGGTGGGTACCGCCGCGCCGCTCGACGACGCCCGCTTCCCCGCGCTGGTGCCGCTGCTCGGCAGCGGCCACCTGAGCCTCGACGCCGACGCCTCGGACGCCCGGGTGGCCGGGCTGCTCCGCGCGCTGCTGCTGCGCGTCTTCGCTGCCACGCCGGCGGGAGCGCTGCTGGCCCGCGCGGTCGACGGCGGTTCCGGTGACACATTCGCCGGTTACGCGCCGCTCGCCGACGCCGGCCTGCTGCCCCCGCCCGCCACCGACCTCGCCGGGATGCGCGCGGTGCTGGCCGAGGCGGAGCAGTGGGTGGCCGCCGGGACAGCCCGGCAGCGCGGGCACGACCGGACGCTGCTGCTCGTGGTCGCCGCGCTGCCCGAGGGTACGACCACCGCCGACCTGGACCGGCTCGCCGGGCTGGCCGAGGGTGGGCCGCGCGCCGGGCTGCATCTGGTGCTGGCCGGCTGGCCGGACGGCAGCCCGCTGCCACGCGCGACAGCGGTCACTGTTCGCACCGCGTACGCGCTGGTCGGTGACCCGCCCGGCGCCGGCCTCAGCAGTCCGGGCGCCGAGCCGCCGGGCGGCTTGAACTCGCCCGTGTTCCTCGACGAGGATCCGCCCGCCGACCTGGTCGCCGCTGTCTGCGCGCGGTTGGCCCGGCAGATCGAGGACGGCTCCCGCCTCTCCCTGCGTGACCTGCTGCCTGCCGACGGGTTCTGGACGGCCGGCTCGGCCGACGGACTGAGCACCACTGTGGGTGACGCCGCCGGGCGCCCGGTCAGTCTGGGCTTCACCGAGCTGACGCCGCACTGGCTGGTCAGCGGCCGAGGTCAGGCGGGCCGGTCGGCGTTCCTGACCGACGCGTTGTTCGGCCTCGCCACCCGGTACGGCCCGGACGAGCTGGCGCTCTACCTGGCCGACCTGGCCGACGGTGAGTCGTTCGTGGAGTTCCTCCAGACCGAGCGGGACCGCTCCTGGGTGCCGCAGGTGCGTGCCGCCGGGATGGCCGCCGACCGGGAGTACGTGGCCGACCTGTTCGGCGAACTGGAGGCGGAGCTGCGCCGGCGCGAGGAGGCGTCCCGGCGGGCCGGTGGGCAGCGCTACGCCGAGCTGCGGCAGCACCAGCCGCTGCCCCGGATCGTCTGCGTGGTCGACAACTTCCCGCTGGCGCTGCGCGAGCGGGACCGGCTCGCCGCCGACCTGCTGGCCCGGCTGGACGCGCTCGCCCGCGCCGGCCGGTCGTACGGGATCCACCTGGTGCTGGCCGGCGAGGGTGACCTGGGCATCGGCGGTCCGCGTGACCCGCTGCTCGGCCAGTTCCCGGTGCGGGTGGCGCTGCCCGGCGGTTCGGCGGTGCTGGAACCGGCGAACGACTCGGCGGCCGGGCTGCCGGTGGGCAGCGCGGTGGTGAACACGGCGGGTGGCCTGGGCGGTCCGCGCGGCGCAACCCGGGGGCACGAGCGGATGATCCGTTTCCCGGATCCGTACGAGGATCCCGAGGTACTGACCGGCCTGCGGCGACGGCTGTGGGAGGCGCGGGGCGAGTCGGTGACGCCTCCGGTGGTCTTCGCCGGGTACGCCCGCCCGTTGCTCGCCAACGACCCGCGGCACCGGGCCGCGCTGGCCGGGCGGGCCCACGCGCCCGCCGCGTTGCTGGGCCGGGCGGTGGACGTGCGGCGGTCCACGGTGACGGTGCCGCTGGGGCCGGGCGCGGGGCGGAACCTGGCCGTCCTGGGGCGGGACGAGGAGGCCGAGCGCCTGCTGGTGACTGCGGTACGCAGCGCGGCTGCGGCGCATCCGGGCGCGGCCCGGTTCGTGCTGGCGCCGCTGGCGAACGGGTCGGCCGAGCCGGCCGGGGTGCTCGCCGCCGAGCTGGCCGGACGGCACCGGGTGGAGACCGTCGACGCGGCCGGGCTGCGGACCGCTATGGACTCGGACGAGCCGGGCTACCTCGTGGTGTTCGGGCTGGACGTGCCGGACGCCACCGAACTGCCGCCGGACCTGCTGCGGACGCTGCTGCTGGAGGGCCCGCCGGCCGGGCGGCACCTGCTCGGCTGGTGGCGGACACCGGCGCCACTGGCCGGGCTGCTCGGTCCGGAGGGCGAGGTGGACAAGCTCACCGCCGTGGCGGTCACCGACGTGCCGGGCGGCCGGCTGGAGCAACTCTTCGACCGTCCGGTCTGGTGGCGGCCCCACCCCTGTCGCGCGGTGCTCTGGGACGGCCCGGACGAGCAGGGCACCGTCTTCGTGCCGTTCGGCACGGCCGAAGTGGCGACCGCGCGGGTCGAGCCGGACCCGCGGGCGACGGAGCGCACCGGGGAGGGGGCGGCATGAGTGAGACCGGCACGGCCGTACCGGGGCCCCGCGCGGGTGGGCCGACCACAGTGGCGGACCCCGCCGAGTCGGCCTGGGCGGAGTACGTCGCGGCCGCGCGGGCGCTCGACGGCGTACGCCGGGCGGCGGCCACCGCCGCCGGGGAGCAGGCGCGGTCGGTGGCCGCGGCCCGCGAGGAGCTGACCGCGGTACGCGAACGGCTGGCGCCGCAGCAGTCCCGGCTGCGTGATCTGGGTGTCCCGGCGATGTCGCTGGTCCCGACGCCGCCGGAGGTGACCGAGGCGGCCCGGTCGATGGCGGGCGGGCCGTCGGCGGTGCTGGCGGCGCTGCGCGCGGCCGGGGACTGGGCGGACGCGGCGGACGACACGTTGAGCGCGCGTGGCCTGCCGCGGCTGGCCCGGTGGCCGTCCCGGCCCCGCAACCTGCTGGTGTACGGACCACTGGCGCTCGTGGTGCCGCTGCTCCAGTTGCTGCTGTACGCGGTCGCCGGTCCGGGACCGGTGACAGTGCTGGCGCTCCTCGTGGGGCTGCCGCTGCCGGCTGTCGCGTTCATGCTGGGCTGGCTCGCGGTGGGGCGGATCTTCCGCCCGCGGCCCACCGACCGGGTGGACCGGACGCCCCGATTCGGCGCCCTGGTCTGCCTGGTCCCGGCGGTGCTCACCGCCGCCGGACTGCTGCTCGCCATGCTGCCCGACTGACGACGGCCGCGCCTCCCGGGCGGGAGTACGCGGCCGTCGGTGCCGGTCGAGGGTCAGCGGGCCATGATCAGCGCCATCGCCTCGGCCCGAGACTTCGCGTCGTTCTGCAGGCCGCCGCGCACGGCGGACGTGATGGTCTTCGCGCCCGACTTCTGGATGCCGCGCATCGCCATGCACATGTGCTCGCACTCCAGCACCACGATCACACCGCGCGGGGCGAGGCTGGACATCAGCAGGTCGGCGATCTGCGAGGTGAGCCGCTCCTGCACCTGCGGCCGGCGGGCGAACACCTCGACCAGCCGGGCCAGCTTCGACAGGCCGGTGATCCGGCCGTCCGGGCCGGGGATGTAACCGATGTGCGCGCTGCCCCGGAACGGCAGCAGGTGGTGCTCGCAGAGGCTCATCACGTCGATGTCCCGGACGAGCACCAGTTCCTCGTGGTTGGCCTCGAACGTGGTGCGGAGCACCTGGGCCGGGTCGACACGCAGGCCGGCGAAGAGTTCGGCGTACGCGCGGGCGACCCGGGCCGGCGTCTGCTGGAGGCCGTCGCGGTCCGGGTCCTCGCCGACCGCGATGAGGATCTCGCGGACCGCCTTCTCGATCCGGGCGAGGTCGACGCTGTCCTCCACCGGGCCGCCGGTGAGCTTGCCGCTGATCAGGCGTGCGGCCACGTAGTCGAGCGCGTCGTCCCCGTCGGGCTCGGTCGCGGAGACGGCCGGCTCCCTGTGGTGGGAACCGGCCGTCGTCGGATCGCTGTTCAGTGCGTACCGTCCGAGTTGTTGCTGGAACCACCGATCGAGGCGGCGGCGTCGGCGCGGGCCTGCGCGGCCAGCGCCTCCTTCTCGGCCGGGGTGAGCACCGGCGGCTCGGTGGAGGGCTGACGCTTGCCGAAGCCGTGGTACGGCGCCATCGGCGGGCGCTTGACCACACGCGCGCAGATCCGGGCCATGTCGGCGGTGGAGAGCGTCTCCTTCTCCATCAGCTCCAGGACCATGTTGTCCAGGACGTCCCGGTATTCCACCAGGATCTCCCAGGCCTCGTCGTGGGCCAGCTCGATCAGCGCACGCATCTCGCCGTCGATCTCGGCCGCCACCGCGTCGGAGTAGTCCCGCTCGTGGCCCATGTTGCGGCCGAGGAACGGCTCGTCGCCGCTGGTGCCGTACTTGATCGCACCGAGCTTGGAGCTCATGCCGTACTGCGTGATCATCGCGCGGGCCAGCTGCGTGGCCTTCTCGATGTCGTTGCCGGCGCCGGTGGTCGGCTCGTGGAAGACCAGTTCCTCGGCCGCCCGGCCACCCAGCGCGTACGCCAGGGTGTCGATCATCTCGGCCCGGGTCTGGGTGTACTTGTCCTCCGTGGGGAGCACGAGCGTGTGACCCAGCGAGCGACCCCGGGACAGGATGGTCACCTTGTGCACCGGCGCGGCGTGCGGCAGCGCCCAGGCGACCAGCGCGTGCCCACCCTCGTGGTACGCGGTGATCTTCTTCTCCTGGTCGCTCATCACCCGGGTCCGGCGCTGCGGGCCGGCGATCACCCGGTCGATCGACTCCTCCAGGGAGTCGTTGGTGATCGCCCGCTGCTCCTTACGAGCGGTGAGCAGCGCGGCCTCGTTGATCACGTTGGCCAGGTCGGCGCCGCTGAAGCCCGGGGTACGCCGGGCGACCGCGTCGAGGTCGACGTCGGGCGTGAACGGCTTGCCCTTGGCGTGCACCCGCAGGATGGCCTTGCGGCCCTCCATGTCGGGGGCGTCGACCGGGATCTGCCTGTCGAACCGGCCCGGACGCAGCAGCGCCGGGTCGAGGATGTCCGGCCGGTTGGTGGCGGCGATCAGGATGACGCCGCCCTTGGTGTCGAAGCCGTCCATCTCGACAAGCAGCTGGTTGAGCGTCTGCTCCCGCTCGTCGTGACCGCCGCCCATGCCGGCGCCGCGGTGGCGGCCGACGGCGTCGATCTCGTCGACGAAGACGATCGCCGGAGCGTTCGACTTGGCCTGCTCGAACAGGTCGCGGACGCGGCTGGCGCCGACACCGACGAACATCTCGACGAAGTCGGAGCCGGAGATGGAGTAGAAGGGCACCCCGGCCTCGCCGGCGACCGCGCGGGCCAGCAGCGTCTTGCCGGTACCGGGCGGGCCGAACAGCAGCACGCCCTTCGGGATCTTGGCGCCCAGGGCCTGGTATTTCGCCGGGTTCTGCAGGAAGTCCTTGATCTCGTGCAGTTCCTCGACGGCCTCGTCCGCACCCGCGACATCAGCGAAGGTGGTCTTCGGCGTGTCCTTGGTGATCATCTTCGCCTTGGACTTGCCGAAGTTGAGCACCCGGGAGCCGCCGCCCTGCATCTGCGACATGAAGAACAGCAGCAGGAGCACGAGCAGCGCGATAGGAAGCAGGTTGACCAGCAGGCTGACCCAGATGCTGTCCGACGACACCTTGGTGTCGACCGGGCCGGTGATGCGGTCCGCCGCCTCGGCCTCGCGTACCTGGTTCCAGACCTGGCCGCCGACCTCGTACGGGAACTGCGCCTCGATCTTGTCAGTGGTGGTGTCGCCGTCGAATTTGGCCTTGTCCTTCAGGTCGAGCTGGAGCGTCTGCTCCTTGTCCTGGAAGACGACCTTCTCGATGCCACCCTTGTTGAGCTGGTCGAGCGCGACGGACGTGTCCACCCGGTGGTAGCTGGGACCAGCGGTGAACAGTTGACTGAGCACAACGGCGCCGAGGATGACCAGGATGATCCAGACCACCGGTCGGCGGAAGAAACGCGTACGTTCCATGCTGTAGTCGGGTGCCGAGGCGCCCGCATCCTCCTGATCGACGTCCTGACCGTCTGAATGGTGTCGCCGCCTTGAGCGGCAGCCGGGGCCGCCGTGCGGGCCGGCCCGACCCCCGGGGCACGCAAACTGCCGCACCACGGTCATTCGACGGTACACCGTGCGCGCGAGGAGTGAGCTTGCGAGCCCCGCAGTCGCGCACATCCGGAACCTCGGCGCGCGCGACGAGTGAGCTTGCGAGCCCGGCACTTACGCGTAGGGCGAACCCGGGTTCGAGCCGGCGTGGCGGGGAGCTCCCACCCGGCCCGCCCACACCGCACGGTCACGCGGTTCGAGGGGCCGGGCGTGGAGGGTGCCTCCACGTCACCGACTCCTACCGTAGACCGGAAGACTGAGAGCCCGCTGAATGTCAGCTGACGAAGGGCTCGGCAAAGCCTCAGGCCCGCGCGTACACCTCGGGCTTGAGCACCCCGACGTAGGGCACCTCGCGGTACCGCTCGCCGAAGTCGAGCCCGTAGCCCACGACGAACTCGGTGGGAATGTCGAACCCGACGTACTTGACCGGGACCTGCACCTTGACCGCGTCCGGCTTGCGGAACAGCGCGACCACCTCGACGCTGGCCGCGGAGCGCGACTCCAGGTAGCGCAGCAGCCAGGACAGCGTCAGACCGGAGTCGACGATGTCCTCGACGACCACCACGTGGCGGCCGGCGATGTCCCGGTCCAGGTCCTTGAGGATGCGGACCACGCCGGACGAGGTGGTGCCCTGGCCGTAGGACGAGACGGCCATGAACTCCAGCTCGGCGGGCGGGCCCTGGCGGCCCAGCGCGCGGGCGAAGTCGGCCATGAACATGACCGCTCCCTTGAGCACACACACGAGCAGCAGGCCGTCCTCGACGTGGGCGTAGTCCGCCGAGACCTGCTTGGCCAGCTCCGCGGTCTTGTCGCGGATCTGCGCCTCCGAGATGATCACGTGGTCGATGTCGGCGTCGTACCAGGAGCCGTCAGCCATGCTCCTAGCCTGCCGTACGCCCCCGCGCCGCCGTCGGCGGGGCCGCCCCTTTTGGCGCGGTCCCGCCGGGGATTTTCGGCGCGAACTGAATAAATCACCTCAGCAGGTACGGGAGCGCCAGCGCTGCCCGTCGTCGCTCGGCTTCCAGTCGGCCGAGTCGCGGGTGTCGGCGGTGAACCCGAAGGCGCTGGCGCCGACGAGGAGGAGCAGGAACAGCAGAAGCAGCAGAACGGTCATGGCGGCGCTCGCTTTCGCATGGTTGAGACTGTTTTCGCCGCCGGTGCGCACCGGACACCATTGATTCTGCGGGCCACCGACCGATCCGGACAGTGGCAGGAATGTCACCGGGCATCGATTTCCTGCCACCTGTCGGGTTACCCTCGTCACATGCTCCGCTCGGTCGCCGTCATCGCCATGGACCAGGTCGCCGCGTTCGAACTCGGCGTGCTCGCCGAGGTCTTCGGCACCGACCGCACCGCCGACGACTTCCCCGGATACCGGTTCGACGTCTGCACCGCCGACGGCGGTGCGGTCCGCAGCCGCTCCGGGTTCCTGCTCAGCCCCACCGCCGACCTGGGCGCGGTCGAGGACGCCGACCTGGTGGCGGTGCCCGCGCACGCCGACGGCACCCCGGTACCCGAACCGGTGCTCGCCGCGCTGCGCCGCGCCGCCGACCGGGGCGCCTGGCTGCTCAGCGTCTGCGCCGGCGCGTTCGTCCTCGGCGAGGCGGGCATCCTCGACGGGCGCGACTGCACCACCCACTGGCGGTACACCGACGAGCTGCAGCGCCGCTTCCCGGCCGCCCGGGTCCAGTGCGACTCGCTCTACGTGCAGGACGACCGGCTGCTCACCAGCGCCGGCACCGCCGCCGGCATCGACGCCTGCCTGCATCTGGTACGCCAGGAGCACGGCTCCGCGGTGGCGACCCGGCTGGCCCGCCGGATGGTGGTGCCGCCGCACCGCGACGGCGGCCAGTCGCAGTACGTCGAGACGCCGATCCCCAAGGCACCGGAGGCACCCACGCTGGAACCGGTGCTGGAGTGGCTGATGGGACACCTGCGCCGGCAGGTGACGGTGGACGAGCTGGCGGCGCGCGCCGGGATGGCGCCACGGACGTTCGCCCGCCGGTTCCGCGCCGAGACCGGCACCACTCCGCACGACTGGGTGACCAACCAGCGGGTGCTGCTGGCCCGGCACCTGCTGGAGGACACCACGCTGAGCGTGGAGGGCGTGGCCGAGCAGGCCGGCTTCGGCGACGCGGCGGCGCTGCGGCACCACTTCACCCGTCGCGTGGGCACCACCCCGCTGGCCTACCGCACCACTTTCCGAGACCGCCAGACCACCTGACCCACCCCGCCCCGTCCCGCCCCGCCCCCCACCCCGTCGATCATGAAGTTGACCGCGCTTTCCGCCCGTTTCCTCCCCGTCAACTTCATGATCGACGCCCCCGCCCGCCGCCCCTGGAGCAGTGATCAAGGAGTTTGCGGGCTGGGGAGGGCCGGAAAGTGACCGAAAGTCCTTGATCAACGGGACGGGGGACGGGCAAGGGCGGGCGGGCGCGCCGTCAGGGCAGGAGGTGGCCTGTGTGGCGGCGCACCTGGTGGTTACCGGGTAGGTGCACCGGGCCCTGTCCGTGCCAGGCCGTGACCAGGGCGTCCAGCGCCGCCACGTGACTGTGCGACAGCGCGGCCGGCGTCGCGCCCAGCTCACGGGCCCAGGCGTGCAGCACCCGGGTACGGACGGCGGCCGGCAACCCGGCGAGCCCGGCTACGGACAGCCCACCGTCAGCGGTACGGACGTCGGCGAGCGCGGTGTCGGCGAGCGCGTCGAGCGCGGCGTTGTCGGCCGCGAGCAGCCCGGCGGTACGGGCCAGGTTGGCCACCACCCCCGGCCCCAGCGCGTCGACGAGTGCCGGCAGCGCGTCGGACCGGACCCGGGCCCGGGCGTACGCGGGGTCGGCGTTGTGCGGGTCCGCCCACGGGTCGAGCCCGAGCGCGGCGCAGGCGGCCCGGGTGTCGGCGCGCGTGACGTCGAGCAGCGGGCGGAGCAGGGATACCCCGTCGACGTCGCGCCGCTCCGGCATCCCGGACAGCCCGCGCGGTCCGGCACCCCGGGCCAGCGCCAGCAGGACGGTCTCGGCCTGGTCGTCGCGCGTGTGCCCGAGCAGCACCCCGGCTGCGTCGTAGCGGCGGGCGGCAGCGACCAGCGCCTCGTACCGGGCCTCGCGGGCGGCCGCCTCGGGTCCGCCGGGCCGGCCGTCCACGCGTACCGGAAGCACCTCGACCGGGTCGAGCCCTGCGGCGCGGGCCCAGCCGGTGACCGCCTCGGCCCGTTCGGCGGACCCGGCTTGCAGGCCGTGGTCGACTGTCACCAGGCCGGCCGGGCGCCCGAGCCGGGGGGCCACGAACGCGGTGGCGGCGGCGAGCGCGAGCGAGTCGGCCCCGCCGGAGCAGGCCACCAGCACCGGGCCGCCGCCGGGCAGGCCGGTCAGCATCCGGCGGACGGCGAGCCGCACCGCGGCGACGACGGGAGCGGGCGACGGCGAGCGGCGCGACCGAGCGCCGGAATCAGCCCGGCCCGCGGAAGAAGCCGAACCGAGCGGACCAGGGGAACCAGCCCAGCCCGCAGAATCAGCCGGATCGAGCGGCCCGGCCGGACCGGCCGGATCAGCCGACGGGCGGGGTGGCACCGGCGGGCCCGTGTACGCGGGACACCCAGGCGTCCGGGTCGCCCAGCTCGTCCAGGCGGGGCAGCGTCAGCGGGGACGAGAAGATCTTGTTGAAGCCCTGCATCCCCACCCGGTCGACGACGCCGTGCACGAACTTGCGGCCCTCGGCGTACTGGCGCATCTTGACCTCGATGCCGAGCAGCCGCCGGATCGCCTTCTCCAGCGGGTTGCCGGACTCGCGGCGGCGGTTGAACGCCGCCCGGATCGACTCGACGCTGGGGATGACCTGCGGGCCGACGCCGTCCATCACGAACTCGGCGTGGCCTTCCAGCAGCGTCATCAGCGCGGTCAGCCGGTCCAGCACGGCGCGCTGGGCCGGGGTCTGCACGATGTCCAGCACGCTGGCCCGGCTCTCCGGGTCCTTCACCGCGTCGGAGAGCGTCGCCACACCGCGGCGGAGCCGTTCCAGCAGGTGCTCACCGCCCTGGGAGGCGTCCACGAACGCCTGCACCTCGCCGAGGAAGTACGCGCGCATCCACGGCACGGCGGTGAACTGGGTGCGGTGAGTGACCTCGTGCAGGCACACCCAGAGCCGGAAGTCGCGCGAGTCGGCGCCGAGCTTCCGCTCGACCTCGAGGATGTTCGGCGCCACCAGCAGCAGCTGGCCGGGGTCGCCGGCGAAGACCTCGTACTGGCCGAGCACGCGGCCGGAGAGGTACGCCAGCACGGTGCCGGCCTGCACACCTGTCACCCGGGAGCCGATCGCCTCGGTGAGCGCGCCCGGCCGCTTGTCGCCGGAGAGGCGCTCGACCAGCGGGGAGACGACCTCACGCAGCCCGGCGATGTTCGCCGCCGCCCAGTCCCGGCGGTCGACCACGCGTACCGGCGGGTGCGCGACCTGCGCGCGCAGGCCGGTGTAGTCGGCGACGTGACCGGCCGCCTCGTCGGTCAGCCGGCGCAGGTCGCCGACCACGTCGGTGGCCTCGGCGTACGACACCCGGGGGCCCGACTTGCTCAGCGCCCCCGCTGTCGCGGCGGCCAGATCCCAGTCCACGAACTGCGCCATGAACCCACCGTACCCGCGCCGGAACACCCCCACCCGGGCTCGCGCCGGCCGATCGACGCCCGTCGGTCAGCGGCAGCCGCACCCGGCCAGCGCCGAGCTGATCCGGTCCAGCGCCGCCCGGGTCTCGTCCAGCGAGCCCTGGGTCCGGTCGGTGAGCACGGCGAACGTGAGCAGCCGGCCGTCGGCTGTGGTAACCGTGCCGGCGATCGCGTTGACGCCGCTCAGCGTGCCGGTCTTGGCCCGGACGACACCCGCTCCGGCGCGGGTCGCCGCCGCCCGGTAGCGCTCGTCGAGCGTGCCGGACCAGCCGCCGACCGGCAGTCCGCCGAAGATCGCCGCGAGTTCGGGGTGGCTGCCGTTGCCGGCGAGCGTGATCAGGTCGGTGAGCAGCGAGGGGCTGATCCGGTTGGTGCGGGACAGCCCGCTGCCGTCGGCCAGGCTGATCTCGCCGGCGGGCAGGCCCAGCTCGCCGAGCACCTGGTCGGTGGCCGCCGCGCCGCCGACGAACGAGCCCGGCTTGCCCTTGGCGAGCGCCACCTGGCGGGCCATCGCCTCGGCGATCACGTTGTCGCTGTCGCTGATCATGATGTCGACCAGCCGGATCATCGGCAGGGACTCGACAGTGCCGAGTTCGGCGCCGGGGGCCGTACCCGTGGCGCCGGACGCGGCCGGCGCGGTGCCCCGGCTCACCTGGGCGGCGCCGCCGGTCAGGCCGAGCAACTTGGCGAACTGGCGGCCGGCGGTCAGGTCGGGCTGCGGCACCCGCTCGGCGGCGTGGTTGGTCTCCTCGGCGGTGCGCCGCGCCTCCGCCGCGTTCTTCCGGGCGCCGTCGGTCATCAGCGCGGTGATCGCCGCGCCGAAGCCGCCGGTGGGGATGTCGGCGTCCCAGCCGGGCTCGAAGACCGGGCCGCTGAACAGCGACGAGTCGACGATCACCTTGGTCGGGGCGGTGCCGCCGAGCGCGTCGCGCACCTGGGCGGCGAGGTCGTCCAGCCGGGCCGCGCCGGGGTAGAAGCCGTTCTTGTCCACGGCGAGCGTGGGGTCACCGCCGCCGACCAGGACCACCTCGCCCGGGTTGGCGCCGGCCACGGCCCGGGTCGGGATCCGGTAGGCGGGACCGCGCGCCGCGAGCACCGCCACCCCGGTCGCCAGCTTGGTCACCGAGGCGGGCACGGTGGGCGTGTCCTGGCCGCTGCCGTAGAGCGCCTGGCCGGTGCTCACGTCCGCCACCGACACGTGCACCCGGTCGCCGAGCGCGGCGGCGCGGACCAGCGGGTCGAGGGCGGTACGGATGCCGGCCTCGGTGGGCAGCGGGGCGTTGCCGTCCGGACCGGCCAGCACGGCCGGCGGCGTGGGCTCGGGCGGCGCGGCGACCGCCGTACCCGTGCTGTCGACGTCGCCCAGCCACCCGGCGACCGGGCCGGGACGCAGCACGGCGAGCCCGGCCACCGCCAGGGCCAGCACGAGCACGCAGGCGAGCGCCGCGACGAGCCGCAGGCGACGTCGCGGTCGGCCCGGGGGCGGCCCGGAGGGTGCGGGCGGCGCGGCGCCGACCGGTGGGACCGGCGGGCTGACCGGGATCGAGTCCGGCGCGCCGGGCCGGTTCAGCGCAGCCGTGGGATCGTGCGGCGGCCCGACGCGGGCCGAGCCGCTCGCCGGGCCGGAGCCGTGATGCAGCGGGCCGGGGCCGTGGTGGGGCGGGCCGACGCGGGCGGACCCGGTGGCCGGAGAGGGACGATGAGGGACGTTGGCCCCCGGGACGGACACCCGCCCGGTGGCCCCGCCGGAACCGGAACCGGCGGACCCGCGCCCGTCAACCCTCTCGGGGCGGTAGTGTGAATCTTCCCTCCCCACGGCCCCCTCCTCCCCGCTCGAAATCGCCTTGGGCGACACTACTTCGGTCCGAACACTATGCGGCGGCCGGAGCCGACGGGGGGCGTTCACCCCGCGCCGGGGGTGAGCCGCTGGTTTCCGTTAGCCAGCGTGGGCAAACGAGGGAGCGTGGAAGATGGATTTCGACGTCACGGTTGAGATCCCCAAGGGTCACCGGAACAAGTACGAGGTAGACCACGCGACCGGCCGCATCCGGCTGGACCGCACCCTCTTCACCTCCACGCAGTACCCGGCCGACTACGGGTTCATCGAGGGCACCCTGGGCGAGGACGGCGACCCGCTGGACGCGCTGGTGCTGGTGCCGGAGCCGACGTTCCCGGGCTGCCTGATCCGCTGCCGCACCATCGGCATGTTCCGGATGACGGACGAGAAGGGCGGCGACGACAAGGTCCTCTGCGTGCCCTACGAGGACCCGCGTCAGGAGCACCTGCGCGACATCCACCACCTGGGCGAGTTCGACCGGCTGGAGATCCAGCACTTCTTCGAGGTCTACAAGGACCTGGAGCCGGGCAAGTCGGTCGAGGGCGCGACCTGGGTGGGCCGGGTCGAGGCCGAGGCGGAGATCGCCGCGTCGTACCGGCGCGCCAAGGAGGCCGAGGAGCGCGGCGAGACGCTGCACTGACGATCATGCTTGCCGGGGGCCCGGGTCGCGCGTCGCGACCCGGGCCTCCGCGTGTTCAGGCGAGCAGGTCGCGGGCCCGGTCGTAGAGGCCGAGCACCGCGCAGGCCACCGGCACCACAGCGACCACGAGCGCGGTGTCGGTCAGGTCGGCCAGCCGGCCGAGGTACGGGGAGACGGGCCGCCGGGCGTACGTGGCGCCGGCGGTGACCGCCGTCAGGGCCAGGGCCAGCCCGCCCACAGTCAGCGCGAGCCGCCCACCCGGACCGGCCCGGCCGGCCAGCACCACCCCCAGCAGCGCGAACCCGGTCAACCCGGCGACGATCGCGGGCACCCGGTGCCGTACCGCCACGAACAGGCGGGAGCGCAGCAGCAGCACCCCGCAGGCGACGGCGGCGAGCAGCAGCCCGGCGGTCCGGCCGACGGAGACGAGCACCGCGACCGCGCCGACGGCGAGCACCGCGTGGCCGAGCAGCATCCCGGTGAGCACCTCCTCGGCGCGCGCCACCGCCGCGTGCACCCGGCCCCGGTCCGGCAGGTCCCGGGTGCCGGCCGGGCTGGGCAGGGTGAGCGGCGGCAGCGGAAGCTTGCCGACCCGGATGGCCAGCAGCGGCAGCCCGCCGAGCGCGAACACGAGCACGGCGAGCAGGACGGCGGCGGTGCCGTCCGGGTCGAGCAGCAGCCCGCCGAGCGCTGCCGCCACGCCCGCCAGGCCGACTGTCACCCCGGCCACGAAGACGCGGGACCGGCTGGCCACGCCGAGCAGGCCGAGCACCGCCACCAGCAGCAGCGCCACCGAGCCGACCAGCAGTTCCGGGGCACCCACCCAGCGCAGGCCGGGGATCGGGCCGACCGGATCGCCGGAGGCGACCGCGAGCGCACCGGCCACCGCGGCCCAGGGCAGCGCGTACCCGCCGAGCGTGGCGCCGACCGGGCCGTCCCCGTACGCCCGGGACGCCGCGGTGGCGGTGAGCACCAGGACCAGGGCGACCGCCGCGGCGACCGGCCAGCCGCGCGCGCCCGGCCCGGCCGCGACCACGGCGACCAGGCCGACGGCCAGGGGTACGGCGGCACCGGCGAGCGCCGCGGCCCGGGTGGCCCGGCCCGACCAGGCGGCACCCCGGCGCCGGGCGCCGTCCACGATCGCCTCGACCACGTCGTCGTACTCCAGCTCGGGCCACTGGGCGCGGGCCGGCACCAGGTGCAGCACCTCGCCGTCGCGCACGCCCTGCGGCAGCAGCGCCTGGGCGGTGGTGAGCACCGCGCCGTCGGTCCGGCGCAGCACCCACCCGCCGTGCCGTTCCCCGTCGTCGGCCAGTCCCTCCCCGGCGTGCCGGAGCACCTCGGGCAGCAGCTCGGCCAGGGGCACCTGCTCCGGTAGGGCCACGTCGACCCGCCGCCTGGGCGCGCTGATCGTGACCCGGGCGAGCCCGCTTGTCATCGAGGCATCTCCATATCGAGCGGAGGGAGTGGGCTGACGGACGAGAGGACTTTACCTACGATGAGCCAGGCTCGGGTTACCCAGAGCCACTTCCGGGGAGGGTGAGTGTCCACTGTCGTCATCAAGCGGCCGCCACGCCGCCCGGCACCGGAGATCCCGGTCGGTGAGCTGCCCGTCGAGGCGCCGCCGGAGATCCCCGCCGCCGCCGGTGGGCGCTGGCAGCAGGCGCTGATGGTGCTGCCGATGCTCGGCGGGACGGTGGCCATGGCGATGATGTTCGGCCGCGGCGGCGGCGCCTACTCGTACGTGGTGGGCGGCATGTTCGGCCTCTCCTCGCTGGCGATGCTGGTGACCACCTGGGGCAGCGCCGGGCCGAAGAAGTCCGAGCTGATGGCCGCCCGCCGGGAGTACCTGCGTCACCTGGCCACGCTCCGGCGCCGGGTGCGGGAGACCGCCGGCGCTCAGCGGGCCGGGCTGTCCTACCGCCATCCCGAGCCGGGGCGGCTCTGGTCGACAGTCGACAGTCATCGGGTCTGGGAGCGCCGGCCGGGCGACCCGGACTTCGCCGTGGTCCGGGTCGGTGTGGGCCCGCAGACGCTCGCCACCCCGCTGGTCCCGCCGGTCACCCGCCCGCTGGAGGAGCTGGAGCCGATGACCGCCGGGGCGCTGCGGCGCTTCCTGGACGCGTACTCGGTGGTGCCGGACCTGCCGGTGGCGCTGTCGCTGCGCAGTTTCGCCCGGGTCTTCGTGCGCGGCCCGGCCGGCCCGGTACGCGGTGCCGGCTCGCCCGCCGCGCAGGCGCTGGCCCGGGCGGTGCTCACCCAGCTCGCCGTCTTCCACGCGCCGGACGAACTGCTGATCGCGGTCTGCGCCGGGCCGGAACGCCGCAACGCCTGGGAGTGGGTGAAGTGGCTGCCGCACGCCCACCATCCGGCGCGTACCGACGCGCTGGGCCCGGTGCGGCT
This sequence comes from Micromonospora sp. Mcm103, assembly GCF_024519755.1. NCBI lineage: Bacteria > Bacillati > Actinomycetota > Actinomycetes > Micromonosporales > Micromonosporaceae > Micromonospora > Micromonospora sp. Mcm103. Next base: position 156,465 of record NZ_JALJRJ010000007.1, read on the forward strand.
GGTCACCAGCTCCGCCGCCGACCTGGAACGGCTGCTCGACGACGTACTCGGCGCCCGGTCCCGGTTCAGCCCGCACGGCACCGCGACCGACGGGCCGCACGTAGTGGTGGTGCTCGACGGCGGCGACCTGACCGGCGCGACTGACCTGGCCGGTGACGGCGGCATCGACGCGGTCACCGTGCTCGACCTGGACACTCCGCCGCCCCGGCTGCTCGACCGGTACGCGCTGCTGCTCGACCTGGTCGACGGCCGGCTGCACTCGCACTCCGCGGAGGGGCACGCCGAGGTGGGCGCCGCCGACGCGCTGGCGCCCGCCGACGCGGAGGCGGTGGCCCGGCGGCTCGCGCCGCTGCGGCTGGCCGGCACGGTACGCGGACCGGACGCGCCGCCCGGCGCCGAGCTGGGCCTGCCCGAGCTACTGGGTCTGGGCGACCCGGAGAGCTTCACCGCCGAGCAGGGCTGGGCGCCCCGGGCCGCGCGGGACCGGCTGCGGGTGCCGATCGGGGTGGGCGCCGACGGCGGGGCGATCGACCTGGACCTGAAGGAGTCGGCGCAGGACGGCATGGGCCCGCACGGCCTGTTGATCGGCGCGACCGGCTCGGGCAAGTCGGAGCTGCTGCGCACACTGGTGCTCGGGCTGGCCGCCACGCACAGCTCGGAGCAGCTCAACTTCGTGCTCGTCGACTTCAAGGGCGGCGCCACGTTCGCGTCGTTCGAACGGCTGCCGCACACCGCCGCCGTGATCACCAACCTGGCCGACGCGCTGCCGCTTGTGGACCGGATGGTGGACGCGATAAACGGGGAGCTGATGCGCCGGCAGGAGTTGCTGCGCCGGGCCGGCAACTTCGCGAGCGTCCGCGACTACGAGCGGGCCCGGGCGGCCGGGTCGCCGCTGGCCCCACTGCCGTCGCTGCTGCTGATCTGCGACGAGTTCTCCGAGCTGCTCTCCGCCAAGCCCGACTTCATCGACCTGTTCGTGCAGATCGGCCGGTTGGGCCGGTCGCTGGGTGTGCACCTGCTGCTGGCGAGCCAGCGGCTGGAGGAGGGACGGCTGCGCGGGCTGGACACGCACCTGTCGTACCGGATCGGGTTGCGGACGTTCTCGGCGCTGGAGTCCCGGACGGTGCTGGGCGTGCCGGACGCGCACGAGCTGCCGCGCAGCCCGGGGCACGGTTACCTGCGCTCGGGCACCGACCCGCTGGTCCGGTTCAAGGCCGCGTACGTCTCCGGCACGGTCCGCCGTCGCGGCGGGGCGGCGGGCGCGTCCGGCGCCGGCGAGGCTCGGGTGCTCGCGTTCTCCACCCACCTGGTCCCGGTGCCCGAGCCGCCCGCGCCCGTCGAGCCGCCCGCCGAGGACGACAGCGGCGAGACGCTGCTGGACCTGCTCGTGGACCGGCTGGCCGGGCAGGGCCCGCCCGCGCACCAGGTGTGGCTGCCGCCGCTGGACGCCTCGCCCGCCCTGGACGAGCTGCTCGGAACGGTCGGCGCCGACCCGCTACGCGGGCTCACGGTGGCGAATCCGGAGCTGCACGGTGCGCTGCAGGTGCCGGTGGCGGTGGTCGACAAGCCGTTCGAGCAGCGGCGCGACCTGCTCTGGCTGGCGCTGGACGGCGCGGCCGGGCACGTCGCGGTGGTCGGCACCACCCGCAGCGGCCGGTCCAGTCTGCTGCGCACCCTGGTCTGCGCGCTCGCGCTCACCCACACCCCGGCCGAGGTGCAGGTCTACTGCCTCGACTTCGGCAGCGGGACGCTCGGCACGCTGCGCGACCTGCCGCACGTGGGCGGTGTCAGCGGGCGCACCGACGGCACCGCGGTGCGCCGTACCGTCGGCGAGGTCGCCGGTCTGCTGGCCGAACGGGAGCGGCGTTTCGCCGAGGCCGGTGTGGAGTCGATGGCCGTGTGGCGACGGCGGCGGGCGGCGGGCGCGCCGGACCCGTTCGGGGACGTGTTCCTGGTGGTGGACGGCTGGAACACGCTGCGCGGCGAGTACGAGGACCTGGAACCCCTGGTCACCGAGCTCGCCACCCGGGGCCTGGCGTACGGGGTGCACGTGGTGGCGAGCGCGCTGCGCTGGTCGGACTTCCGCCCGGCGATCCGCGACCTGTTCGGCTCCCGGCTGGAGTTGCGTCTCGGCGACCCGGCCGACTCGGTGGTGGTCAAGCGCGCGCTGGCGGCCACCGTGCCGGAGGAGCGGCCGGGGCGCGGCATCACCGCGGGCGGCCTGCACTTCCTCACCGCCGAACCGCGCGTCGAGGCGCTCGGCGCGGAGACCGCCGACCTGGTCAAGGCGGTCGCCGGCGCGTGGAGCGGTCCGCCCGCGCCCCGGGTGCGGCTGCTCCCGCCGGTGCTGCCGTACGCCGAACTGGACCACAGCGCGACGAGCGGGCCCGCGTTCCCGATCGGCGTGGCCGAGGCGGACCTGTCCCAGGTGGTGCTGGACTTCGCCACCGAGCCGAACTTCCTGGTCTTCGGCGACGCCGAGTGCGGCAAGTCGTCGTTCCTGCGGGCGCTCGCCACCTCGATCGTCAACCGGTTCACGCCGGAGCAGGCCCGGGTGATGCTCGTGGACTACCGGCGCAGCCTGATGGGCGTGATCGAGACGCCGCACCTGATCGGATACGGCACCGCAGCGCCGCACACCGCCGAGCTGATCGAGTCGGCCGCCGGTTATCTCCAGGGGCGGCAGCCGGGGCCGGAGGTGACACCGGCGCAGTTGCGCAGCCGGTCGTGGTGGACGGGACCGGAGCTGTTCGTGCTCGTGGACGACTACGACCTGGTGGCGGGCGGGCCGACGAACCCGTTGCGGGCGCTTGAGGACCACCTGCCGCACGCGCGGGACGTCGGGCTGCACCTGGTGCTGGCGCGGCGCACCGGCGGCGCCGGGCGGACCGCGTACGAGCCGATCGTGCAGCGGTTGCGCGAGCTGTCCACGGCCGGGCTGGTGATGTCGGGCGGGCCGGAGGAGGGCACGCTCGTCGGCCAGGTGAAGGCCGGGCCGCTGCCGCCGGGGCGGGCGCGTCTGGTCACCCGCCGGGAGGGGGTGCGCCTGGTGCAGTTGGCGTATCTCCCGCCCGGGTGATCAGGCTGGCCGAGTTGCCCCGTGACGGCCGGGGCAACCGGTAATCTCCGTGCAGCATGTGTCTGACGCGACCGAACGGCTGGGGAATGTGACAGGGGATCGGCAGGGACCGCCCGGTGGGCCGCCCCGGCGTCTCGCCGGACGCGCGCTGCTCGCCGCCGCCTCGGCACTGGTCACCGTGGCCGGTCCGCTGGCACCGCCGGCACACGCCGCGCCCGCCGCCTCGACCGCCGTGGCGCGGCCCTGGTCGGCCCCCGACCGTCCGCTGCGCACCGACCAGGTACGCGACGAGCAGTGGCAGCTGGAGGAGCTGCGGGCGAAGACCGCATGGCGCACGTCGACCGGGCGCGGCGTGGTGGTCGCGGTGATCGACTCCGGTGTGGACGGCTCCCACCCCGACCTGGCCGGGCAGGTGCTGCCCGGCCTGGATCTGGTGACGCCGGACGGCTCGGACGGCGCGGACCCGGTGGGGCACGGCACCACTGTGGCGGGGCTGATCGCCGGGCGGTCCGACGACGACCGGGGCGTGGTGGGGCTCGCGCCGGACGCCAAGATCCTCCCGGTCCGGGTGCTCGACGCCGAGAACCGCTACGACGACGCGCTGATCATCGCCAAGGCGGTGCGCTGGGCGGTGGACAACGGCGCCCAGGTGGTCAACCTGTCGCTCGGCGGCAGCAGCGACAACCCGGCCCTGGCCGCGGCGCTCGACTACGCGTTCGCCCGGGACGTGGTGGTGGTCGCCTGCACCGGCAACCTGGCCACCTCGACGACCACCGACGTCTGGTACCCGGCCCGCGAACCGGGCGTGCTCGCGGTCACCGGGCTGGAGCGGACCAGCGAGAACCTCTGGTCCGGCTCGATCACGGGTCACGAGACGGTCCTCAGCGCCCCGGCCACCGGGCTCTACGGCGCCCGCCCGGAGGGCTACTGGCGGGGGCAGGGGACGAGCTTCGCCGCGCCGCTCGTCGCCGCGACGGCGGCCCTGGTCCGCTCGCGGTATCCGAAGATGTCGGCCGGGGACGTGGTCAACCGGCTGATCAGCACCGCCCGGGATCTGGGCCCGACCGGGCGGGACGACCGGTTCGGCTACGGCCTGGTCGACCCGGTGGCCGCGCTCACCGGTGACGTGCCGTCGGTGGCCCACAACCCGCTCGACGACAACGCCTCCCCCGGCGTGGTGGGCTTCGGGCCGGCACCCGGCGACGGACCGGACACCCGGGCCGCCGCGGCGGGCCGCGGCGGCGACCCGCTCGGGCGTACGGCGGAGGGCTGGACCGCCCGGCCGGCCGGGCAGACGGACGTCTCCGCCCCGGAGCGGCTCTGGACCGGCCTGGCCCTGTTCGTCGCGCTCGTCACCGGCACCGCGCTGATGGTGCGCCGGTTCCGGCAGACCCGTCGCTGAACCGGTCTGACCCTGCCCTCCGGTGGGTAGGGGAATGCCCATGGACACCACCGGGGCGACGGTCACGCGCCGGTCGTGGCGGCACCGCCGCCTCGACCGCGATCACTCGCTGGGGCTGCGGCTCACCCTGACGGTGGTCGCGGCGTTCCTGGTGCTGGTGCCGTTCGCCCTGATCGCGCTGCTGGTGCTCGGCGCCTGGCCGCCCCTGCTGCGGCTGGACGCCTCGATCACCGACGCGTTCCACGGGTACGCGCAGGACCATCCCGCATGGGTCGCGGTGATGACGGTCTGGACGCACGTGTTCGGGCCCGGCCCGCTGCGGGTGGCGGCTGTCGTGGCGGTGGTCTGGCTGGTCCGCCGCGGCGCGCCCCGGCTGGCGGTCTGGGTGGTGGTCACCATGCTCGTCGGCGGGCTGCTCGGCGCGCTGCTCAAGCTGCTCGTCGGCCGGGACCGGCCGGATCTGCTCGACCCGGTGGCCCGGGCCGCCGGCTACTCCTTCCCGTCCGGCCACGCGCTCAACGCCACGCTCGCCGCAGGGGTGCTGCTGCTGGTGTTCCTGCCGTTCGTGCGGGACAGCCGCCCGGGCCGGATCGCGCTGTGGACCGCCGCCCTGCTGGTCACGGTGGTGACCGGGATCAGCCGGATCGCGCTCGGCGTGCACTGGACCAGCGACGTGGTGGGCGGCTGGGTGCTCGGGACCGCCGTGGTGGCCGCGACAGCGGCGGCGTTCGCCACCTGGCGCAGCGGGTCCGGACGGCCGTCCGCGCGTCCGCTGCGCGAGGGGGTCGAGCCGGAGCTGGCCGACCAGCGGCCGGAGGGCGGCCGGGCGTAGCCGGGCCCGCAACGGGGTACAGGCGAGCCCATGTCCGATGTCGTGATCCGAGTCACCCGGCGTGTCCTGCTGCCGCTGGCCCTGCTCTTCGCGCTGATGGTGGGCCTGGGCCTGCTGGTGACCCGGGTACTGGCGCACACCTGGCCGTTCACCGTGGAGGACACGGTCAACCGGGAACTGGCCGGCGACCGGACGCCGGGGTGGAACGACGTCTCGCTGGTGTTCAGCACGCTCGCCAGCACCCAGATGATCGTCGTGGTCACCGTGCTGGCGGCGCTGGTGCTGCGGCTGGTGCTGCACCGCTGGCGGGAGCCGCTGTTCCTGTGCGCGGCGGTGACCGCGCAGGCGCTGATCTTCCTGTTCACCACGATGGTCATCGACCGGAACCGCCCGGCCGTTGCGCACATGGACGCCTCGCCGCCCACGTCCAGCTTCCCGTCCGGGCACACCTCGGCGGCCACCGCGCTCTACGTCGGCCTCGCGGTGCTGCTGGCGCTGCGGGCGCGCAGCACCCCGGCCAAGGTCGGCTGGTGGACGCTGCTGGTGCTGGTGCCGATCGGCGTGGCGCTCACCCGGATGTACCGGGGCATGCACCACCCCAGCGACGTGGTCGCCTCGTTCCTCAACGGCGGCGTCTGCGTCGCGATCATGGCCCGGGCGGTCCTCGACCGCACGCTCACCTGGGGCCGCGCCCACCTGCCGCTGTCCCGCTCCGGTGACGAGGCGACACCGGCGGGAGCGTCCGCGGGCGGCTGAGCGCCGCCGGCCGGCTCAGGTGCAGTCGCCGGTGTCCACTCCCCGGGTACGCTCCGCGCCCGCCAGCGCCACCGGTCGCGCCTCGGCCGCGGTAACCGCGAAGCCGGTGTTCGGGTCGTCCGCCGCCGCCGCGAAGATCACGCCGAGCACCAGACCGTTCGAGGAGACCAGCGGGCCGCCGGAGTTGCCGCTGCGTACCAGCGCCCGGATGGTGTAGATCTCCCGGTTGACGTCACCGGCCGAGTAGATGTCCGGGCCGGTGATCCGGTCGACGTCGCGGATCCGGGCCGGGCGGGCGTCGTACGGGCCGTCGAGCGGGAAGCCGAGCACGATCGCGTCGGCGCCGGTGGCGGCCGGTCCGGCGGCGAAGCGCAGCGACGGCCCGGGCAGCCCGGGTACGTAGAGCACCGCGAGGTCCCGGTCCGGGTCGTAGACGACGACCTCGCCGTCGTACCGCTCGCCGCGCAGCTCCACCGCCACGGAGCGGGTGCCGGCCACCACGTGCGCGTTCGTCATCACCCGGTCGTCCGCGTACACGAAACCGGAGCCCTCGATGCGGCGTGAGCAGCTCGGCGCGGAGCCGAGCACCTTCACCACCGACCGCCTGCTGTTCTGCACCACCTGGGAGTTGGCCAGCGCCGGGTCGGGCGGTGCGACCTGCCGGGCCCGGGTCGGCGCGAGGTCGCCGAACACGTCCGGGAAGCCGTTGGTGTCGACCGTGTCGCGCAGCGCGGTGGACAGATCCTGCGCCTTGTCCGGCAGCACCTGGTCGACGACTGTGAGCAGCGCGCTGTTGCGGACCGAGGACGCCAGCCACGGCACCGAGGAGGAGCCGAGCGGCACGGCGACCAGCCACGCCACGAGCATGACCGCGACGACCGAGATGAACGCGCCGCCGACGTCGTCGATCTTCCGGCCGGCCGGGCCGGTGATGGCGGCCCGCAGGTTCGAGCCGAGCCAGCCCGCCAGCGCCTGCCCCAGCACCGCGAGCCCGAAGATCGCCACCAGGGAGATCAGCACGCGTGTGCCGCTCGCCGCGAACTGCTGTGCGATCAGCGGCCCGACCTGGAGGCCGAGCAGCGCTCCGAGGAAGAAGCCGGAGAACGACAGGGCCCCGATGACGAAACCCTGGCGGTATCCGCTGATCGCGAACACGAGCATGAGCAGGAGAAGGACGAGATCCACGGCGGACACGCCCCAAGGGTACGGGCACGGGGCCCGTGCTCGGCTCAGCGCTCGCGGAACGTGACCCGGGGATGCGTACGGGTGATCACCGCACCGGGCTCTCGTCGGCCGCCTCGGTGCCGGCCGACGGAGCGGGCGTGGCGTCGACAGGCGGCAGGTCCACCACACGCGAGTGCGGCCAGGGCCGGGACCAGCCGCCCATCTCCAGCAGCCGGTCGATCACGCCTGCGGTGAAGCCCCAGACGAGCATGCCGCGTGCGGAGAAGGCGGGACCGATCCAGCCGCTCGGGTGGCGTACCCGCATGCGGTTGTCCGGGTCGACCAGCTCGCTGACGGGCAGCCGGGCCACGTGGGCGACCTCGGCCGGCTCGCGCGGGTGCACCGGGTGCGGGTCGTGCCACCAGGCGAGCACCGGGGTGACCACGAAGTCGCTGACCGGGATCCACAGCCGGGGCAGCTCGGCCAGCACTGTGACGCTGCCCGGGTCGAGGCCGACCTCCTCGTTCGCCTCGCGCAGCGCGGTGGCGCGGGCGTCCGCGTCCTCCGGGTCGGCCGCCCCGCCCGGGAAGGCCGGCTGCCCGGCGTGGTTGCGCAGTGTCGCGGCGCGCTGGAGGACGAGCACGTCCGGCCCGGCACCGGGCTCCTCGCCGAGCAGCACCAGCACGGCGCTCTCCCGGCCGCCGCTTTCCGGCGTGACGATGCGGGTGAAGTCCTCCGCCCGCGCGGTGCCGAGCCGGCCCAGCAGCGGGTCGAACCACACCGGCGGCCGTCGGGTCATACCCGCACCCCGAGGTGACGTTCGAGCAGCGCGGCGAGGCGGGCGTCGTCGAGCGCGCCGGTCGCGTCGGTGTGCCGGATCCGGCCGTCGGCGTCGACGAGCACTGTGAGCGGGAACGCGTTGCGTTCCAGCGCGCGCTGGAACGCGTCGCCCTGGTCGAGCAGCATCGGGAAGTCGACGCCGTAGTCCTCGCCGATGGACTGCGCGCCGCCGCGGCTGTCCCGGCTGTTCACGCCGATCACCTGGAACCGGCCGTCGGCCCGCTCACTGAGCCGCTGGAACGCGGGCAGCTCCTTGCGGCACGGCGGGCACCAGGACGCCCACACGTTGATCACCGCCGGGCCCTTGACGTCGCGCAGGTTCACCGGTGCACCGCCGGTGAAGCAGTTCAGCGTCAGGTCGGGGAGCTGGTCCCCGGCCTTCCCGGCGGGCGTCGGAGACGCGGCGGCCGGCGCGACGGTCAGCGGGGCGCAGTCGGCGAACGGCGAGGGGCGCTCGGCCCGGGTCGCCGGCGCCGGACGTTCCGGCTCCTCGGTCGTGGCGGTGCAGCCCGCTGCCGCCAGCAGCAGCGGGACGAGAAGGTACGCGAACCGGCGCATCACGGCACGTCCGCCGCTGCCGCCTGCTGCGGCACCAGGTCGGGATCGAGGCCGACTGCGACCGCCAGGTCACGGGCCCGGGGGCCCTTCAGCAGCTTGGCCGCGGCGGCCGGCTCGGTCGGCCCGGTGCCGTACGCGGGACACAGCTTCGCCAGCGTGCACGCGCCGCAGGCGGGCTTGCGGGCGTGGCAGACCCGGCGGCCGTGGAAGATCACCCGGTGCGACAGCATCGTCCATTCCCGCTTCGGGTAGAGCGCGCCGATCGCGTGCTCGATCTTCACCGGGTCGGTCTCGGCGGTGAGCTGCCACCGCTGCACCAGCCGTTGGAAGTGGGTGTCGACGGTGATGCCGGGGACACCGAAGGCGTTGCCGAGGATGACGTTCGCGGTCTTGCGGCCGATCCCCGGCAGGGTCACCAGGTCGTCGAGCCGCCCGGGCACCTCGCCGTCGTACCGCTCGCAGAGCGCCCGCCCCAGGTTGATCAGGGAGCTGGTCTTGTTGCGGTAGAACCCGGTGGGCCGGATCAGCTCCTCCAGCTCGACGCGGTCCGCAGCGGCGTAGTCGGCCGCGGAGCGGTAGCGGGCGAACAGCTTCGGCGTGACCTCGTTGACCTTCTTGTCGGTGCACTGGGCGGACAGGATCGTCGCCACCGCGAGCTCCAGCGCGTTGGCGTGGTCGAGCTCACAGTGCGCGTCGGGGTGCGTCTCGGTCAGCACGCGGCCGATGCGCCGGGCGCGGCGCGTACGACCGAGGTCGGTCTCGGGGGAACGCGTGGTCACGTCGGCCAGCCTACGTCGCGGGGCCGACGCTCCGGCGGCTCGGCGCGGCCGGGGTGCGCTCAGCCACCCGCCGGTGCGGTGATCTTGCCGGTCCCGTCGAGCTTCGCGCCGGTGTCCGGGAAGTCGGACCGGTTCAGGTCACGGACCAGTCCGAGGCCGCGGTTCTGCCGGTCCACGGACGGACGGCCCACGCCGTTCATCACGGTGGAGGTGAACGTGCCGCCGACGAACGTCCCCTCGGCGGTGAGCGACACCTTGAGCACGCCGCCCCAGCCGAGCCGGCCCGAGCTGTTCAGCGACTTCCCGCCGCCGGCGAAGTTGCCCAGGCTGTACGCGATCAGCCGCCCCTTGTAGAACTCCATCCCGCGCAGCACGTGCGGACCGTGCCCGATGACCAGGTCGGCGCCGGCGTCGATGACGGTGCGGGAGAAGCGGATCGGATCGCCGCGGTTCTCGCCGAAGAACATCTCGGTGCCCGGCTTGACCCGGGTCTTGTCCGCCCCCTCGGCGCCCATGTGCACCTGCACCACCACGATCTGGGCCTGCTCCTTGGCCATCTCGACCACCTGCTTGGCGGCGTTCAGGTCGACCAGGCTGTTGGACCAGGGGTACGACGAGAAGCCCACCACGGCGACCTTGATGCCCTTGACGTCCACCACGGTGATCTCGCCAGGCGCGCCGGTGTGCTTGAGCCCGTGCGCCTCCAGCGCCGACTGGGTGTTCTCGTAGCCCTGCCGGCCGTAGTCGTAGCCGTGGTTGTTGGCCTGGTTGAGCAGCTGGAACCCGGCCGAGCGCAGGTGCGCGGCGTAGCCGGGCGGCGCGCGGAACTGGTAGCAGTTCTTCGGCTCCGGGCCGCACTTGCCGGCGCCGGTGTCGTCGGTGAGCGGCTCCTCCAGGTTGCCCATCACCAGGTCGCCCTTGAGCGCCGACTTCACGTCGTCGAAGAAGCCCTTGCCGCCGTTGGGCGGCAGCCGGTCCGGCGCGTTGCCCATGATCACGTCACCGGTCGCGGTGAGCGAGATCGAGGGCTCCTTCGACGCGTCCGGCGCAGCCGGCTGGTCACCCGTCTCGGGTCCGGCCGAGCCGGTCGACCCGCCGCCCTGTCCCGCCTGCCACCGGGGGTCGCCGCCGGACCCGCCGGCGTCGCCGCCGCAGCCGGCGACGAACAGGACGGCGACGAGCGCGGCGAACGCGGCCAGGCGCCGGCCGAGCACCGCGCGACGCGGGCCGGGCACGGCGGCGGGCGGTCCGGCGACGGCGGCGCGGAGGGTACGGGGCACAGAGCGGGCGGAAGCGTACATCGTCGGCGACGCTACCGTCCCCGGAACGCCGCGACGAGGGCCGATCGGTCGGAAAACCCGGCGTGTCGCGTGTGCCGGGCGCACGTCAGCCCGCCCGCCGGTCGGACCAGGGCACCACGGTCCCGGCGCCGCCGGAGCGGACGGCGGCGTGCACGGCCCGGGCCAGCGGTGCGCCCCAGGCCGACCGGGGACCGCCGTACGGGGCCGGATCGCCGTCGGCCGGGCAGAGCACGGTCACCGCGTCGGTGGGGGTGCCGGTGGCGGGCAGTCCGAGTTCCCAGATCGCCTGTGCCTTCGCCTCGGTGGCGGTGGCCACGGCGTTGACCAGGGCGGCGTCGCCGAGCCGCACCGGGACGTACACGACGATGTTGACGGTGCCGACGTGCTGCGCGGGCCGGGCCGGCTCGCTCGCGGCCGACGGCGCCGGCCCGGGTGCGGCGGCGGACGGCTCGGGGGCGGCGGCCCAGACCGGCGTGCCCAGGCCGACAGTCGCCCAGACCCGGACGCCGCCGTCGGTGCGGCGGACCACCTCGCTCACGTCCACGCCGGTCAGCAGCCCGACCCCGGGCCCGTCCAGGTCGAGGCCGTGCGCCAGCTCGGCCAGGTGCGCGGCGGGGTCGTCCCGGTCGTACGACATGGGGACCGTCGCGTTCAGCACCCACCGGCGGACGCCGATCCCCCCGCCCAGCGGCGCGGAGCCGACCGCGAGCAGTGGCGACTCGGCCCGCCACGCCAGCAGCGGGATGTCCCAGCCGGATTCGGACCGGCTGGTCAGGAACGGCTCACACAGCACGCCGGTCACCCTACGATCACAGGTGGGAACGGGTGGCGCCGGCCCGGGCCGGGGGCGGGATCTTAGCCGCTCCCCAGGTCGGGTGGGTTACGCCCAACGATCAAGATTCCAGGGGTGCACCTCTGATTCCTGCTCATGTGCGCCTAGACTGGCGGCGCGCGAGGGATCAGCGGACGGCGGACCCGGCCGACGGACGGCACGCGCAGGCGGAGGTGCGCGATGGACGAGGTACTGGCCCGCAGCGGGATCTTCCAGGGTGTCGACCCGGAGGCTGCCGAGGCGCTCGCCAAGGAGATGGAGACGATCGAGGTCCGCAAGGGCGAGATCGTGTTCAACGAGGGCGAGCCCGGCGACAGTCTCTACATCCTCCTGTCCGGCAAGATCAAGGTGGGTCGCCGCGCGGCGGACGGCCGGCAGAACCTGATCGCTGTGATGGGCCCGTCGGACATGGTGGGTGAGCTGTCGCTCTTCGACCCCGGTCCGCGTACGGCGACGGCCACGGCGGTCACCGACACCCGTCTGGTCCGGCTGCGCAAGCAGGCGCTGCGGCCGTGGCTGAACAACCGGCCCGAGATCGCCGAGCAGCTGCTGCGGGTGCTGGCCCGCCGGCTGCGCCGGACCAACGACTCGCTCGCCGACCTGATCTTCACCGACGTACCGGGCCGGGTCGCCAAGAACCTGCTCCAGATGGCCGGCCGGTTCGGCACCCGCGACGGCGGCGTGCTGCGCGTGACGCACGACCTCACCCAGGAGGAGATCGCCCAGCTCGTCGGCGCGTCCCGGGAGACCGTCAACAAGGCGCTGGCCGACTTCGCCTCGCGCGGCTGGCTGCGGCTGGACGGCAAGAGCATCATCATCCTCGACCCGGAGCGCCTGGCCCGCCGCGCGCGGGTCTGATCCTCCGTACCGGCTTCCCGGCCCGGCCCGCCACCGCGCGGAGCCGGGCCGATGCCGTCTTCTGCGCAGGCCGGGCCGGTGTCGCCTCTGAGCGAGCCGGCTCTGCCCGCCGCAGAATCGCTTGGTGCTCCCGCCCCGGTGCCGCCAGGCTGGGACGATGCCCGATCGCGTCGCCGTCCTCTCCGACATCCACGGTGTGCTGCCCGCGCTGGAAGCAGTGCTGGCCGAGCCGGACGTGGCAGCCGCCGACCTGATCGTCCTCACCGGTGACCTGGCCGCCGGTCCGCAGCCGGTCGAGGTGCTGGACCGGCTGACCGCGCTCGGGGACCGGGCCTGCTGGGTCGGCGGGAACGCCGACCGGGAGCTGGTGCAGGCCCGGGCCGGGAAGGCTTCCCCGATCGAGGTCTCGAACTGGGCCGCCGGGCAGCTCCGCGACGACCAGGTGGCCCGGCTGGCCGCGCTGCCGCCATCGGTCACGCTGCCGGTCACCGGCCTGGGCGACGTGTTGTTCTGCCACGCCACCCCGCGCGACGACGAGGAGGTCGTGCTCGTCGACTCGCGGCTGGACCGCTGGGCCGAGGTCTTCGCCGGCCTGCCGGCCGAGGTCGGCACGGTGGTCTGCGGGCACACGCACATGCCGTTCACCCGGCTGGCCGACCGTCGCCTGGTGGTGAACCCGGGCAGCGTAGGCATGCCGTACGGGGGCGCGGGCGCCTGGTGGGCGCTGCTCGGCCCGGGCGTGCAGTTGCGCCGGACCCGCTTCGACGTGGACGTCGCCTGCGCCCGGGTCGCCGCCGAGTCCACGTTCCCGGATGCGGCGGCCTGGGCCGACGAGTACGTCCGCTCCCGCCACTCCGATGCCGACGCGCTCACCGTCTTCGCTCCGCGCGACGGCCGCTGAGGCGTTAAAAGGGGCCCTTCCTCTACCGCAGGCGTTAACAAGGGCCCCCTCCTTTCAAAAAAGTCAGGCTTGACTGTTTGTTTTGGGCGGGGCACGCTGTCTGCGTGTCGAGCCGAGTTCCGCAGCAGGAGCGCAGCCGTGCCACCCAGGCCCGGCTGCTGGAGGCGACCGTCGAGTGCCTGGTGGAGCACGGCTGGTCCGGCACCACGACGACAGTGGTGGCGGCACACGCCGGCGTCTCCCGGGGCGCCCAGCTGCACCACTACCCCACAAAGGCCGCGCTGGTGACCGCCGCCGTCACCCACCTGACCGAGCGCCGGGCGGCCGAGCTGCGCGCCGAGGCGGCGCACCTGCCGGTCGGCCCGAAGCGGCTCGACGGCGTGGTCGACCTGCTCGCCGCCTCCTTCACCGGCCCGCTGTTCGTGGCCGCGCTGGAGCTGTGGGTGGCCGCGCGTACCGACGCCGAGCTGCGCGCCGCGCTGGTGCCGCTGGAGGCGCGGATCGGCCGCGAGATGCACCGGCTCACCGTCGAGCTGCTCGGTGTGGACGAGCGCAAGCCGGGCGTACGCGAGTCGGTGCAGGCCACCCTCGACCTGCTGCGCGGCCTCGGCGTGGCCAACCTGCTCAGCGACGACTCGCCCCGCCGCGCCGCCCTGCTGCACACCTGGAAACGCCAGCTCGCCGCGCTGCTCACCCCCGAGAGCGAGCGGCACTGATCCCCTGACGCCCCACCCCCGCCCGGAGGCACAATGGTCGACCTGACAGCCCTGCTCGCGGATCTGGCCGCCGAGTCCGAACAGCTCGACGCGCTCGTCGCGGACCTGCCGCCGGAAGGATGGGAGCGGCCGACACCGGCCCCGGGCTGGACCGTCGCACACCAGGTCGCGCACCTGGCCTGGACCGACCACGTCGCCTACCTGGCGGCCACCGACGAGTCCGCGTTCTTCGCCTCGGTGATGGCCGCGCCGGACCCGTCGCGCCTGGTCGAGGACGGCGCCGAGTCCTTCCTCGCGCCCCCGCCCGCGCTGCTGTCCCGCTGGCGTTCCGGCCGGTCCGCGCTCGCCGGGGCGCTCGCCGCCGTCCCGGCCGGGCAGAAGATCCCCTGGTACGGCACCAGCATGTCGCCCACCTCGATGGCGACGGCCCGGCTGATGGAGACGTGGGCGCACGGCGAGGACGTGGCAGACGCGCTGGGCGTCAGCCGTACCCCGACCGAGCGCCTGCGGCACATCGCGCACCTCGGCGTCCGTACCCTCGGGCACGGCTTCGCCGCCCACGGCCGCGAGGTGCCCACGGTGCCGGTGCGGGTCGAGCTGACCGCGCCCGCGGACGGTGACGTGTGGGAGTTCGGGCCGGCCGACGCGGCCGACCGGGTGACCGGCCCGGCACTCGACTTCTGCCTGCTCGTCACGCAGCGCCGGCACCGCGCGGACCTGGCCCTGACCGCCACCGGGCCGGTGGCCGACGAATGGCTGGACGTGGCCCAGGCGTTCGCCGGCCCGCCCGGCGACAAGCGCGAACCGGCGAACGGAACCTCCTCATGAGCGTGCTGCGGATCGGGAACGCGTCGGGCTTCTACGGCGACCGCTTCGCCGCCTGGCGGGAGATGCTCGACGGCGGCGAGCTGGACGTGCTGACCGGTGACTACCTGGCCGAGCTGACCATGCTCATCCTCGGCCGGGACCGGATGCGCGACCCGTCGCTCGGGTACGCCAAGACGTTCCTGCGCCAGGCGGAGGGCGTGCTCGGCACCGCGCTGGAGCGCGGCGTCACGCTGGTCACCAACGCGGGCGGCCTCAACCCGGCCGGGCTGGCCGACGCGATCCGGTCGCTCGGCGACCGGCTCGGCCTCCAGGTCCGGGTCGGGTACGTCGAGGGCGACGCGATCCAGCGGCCGGACGCGCTGACCGCGAACGCCTACCTGGGCGCGTTCGGGATCGCGGCCTGCCTCGACGCGGGCGCGGACGTGGTGGTCACCGGGCGGGTCACCGACGCCTCGCTGGCTGTCGGCCCGGCGATCGCCCGCTTCGGGTGGACCCGCGACGACCTCGACGCGCTGGCCGGCGCGACTGTGGCCGGGCACCTGATCGAGTGCGGCGCGCAGGTCACCGGCGGCAACTTCAGCTTCTTCACCGAACTGCCGGACGGCGGGCACCGCCCCGGCTTCCCGATCGCCGAGCTGCACCCGGACGGCTCGTCGGTGCTCACCAAGCACGCCGGCACCGGCGGCGCGGTCACCGTCGAGACGGTCACCGCCCAGTTGCTGTACGAGGTGGGCGGGCCGGACTACCTCGGCCCGGACGTGGTGACCCGGCTGGACACGGTGCGGCTGGCGCAGGAGGGCCCGGACCGGGTAAGCGTCTCCGGGGTGCGCGGCACGCCGCCTCCGGACACGCTCAAGGTGGGCGTCAACAACCTGGGCGGCTTCCGCAACTCGATGACGTTCGTGCTGTGCGGGCTGGACATCCCGGCCAAGGCGGCACTGGTCCGGGGCCAGATCGAGGAGTCGGTCGGCACGGAGGGGCTGGAGTTCACGCTGGCCCGTACCGACCACCCGGACACCGGCGACACCGAGGCGGCGAGCGCGCTGCTGCACGTACACCTGCGTGACGGCGACAAGTCGCGGGCCGGGCGTGCGTTCTCGGCGGCGGCGGTCGAGCTGGCGCTGGCCTCCTACCCGGGCTGCACGCTGACCACGCTGCCGGGCGACGCGACGCCGTACGGGGTGTTCACCGCCGACACGATCGCGCAGGACGCTGTCGAGCACGTCGCGGTGCTGCCCTCCGGCGAGCGGGTGCCGATCGCGCCGCCGACAGTGACGGGCGGTTTGCAGGGGGCCCCTGTACGACACGAGGCGTCAACAGGGGGCCCTTCCTTACCCGCAACCCGGCGGGGGCCGCTCGGTGAGCTGGTCGGCGCGCGGTCGGGCGACAAGGGTGGCGACGCCAACCTGGGCGTCTGGGCGCGTACCGACGCGACCTGGCCGTGGCTGCGCGACTGGCTGACCGTGGAGCGGCTGGCCGAGCTGCTGCCGGAGACCGCGGCGCTCACCGTCGAGCGGTACGAGCTGCCGAACCTGCGCGCTGTCAACTTCGTGATCCGCGGACTGCTCGGGCAGGGCGTGGCCGCGTCCACCCGGTTCGACCCCCAGGCCAAGGCACTCGGCGAGCTGCTGCGCTCGCGAGTCGTCGATCTTCCGACGGAGGCTCCGGCATGACCATCGTGGACACGCCGGAACGCCGGCAACTGCGCGAGCTGACCCGCTCGTTCGTGACCCGGGAGGTGCTGCCGCACCTGTCCGACTGGGAACGGGCGGGCGAGGTGCCCCGGTCGCTGCACGAGACCGCCGCCAAGATCGGCCTGCTCGGCATCGGCTTCCCGGAGTCGGTCGGCGGCAGCGGCGGTGACCTGCTCGACTCGATGGTCGTCACCGAGGAGATCATCCGCTCGGGCGGGTCGTCCGGGCTGGTCGCGGCGCTGTTCACGCACGGCATCGCGCTGCCGCACATGGTCGAGACCCAGGACGAAGGGCTGATCGACAAGTACGTCCGGCCGGCGCTCGCCGGGACGATGATCGGCGCGCTGGCGATCACCGAGCCGGACGGCGGCTCGGACGTGGCGGGCATCCGCACCTGTGCGGTACGCGACGGCGACCACTACGTCGTAAACGGCTCCAAGACGTACATCACCAGCGGGGTCCGCGCCGACTTCGTCACCACTGCGGTCTGCACCGAGTTCCCCGGATCGGGCTCGGTCAGCCTGCTCGTCATCGACAAGGGCACGCCCGGGTTCACGGTGGGGCGGCGGCTGGAGAAGCTGGGCTGGCACTGCTCCGACACCGCCGAGCTGTCCTTCGTCGACGTGCGGGTGCCGGTGACGAACCGGGTCGGCCCGGAGGACACCGGATTCCTCGCCATCATGCAGCAGTTCGCCAACGAGCGGCTGTCGCTCGCCACCCAGGCGTACGCGACCGCGCAGCGCTGCGTGGAACTGGCCGTGCAGTGGTGCCGCGACCGCCAGACGTTCGGCCGTCCGCTCGTCGGGCGCCAGGTGGTCCGGCACAAGCTGGCTGAGATGCACAGCCGCACCGACGCGGCCCGGGCGTACGTGCACGACGTCGCCGAGCGGGTGGCCGCCGGCCAGCCGGTGGTGACCGAGGTGGCGATGGCGAAGAACGTGGCGGTGGCCACCTGCGACTGGGTGGTCGACGCCGCGCTGCAACTGCACGGCGGCTTCGGCTACATGCGTGACGCCGAGGTGGAGCGGCACTACCGGGACGCCCGTCTGCTCGGCATCGGCGGCGGCACCACCGAGATCATGAACGAGATCATCGCGAAGGGCATGGGCCTATGAGCACGACTGTCCTGCAGAGCACCATCGACCCGTCCGCGCCCGCCTTCACCGCCAACCGGGAGGCGCTGCTGGAACGCCTGGCCGAGCTGGAGGAGGCGCTCGACCAGGCCCGGGGCGGTGGCGGCGAGAAGTACGTGACCCGCCACCACGGTCGCGGCAAGCTGCTCCCCCGGGAGCGGATCGAGCTGCTGCTCGACCCGGACAGCCCGTTCCTGGAGTTGTCGTCGGTGGCCGCGTACGGCACCGACTTTCCGGTCGGCGCCAGCACCGTGACCGGCATCGGCGTGGTCGAGGGCGTCGAGTGCCTGATCGTGGCGAACGACCCGACGGTACGCGGCGGCGCGATCAACCCGTGGTCGCTGGCGAAGACCCGGCGGGCGGGTGAGATCGCGGCGGCCAACCGGCTGCCGATGGTGAACCTGGTCGAGTCGGCCGGGGCGGACCTGCCCACCCAGGCGGAGATCTTCATTCCCGGCGGCCGGGTGTTCCGTGACCTGACCCGGCTGTCCGCGCAGCGGATCCCGACCGTGAGCGTGGTCTTCGGCAACGCCACCGCCGGTGGCGCGTACGTGCCGGGCATGTCGGACTTCACCGTCATGATCCGGGACCGCTCGCAGGTCTACCTGGCCGGGCCGCCGCTGGTGAAGATGGCCACCGGCGAGGTCACCGACGACGAGTCGCTCGGCGGCGCGGCGATGCACGCCACCACCTCCGGCCTGGCCGACTTCCTCGCCGAGGACGAGCGCGACGGCATCCGGCTGGCCCGGCAGTGCGTCCGCAGGCTCAACTGGCGCAAGCACGGCCCGCCGCCCCGCAACCCCCACCCGCTGCCACCCCGGTACGACCCGGAGGAGTTGCTCGGGATCGCCAGCGCCGACCTGAAGGTGCCGTTCGACCCGCGCGAGGTGCTGGCCCGGGTGCTCGACGACAGCGCGTTCGACGAGTTCAAGCCCGGCTACGGCACCGCGCTGGTGACCGGCTGGGGTGAGCTGCACGGCTACCCGGTCGGTGTGCTCGCGAACGCCCGGGGCGTGCTGTTCAGCCAGGAGGCGCAGAAGGCGGCCCAGTTCATCCAGCTCGCCAACGCGGCGGACACACCGCTGGTCTTCCTCCAGAACACCACCGGCTACATGGTCGGCACCGAGTACGAGCAGCGCGGCATCATCAAGCACGGCGCCCTGATGATCAACGCGGTGTCGAACTCGAAGGTGCCGCACCTGACTGTCAACCTGGGTGCCTCCTACGGTGCCGGCAACTACGGCATGTGCGGCCGGGCGTACGAGCCCCGGTTCCTGTTCACCTGGCCGAACGCGAAGTCGGCGGTGATGGGCCCGGCACAGCTCGCCGGGGTGCTGTCCATCGTGGCCCGGCAGGCGGCCGCCGCCCGGGGACGCGAGTACGACGAGGACACCGACGCCGCCATGCGGATGATGGTCGAGCAGCAGATCGAGTCGCAGTCCGGCGCGCTGTTCCTGTCCGGGCGGCTCTACGACGACGGGGTGATCGACCCCCGGGACACCCGTACCGTCCTCGGGCTGTGCCTGTCGGCGATCCACAACGGACCGGTGAAGGGCGCCGACGGTTTCGGCGTCTTCCGGATGTGACCTGTGAGCGCGAGGAACGCAGCGAAGCGGAGTCCCGCAGTCGCGAACGAAAGGCAGGCTCAGCGCCAATGATCACGAAGCTTCTGGTTGCGAACCGGGGCGAGATCGCCCGCCGGGTCTTCGCCACCTGCCGCGCCCTCGGCGTGGCCACCGTCGCCGTGCACTCCGACGCGGACGCCGACGCGCCGTTCGTCGCAGACGCCGACCAGGCCGTACGGCTGCCGGGGAACACGCCGGCCGAGACGTACCTGCGCATCGACGCCATCCTCGACGCGGCCCGGCGCTCCGGCGCGGACGCCGTCCACCCCGGCTACGGCTTCCTGGCGGAGAACGCCGAGTTCGCGGCGGCGGTGACCGACGCGGGCCTGACCTGGATCGGTCCGTCGGCCAAGGCGATCGCGGCGATGGGCGACAAGATGGCCGCCAAGGCGCTGCTCGCCGACGCGGGCGTGCCGATGCTGCCCACCTGGACCGACCCGGCCGAGGTCGCCGCCTTCCCGGTGCTGGTCAAGGCCGCTGCCGGTGGCGGCGGCCGGGGCATGCGGATCGTCCGCGACGCGGCCGGGCTGGCCGAGGCCGTCGCTGGCGCGCGCCGCGAGGCGGCGGCGGCGTTCGGCGACGGCACGGTCTTCATCGAGCGGTACGTGGAACGCGGCCGCCACGTCGAGGTGCAGATCTTCGGTGACACCCACGGCACCGTCGTGGCGCTCGGGGTACGCGACTGCTCCATCCAGCGCCGTCACCAGAAGATCGTCGAGGAGGCACCGGGTGTGCTGCCCGACGACGTGCGGGCGGCACTGCACGAGGCGGCGGTGGCGGCCGGGCGCGCAGTCGACTACGTCGGCGCGGGCACCGTGGAGTTCCTGCTCGCGCCGGACGGTCAGGTGCACTTCCTGGAGATGAACACCCGCCTCCAGGTGGAGCACCCGGTCACCGAGCTGACCACCGGGCTGGACCTGGTCCGGCTACAACTGCTCGTCGCCGAGGGCGAGCCGCTGCCGGTCACCACCACGCCGCCGGCCGACGGTCACGCCATCGAGGTACGGCTGTGCGCCGAGGACCCGGCTCAGGGTTTCCGTCCGGCCACCGGCACGCTGCACCGGTTCGCGATCCCCGGGGTCGCCGCCGAGTTCGGTCCGGCCCGCGGGCTGCGCCTGGACTCGGGTGTGGTGGACGGCTCGACGGTGAGCGTGCACTACGACTCGATGCTGGCGAAGCTCGTCGCCTGGGCGCCCACCCGCACCGAGGCGGCCCGCGCCCTGGCCGGCGCGCTGGCCCGCGCCGAACTGCACGGCGTGGCCACCAACCGGGACCTGCTGGTCCGTGTGCTTCGCAGCCCGGAGTTCGCCGCGGTGGACGTGGACACCGGCTTCCTGGACCGGCACCCGGAGGTGTTCGCGCCGCTGCTGCCTGCCGAGCAGCTTCCGGTCGCGGCGCTGGCCGCCGCGCTGGCCGGGGCCGCCGCGCGCCGGGCCGCCGCACCGGTGCTGGCCGGGCTGCCGTCGGGCTGGCGCAACGTGCCGTCCTTCCCGCAGGTCACCCGCTTCACCGGCCCGGGCGACGAGGAGATCGAGGTCCGGTACCGGCTCGACCGCACCGGTGGGCTCGCCGAATGGTCGGTGTCGTCGTCCGACGCCACCCCGGCCGTGACGGTCGTCGACGTCACCCCGGACCGGGTGGTGCTCGACGTGGACGGGGTGCGGCGGGCGTTCCGCGTACACCGGGCGGGGTCGTCGGTCTTCGTGGACGGCCCGGACGGGGCGGCGAGCCTCACCGAGCTGCCCCGCCTGCCCCTGCCCACCGCGGAGCTGGCGGCCGGGTCGCTGCTCGCGCCGCTGCCCGGCGCGGTGACCCGGGTGCACGTCGAGGTCGGTCAGCGGGTCGCCGCCGGTGACCTGCTGCTGACGCTGGAAGCGATGAAGCTCGAACATCCCGTGCTCGCCCCCGCCGACGGCGTGGTGACGGAGCTGCCGGTGCCGGCCGGCGGCCAGGTCGAGACGGGTGCCGTACTTGCCGTGGTGGACCCCGAGGAGGACCCGCAGTGAACTTCGACCTGACCCCCGAGCAGGACCAGCTCCGCGACGCCGTACGGGCGTTGGGCCGCAAGTACGGCCACTCCTACTTCGTCGAGAAGGCCAAGTCCGGCGGGCACACCGACGAGCTGTGGCACGAGGCCGGCCGGCTGGGCTACCTGGGCGTGAACATCCCCACCGAGTACGGCGGCGGGGGCGGCGGCATCACCGAGCTGGCGCTGGTGTGCGAGGAGCTGGCCGCGACCGGCTGCCCGCTGCTGCTCCTGGTGGTCTCCCCCGCCATCGCGGCCACGATCATCAACAAGCACGGTACGGAGGAGCAGCGCAAGAAGCACCTCCCCGGCCTCGCCGACGGCTCCCAGAAGATCGTCTTCGCGATCACCGAGCCGGACGCCGGTTCGAACTTCCACCGCCTCGCCACTGTGGCCCGGCGCGACGGCGACGACTGGCTGCTCAGCGGCCGGAAGATCTACATCTCCGGGGTGGACGAGGCCGGCCACGTGCTCGTGGTGGCACGTACCGAGGACGCGTCCACCGGGAAGCTGAAGCCGGCGCTGTTCATCGTGCCGACCGACGCGCCCGGCCTGGAGAAGTCCAAGCTGGACATGGAGATCCTGTCGCCGGAGAACCAGTTCCTGCTCTTCCTCGACGACGTCCGGCTGCCCGCCGACGCGCTCGTCGGCGAGTCGCTGGACGCCGGGCTGCCCGCGCTGTTCGCCGGGCTCAACCCGGAGCGCATCACCGTCGCCGCGATGGGCGCCGGCACCGGCCGGTACGCGATCGAGAAGGCCAGCGACTACACGTCCACCCGCAAGGTGTGGGGCGGGCGTTCGATCGGCTCGCACCAGGGTGTGGCGCACCCGCTGGCGCACGCCGCAGTGCAGGTCGAGCTGGCCCGGCTGATGATCCACAAGGCGGCCACGCTCTACGACGCGGGCCGCGACCTGGAGGCCGGCATCTCCGGCAACATGGCCAAGTACGCGGCGGGTGAGGCCGCCGCGCTCGCCGTCGACACCGCCGTCCAGGCGCTCGGCGGGGCCGGCATGACCACCGAGTACGGCGTGGCGACGCTGCTCGGCGCGGTACGCGCGGGCCGGATCGCCCCGGTGAGCCGGGAGATGATCCTCAACTTCGTCGCCCAGCACGTCCTCGGCCAGGACAAGTCCTACTGACCAGCGCCTGCGGTGAGTGGAACGTCATGGGTGTCAAAACGCCTCCGAGACACCCATGACGTTCCACCCGGCCGGGGCGGGGCGGTCAACGCGGCCCAGACCAGCATGGCCAGCACCGCCGCCTCGGTGATCGAGGCGAGCGGCCGGACCAGTCGGCTACGCGCCTGCGGCCCGGGGTACGGCGGGTGCCCGATCCCCCGCCGTACCCCGGGGGTCCGTCAGCGGACGGTCAGCGTGCCGACCGCCGGACGCGGCGTCGCCACCGGCGGCAGCCGCTTCGGCTCGCCCCGGCGCGGCTCGCCCGCCCGGGCCAGCTCGCTCTTCGACGCGTCCGCCCGGCCGGCCGCCGCGTCCTCCTGGAACGGCTGCGCGTCACCGACGCAGAGCGTGCCCTTGGCCGGCAGTTTGCCGGTCAGCAGGTACGCGTCGATCCGGCCGGTCGCGCACGCCGAGGTGCCGTACGCGGTGTGGCCCCAGCTGTCGCTGCTCAGCAGGCGGCTGTTCGGCAGCATCTCGGCCGAGCTGACCGCACCCTGGTAGTTGGTCGCCGGGTCCCAGTAGTTGCCGACCACGAGCACCGGAGCGGCGGTGACCCGGTTGAACGGCCCGGTCCAGGCGTCCTCGTCCCGCACCGTCCAGGTGTTGCGGGCACAGGGCGAGGTGCCCCAGGCCCACGCGCGCCCGAAGTACGGCGCCCGCTTGTCCTCCTTCGCCGACAGCGCCGGCCAGGCGTCGGCGCTCTTCGGGTGGTACGCGTCGGTGCAGTCGACGGTCAGGAACGTCTCCAGCCCGTTGTCGTACGGGAAGTCGTACCCCCGCTGTTGCCGTGCCTGCGCGGCGCGGGCGGCGAGCGCCTTGCGGGCCGACGCGGTGGCGGCCTTGCCGGCAGCCGGATCGGTGGCGGCCAGGAGCTGCACGGTGATGTCGACGACCGACTGCCAGCCGTACGGGTCGTACAGCGCGCCGAGCGTGGCACCGACGAAGTCGGCGTAGCTGACGGTGAAGGAGCCGAAGTCCGGGTCCTCGATCACCACGGGCTTCTTGCGGAGTCGCTTCGCCACCGTGTCGTACGCGGCCAGCGGGTTGCCGGTGGCGGCGAGTTCGCACTTCTCGGCGCCGGCCTTGCCGCACCGGACGAGGATCTCCCGCAGCGCCCGGTACGCGCCGTCGGCGCTGCGCAGCCGCGTCTCCTGGAGCTGGTTGCGGGCGCTGCCCTGGCCGACCCAGGCGTTCGGGTCGA
The DNA here is from genome assembly GCF_024519755.1 of Micromonospora sp. Mcm103. Classification (NCBI taxonomy): domain Bacteria; kingdom Bacillati; phylum Actinomycetota; class Actinomycetes; order Micromonosporales; family Micromonosporaceae; genus Micromonospora; species Micromonospora sp. Mcm103. Next base: position 180,169 of record NZ_JALJRJ010000007.1, read on the forward strand.
GCACGCCGTCGACGACGAGCGCGCGGAAGCGGTCCGGGAACATGTTGGCGTAGTACTGGCCCAGCGCGGTGCCGTAGCTGAAGCCGAGATAGCTGAGCAACTTGTCGCCGACGGCGCGGCGCAGCACGTCCATGTCGCGGGCCACCTCGGCGGTGGAGGCCGCGCCGGTGAGCGGCTGGCCGGTGGTGGAGCACGCCTTGCCGACCGCCTTGGACGCGGCGACGTACGCCTTCTCCTCCGCCTTGGTCCACGGGAACGCGACGTTCAGCCCGGCGTACGCCCGGGTCTGGTCCTTCACCGAGCGGAAGCACTTGATGTTCTCGCTGGCCTCGACGCCGCGCGGGTCGACGCCGACGATGTCGAAGCGGTCGAGCAGGTCGTCGCCGAGGAAGTAGGGCGCGGCGAGCGCGATGCTCGTGCCGGAGCCACCCGGGCCACCCGGGTTGAGGAAGAGGCTGCCGACCTTGCGCTGCTGGTCGCGGGCCTTGACCCGGAGCAGTGCGACCTCGGTGGTGGCGCCCTTCGGGTTGTCGTAGTCCAGCGGGAGCCGGACCGTGGCGCACTCGGCGTAGTCGTAGCACGCGTACCAGTCGAGCTTCGGCGTCGGCACGCGGTCCACCCGGCGCGCCTCGGCGGCGGTGGTCCTGTCGTGCGCGGGTGGTTGCGGAGTCGCCGCCGCGGCGGGCGCGACGGCCGGTCCGGCGAGGAGGACGCCGGCGATCCCGGTTGCGGCCAGGGATCGGATTGCACGGGGCATGAGGCTGCCTTCCGTCGGGGAACAGTTCCGTCGAGGAGACCTCGACCCCCGTCACTGTAGGGATCGACGCCCACGTTAGTGACCCCCAAACGTGGACCGATACGGCAAACGACCAGATGATGTAACGATTCTTTCTCGATCGTCGCTACCTGCGACTCCGAAGTGGAGCGTCGGTGACGGGAAGCCGTCTCATCCCGCCGGTTGACAGGTGGACGCGCTGGGCCATGCTTGTCGGGTGAGATCGTTCCCGAAGCCCGATGCGCGGGCGAAGGCCGTCGTCGCGTCCCTGGCGACGGTGGCGGCGGTGGTGACCCTCGCCGTGTGGCGTCCGCCCGGCATCCTGTCGGTCGTACTGGCCCTGGTCTGCGTGCTGCTCGCCATGATCACGGGAGTGACGATCACCGCCGCGCGCCAGCCCGGCGGCACCGGCGGGCCCACCCCGCAGGCCGAGACCTGGCCGGTCCCCCACCAGGGGTACGGAGTGGACGCCGACACGCTGGAGGCGATCGACCCGCGCGCGGTGCGGAACCTGCGCACCCCGGCGGGTCAGCCGATCGACGCGGACACGCTGGAGACGCTGGACCCGCGCGTGGTACGCGGCATGCGGGCGCCGACGGCGGTGGACGCGGACACGCTGGAGACGCTCGATCCGCGATCGGTGCGGCAGGGCCGGACCGTGAACGGGCTCAGCGACCGGTGAGCGTGGGACCGGCGAGCGCGTTGACGCCCCGGCCGGCCAGACAGCGGTAGGTGCGGTCCGCCTCGGCCTCCGGCGGCAGCACCTCCAGGTTCCACCCGCTCGCCGACTTGCCGCCGCTGACCAGCCGGAACGTGTCGGCGTTGCACACCCTGCCGACGGCCGGGTCGGCCGCGACCGTCTCGTGCCGGGCCCCGGCGAGCGCGGCCGGCAGGTCACCGGCGGCGTAGGTCTCCCACGTGTGCTGGCCGTCGCACGGCACCCGGCTCGCCTCGGCCCGGTCGCGGCGCAGCCGTACCGGACCGAAGCACTCCAGTTCCGTCGCGCAGCGCGCCCCGGCGGGCAGCCGCACGTCGGCGGACGCGCATCCCGGCACCGGCGCCACCCCGCTGGCCGCCGGCGTCGGCAGGGCGGCCGGAGCGTGGCCGCCGGCGACCCAGCCACCGCCGGCGGAGGCCGCAAGCGCCAGCACGCCGGCACCGCCGAGGAACCAGCGCTTGGGCCAGCGCCGGCGCGAGGCCACCGTCGGGTGGTCGTCGTCCGCGGGCGGTCGCGGGTTCGGCCCGCCGGTGCGGTGGAACCGGTCGCCGGTGCCGCCGTCGTACAGGCCGCCGGTCGCCGGGGCGCCGTCGAGCGGCAGCGAGGCGAGCAGGCCGCGCAGCTCGACCGCCGAGGGCCGCGCGCCCGGGTCGTTCGACATGCCCAGCCGGAGTACGTCGATCAGCTCGCCGGGCACGCCGGGCAGACCCGGGATCGGCTGCTGGAACATCTCCAGCACGGTCACCAGGCTCGGGTTGCGTTCGGTGTGCCAGCGCGGCGGACGGCCGTACATCAGCGCGTAGAGCGTGGCGCACAGCGAGTAGACGTCGACGGCGGGCGTGGGCGGGCTGTGGTTGAACGTCTCCGGCGGCGCGTACGCCGGGGTGAGCGCCTCCAGCATCACCGAGGAGTCGCGGAACTCGGCGAGCACCGCCAGGCCGAAGTCGGCCAGGACCGCCGAGTTGAACTCGGAGTGCAGGATGTTCGCCGGCTTGACGTCGCGGTGCAGGACGCCCGCCGCGTGCGAGTGCGCCAGCGCGTCGGCGATCTTCACGCCGAGGTCGCGGGTCTCCGCCGGACCCAGCGGGGAGGTGCGCATCCGCTCGGCGTACGAGCCGTCGCACAGCTCCATGATGAGGTAGGGGTGCTGGTCGACGGTGACCCCGACGTCGAACAGGTCGACGACGTGCGGGTGCGACGACATCCGCCCGGCGGCACGGGCCTCGCGCAGGAAGCGGGCCTGGTCGCGTTCGCTGTCCAGTGTGCGGTTCTCGATCTTGACCGCGACCTCGCGTCCCACCGAGATCTGGGTGGCCCGGTAGATGGTGGCGTAGCCGCCCCGGGCGAACACCTGCAGATCGGTCAGACCGGGCACGATGGGCAGCCGCAGGGCGCCGGGCGGGGTCTCGGTCACGACTCGAAAATACCCAACGATCCGGACCCGTCAGCGCGCCGCGTCGGTGGCCGGCGCCGGCTCCGGCGCGGACACGGCACCGGCGGGAGCCGCCCGGCGGGCGTCCCACCACAGGCCGGCTGCCGTGGCGAGCGCGCCCAGGCCCTCCCACGCGGCGACCGCGAAGAAGCGGCCCGGCGCGACGTCGGAGAGCACCGCGATGGTGAACACGGTGAAGGTGACCAGGCGGAACCACACGGTGAACCGGTAGAACGGCCGCCACTCGGTGGCGACGGCGAGCAGGTAGTAGACCCCCATGTTGAACGAGGCCATCGAGGACGCGGTGAGGAACGTGCCGGTGTAGTCGCCCGGAGCGCGCTCGGCCGGCACCTCGAAGCCGAGCAGGCGCAGCTGCGTCTCCGGCCAGATCAGACCGAGCGCGCCGAGCAGCAGCGCGAGGAGCCCGAAGACCGCGATCGTCCAGCCGGCGCCCGAGCGCGGCAGCCTCATCGTTCCTCCCCAGCGTGATCTGCCGGTGACGCAGGCGCGCACCGGGAGGCCACAGTCGATCCACGACTGTGGCCGCCCCACGCTAACCGGCTCCACCGACGAACACATCCCCGGAACCGTCAGAACACGGGCGATCAGCCCCCGGAGAGGCGCACCCGCAACGCGTCCGCGACGATCCGCTCACTGCGCTGCTCGGTGGCGTACGCGAGGCGTACCGCCTCCTCCGCGTGCGTCAGCGCCTCGGCCCGCCGACCGCAGGCGTCGAGCGCCTCGGCCAGCACGAGCAGCGCCACCACCTGGCTGCGGACGTCCTCCGCCGGGGCGGTGATGGACCGCTGCGCCCAGTCGAGCGCCTGTTCGCGCTGGCCGTGGGCGAGCAGCGCGGCGGCGTACCGGGCCATCGTCTGCCGCCGGGAGAACAACAGCGAGGGCGCGTTCGCCGCGCCGGTGGCGACCGGGGCGAGCAGCCCCACGGCGGTCCCCGGATCACCGGCCGCGAGGCGGGCCATGGCGAGCAGCACCCGGGGCGCGACCTGGGCCGGCGCCTGCGGGTTGTGCGGCTCCACCCGGGTCAGCACCGACCGTGCCTCCCGCTCGGCGGTCTCGTGGTCGCCCATGTCCAGCGCCACGAAGCCGCGCAGCGTCCCGGCCATGCCGGTGAGCAGCGGGTGGGTGGTGCGGTCGGCGTACTCGAGCGCGTCGGTGAACAGGTCGGCCGCGTGTTCCGGCTCGCCCAGCCCGCGCGCCACCACTCCGCGCACCACGAGCGCGAAGCCCTGCCCCCAGTCGTCGCCCACCTCGGCGAAGTCCCGGTACGCACGCCGCGCCGCCCGGTCCGCCTCGGCCAGGTCGCCCAGCTCGGCGGTGGCGTACGCCTCGACAGCGCGCAGCGTCCCCACCGCCCACGCCTCGCCGACCCGCTCCCCGAACGGCAGGAACACCCGCGCCATCCGGCACGCCTCACGCAGCCGGCCCGCGAGCAGCCGGGCGAACGCGGTGGTGCCGCGCAGCCAGGCCCGCCCGTACGGGTCCTTCAGCTCGGCGAAGAGCCGGGCGGCCCGGCCGAGCACCGCGTCCGTGCCGGCGAAGTCGCCCCGGGTGGTGGTCACCCAGGCCAGGTTCTGCAACGACCACGCCTGCCCGCGGGGATCCCGCGCGGCGAGACTGACCTGGTAGGACGCGGCCAGCCGGCTGCTCGCCTGCCCGAGCCGGCCGGCGATGAAGTCGGCCATGCCGAGCCGCCGCATCGCCGAGGCCCGCAGCGTGGGCAGGTCGGCGTCGGTCGCCACCTGCAACGCCTCCTGCCAGTTGCACTCGGCCCGCTCGGCGTCACCGAGGGTCTGCTGGGCCTGCCCGGCGAGCAGCAACGCGGCGGTACGGGTGGCCGGGTCGCCGGTGTTCGCGGCGATCTTCTCGGCGAACGCCAGCGCGTCGGCCGGGCGGCCGACCTGGAGCAGCGCCCGGGCGTGCACCACCCGGTCAGCCGCGGGCACCCCGTCGCGGGCCAGCTCGGCCGCGCGTTCGGCGTACTCGACGGCGAGAGCCGGCTCCCCCGACCGCAGCGACCGGCGGGCGGCCCGGCCCAGCGCGGCCACGCCCAGCGGGGTGACCGCCCGGGCCGGCGCGTCCGGGCGCAGCTTGACCGCGTCGGCGAGCGCTGTGGCCCGCTCCACGTGCTCGGCGACGAAGTCGTCCCGGGCGGCCTCGGTGAACGCGCCCCCGGGTGCGCCGCCGGTCTCGTCGACACTCTCCGGCGCGGCCCAGCGGGCCAGCGCCGCGTGCCGCTCGGCCAGTTCGGCCTTGCTCACCCCGGCGTACGCGGCCTCCCGCATCAGCGGGGTGGCGAAGGCGAACCCGCTGCGGGTGCGGTGCAGCATGCGCCGTTGCAGCAACTCCTCCACGGCCCGGTCCAGCTCGACGGCGGCCACCGCGGCGGGCCGCCCGTCCTGCCCGACCCGCTGTTCCCGCAGCGCCTCCAGCGCGCCCGCCGGTACGGTGTCGCCCACCACCGCGGCGTCGCGCAGCGCCGAGCGGGCATTGGGCGGCAGCGCGTCGATACGCGCGGCGAGCACCGCGGCCAGGTCCCGGGAGAGCAGCCGGCTGCCGAGCGAGCCGGGGGCGAGCCGCCAGCCGACGTCGGAGCCCCGCCCCGGCCCGGCCGTGAGCGCACCGCGCTCCATCAGCAGCGTGACCAGTTCGGCCAGGTAGAACGGGTTGCCCTGAGCGGTGGCGAGCAGCCGGTCCGCGTCGGTCTGGGGCATCCGGCCACCGGACAGGTAGCTGGTGAGCAGCCGGGACGCGTCCGCGCCGCGCAGCGGCGGCAGCGCGTGCACCTCGGCGTCCGCGACGCGGGTCAGCGCGCCGGCGGTCCGTACCAGCTCGGGGCGGCCGAGCAGCAGCACCAGCACCGGCCCGCTGAGCCGGTTGAGGGTCAGCGCGAGCGCCTTGAGCGTCTCGGCGGTGGCGTCGTGCAGATCGTCCACCACGATCACCAGCGGCGCCTCACCGGCGAGCGCGCTGAGCAGGTCCGCCACGGCGGTGGGCACCGCCTCGTCGTCGGGCGGGGGTCCGGCCGCGTTCCACTCGCCGTTCTCGGTGGCGGGCGGGAGTTCGGCGTACCCGAGCAGGGCCAGGAGCTGGTCCACGGCGATCGGCGGCGGGTCGCCGGGGAGCCGGGACAGGCGCTGGCCGAGGCGGCGCAGCCGCTCCTCGACGGCCGGCCGGGTGACGGCGGTGGCCGCGTCGCCGGGCAGGCCGACGGCGGCCCGGACCAGGTCGGCCAGCGGGGCCAGCCGGCGCCGCTCGCCGAACGCCGCGCAGCGCACCGACAGCACCCGCGCGCCGGTGTGCGCCGCGTACCGCCCGGCGCCGACGTCGTAGCCGGCGGCGAGGCGTTCCACCTCGGCCGCGAACCGGGACTTGCCGATCCCCGCCTCGGCGGTCATCAGCAGCACCCGGGGCTCGCCCCTGTCGATCACCTCGGCGAGCCGGCCGGCGACCCGGCCGATCTCGGTCTCCCGGCCCACGAACGGCGCCTCGTCACCGAGGCCGGACCGGGTGCCGGGCGCGTCGAGCAGGCCCAGCAGCTCGTACGCCTCGACCGGTTCCCGCTTGCCCTTGAGCCGCAGCGGGCGCAGCGCCCGCCAGGAGGCGACGTGCCGGGTGGCGGCGGACGTGCGCGCACCGGCGTAGACCGCACCGACGGCGGCGGCGTCGGCCAGCCGGGCGGCGGTGTTCACCGTGTCGCCGATGACCGTGTACTCGATCGCCGCCTGGATGCCCGCGATCACGTCCCCGGTGTTGAGGCCGACGCGCAGTCCCAGCGGCGCGCCGCCGCCGCGCTCGTCGTCGAGCACCCGCCGCACCGCGCGCTGCATGGACAGCGCGGCGCGGACGGCCCGCTCGGCGTCGTCCTCGTGCGCCACAGGCGCGCCGAAGACCGCCATGATCCCGTCGCCGGTGAGCTTGTCGACGTGCCCGCCGAACGTCTTGACCGCGCCCGCGAGGGCGGCCAGCACCCGGTCGGTGACCGCGCCGACCCGTTCCGGGTCCAGGTCCTCCGACCAGGAGGTGAAGTCGGACAGGTCACCGAAGAGCACCGTCACCACTCGGCGCTCGGCGGCGGGCAGTGTGGCGGCAGCCGGAAGCGCCGCCCCGCAGTTGTGGCAGAACCGCGCCCCGGGCACGGCTACGGTTCCGCACACCGGGCAGGTCACGGCTGCTCCACTCCGAGGTGTTCGAGCTGGGCCCGGACCGACCACTCGGCGGCCCACCACAGCGACCTGTCGACGTCGGCGTAGACCACTGCGGCCACCTCGGCGGCGGTGGTGGCGCCCGCGGCGACGGCGGCACGCACCTGGTCCAGCCGGGCCCGCCGGTGGGCCAGGTAGAAGTCGGCCGCCACACCGCAGTCGGCCAGCGCCGGGCCGTGGCCCGGCAGCGCCGGGATCCCCCGGTACGCGGAGAGGAGCTCCAGGCTCGACAGGTAGTCGCCGAGGTGCCCGTCCGGGTGGGCGACCACTGTGGTGCCCCGGCCGAGGATGGTGTCACCGGTCAGCACCACGTGCTCGCCGTCGTGCGCGGCGACCAGGCAGACCGAGTCGGCGGTGTGCCCGGGGGTGGGCAGCAGGCGCAGGTCCAGCCCCACGTCGATGGTGGTGTCGGCGGTGAGCGGCTCGCCTCCGGCGGTGTGCGCCGGGTCGGCGGCGAGCACCGGTACGCCGTCGAGCAGCTCGCGCAGCCGGGGCGCGCCCTCGGTGTGGTCGGCGTGCCCGTGCGTGATCAGCACGCATCCGATGCGTCCCTGCGCCGCGATCGCGGCCAGGTGCCCCTCGTCGGCGGGCCCCGGGTCGACCACGACGGCGGGCGCGTCCGGCCCGGCCCGCAGCACCCAGGTGTTGGTCCCGTCGAGCGTCATCGGCCCCGGGTTCGGCGCACGCAGCAGCGTCACCCACCCCGGCAGCCCGTCCGCAAGCGCCCCCGCCGCACCGGCCATACGCCCACCCATGGCTGCGATCGTACGACTCCGCCCGCCACTCCCCGCGATCTTGCAGTTCCGGCCCGAGCTTTGTCCCCGTCTGGGGCTTCTGCCGGGGCCACAACCGCAAGATCGCGGGCTTCAGCGGCGGGCTCCAGCGTTACGCGACCTCGACGATGACCTCTACCTCTACCGGGGCGTCGAGGGGGAGCTCGGCCACGCCCACGGCGCTGCGGGCGTGGCGGCCGGCCTCGCCGAACACGGCGCCGAACAGGTCGGAGGCACCGTTGATCACGCCGGGCTGGCCGGTGAAGCCGGGTGCGCTGGCCACGAAACCGGTCAGCTTCACGACCTTCACCACGTTCTCCAGCCCGACCAGCGCGTCGATCGCGGCGAGCGCGTTCAGCGCGCACCGCTCCGCCAGGTCCTTGGCCTGCTCGGCCGAGACGCCGTTGCCGACCTTGCCGGTGGCGAGCAGCTTGCCCTCGGCCATCGGCAGCTGGCCGGACACGTAGACGTGCTGCCCGGACTGGACGGCCGGCACGTAGCTGGCCACCGGCGGCACCACCTCGGGCAGTTCGAGGCCGAGCTCGGCGAGCTTCGCGTGGGGTCCGTTGCTCATCGAGGTCAGCCCTTCGGACGCTTCAGGTACGCGACGAGCTGCTCCGGGTTCGGGCCGGGGACCACGGAGACCAGTTCCCAGCCGTCCTCGCCCCAGTTGTCGAGGATCTGCTTGGTCGCGTGGACCAGCAGCGGCACCGTGGCGTATTCCCACTTCTGCATCGGAGGAGGGCTCCCTTGCCTGACTTGGACTTCGGTCAGGCACAGCCTACGGTCCGCCGCGGTCACCAGGACGCGGGACGCGGCTCCGGTGCCGGCGGCGGCTCGCCGCACGGGCCCTCGTGCTCGAAGCGCTGCGGGCACCGGCTGCGGTCGGGCAGCAGCAGGTCGCAGAAGACCCGGTGCCTGTTGTTCTGGTCGTCGGCGGTGGAGACGGTGGTCTCGCCCGCGTCCAGCTCCACCAGGAAGCCCAGCGAGGTGGCCACGGTGCCGGCGAGCGCGGTGGCCGCGTCCAGGTCGGGCACCCGGACCTGGAGGTGGATGACGTAGCCGGGCTCGTCCTCGTCCCGCCCCTTCCCGCCGGATCGGGGCAGCGTCCGGACCGCCTCGGCCGGCGGGCCGTAGGAGCGCTCGTTGAACGGCGCACCCGGCACCTCGGCCTCACCCGGCCGTCCGGCCCGGTCACCGGGGAACTGGCCTCGGGGACTGTTCTCCGCGTCGCGCATCCGTCGCCTCCGGGCGTCGTACCTGTTCAACAAACACCGCCATCCGGCTCGGAGCCGTCCCCGGCCCGGCTCTCCGCGTCGGGGACGAACGTAGATCCTTCGACAAGTCCCGGCAACGGGACGCGCACTCCTCGTCACCTCCAGTCACATTTGCGACACAAGGCTGGTCGGGAACGCGGTAGCCGTGTCCGCCCGGCGGGGCGCGTACGCGGGGCTGGCAAGCGCACCGCCGACCGATACCCTTCCGGACTGGACGCGCGCCGACGCGCGCCCGCACACCTCGACCCGTGCCCGTCGCCTGGGGCGGCGACGGGAGCCGCAACCCGGGGGAGACAGATGACCCAACCGCCCGCCGGTGGCGACACCGGCACGCCCGGCGACCCGAATCCGCAACCGCCGCCCGTCGGCGGCGCGCCGCCGGGATCCGCACCCGCAGCCGGTCCGCCGGCGTATCCGTCCGGCACCCCGCCGCGAAAGCGACCGGCGGTGCTGATCGTCTCGCTGGTGCTGGCCGCCGCGGTCCTGCTCTGCGGCGGCGGGGGCACTGCCGCGTTCCTCGCGTTACGCAACAGCGAGGACGGCCAGGGCGCGAAAGAACCGCAGGTAGCCGTGGACGGCTTCCTCAAGGCCGTCTACCAGGAGCGCGACGCCGAGAAGGCGGCCGCGTTCGTCTGCTCGGCGGCCCGTGACGACGAGAAGATCGCCGCCAAGGTCACCGAGGTGCGGGAGTACGTCGCGCAGTACCAGAACCCCCGTTTCCGCTGGCCCACCCCGACCGTCGACAACCAGACCGGGGACCGGGCCACCGTCTCCGCGCGGGTGACCATGACCACCGCCGACGAGAAGGTCGCCGAGCAGGCGCTGCGTTTCACAGTGGTGCGGAAGACGGGTTGGTGGGTCTGCGAGGTCGGCTGATCCCACCGGCCGGACAGAGCTGGTCCCAACGGCTGGTTAGGCTCGACGGGTGGCAGCTAGTGAGCAGCCGGCCGAGTCCGCCGGCAGATGGCCGGCCCGCCTGCACGTGGTGACCGGCAAGGGCGGCACCGGAAAGACCAGCGTGGCCGCCGCGCTGGCCCTCGGACTGGCCGCCGGGGGCCGGCGCACCCTGCTGGTCGAGGTGGAGGGCCGGCAGGGCATCGCCCAGCTCTTCGGCACCGACCCGCTGCCGTACGAGGAACGGCACCTCGCCGACGCGCCCGGCGGCGGTGAGGTGCGGGCGCTGGCGGTCGACGCCGAGGAGGCGCTCCTCGAATACCTGGACATGTTCTACAAGCTCGGCGCGGCCGGCCGGGCGCTGCGCAAGCTCGGCGCGATCGACTTCGCCACCACGATCGCGCCGGGCCTGCGCGACGTGCTGCTCACCGGCAAGGTCAAGGAGGCGACCACCCGCACCAGCGGATCGCGCCGGACGTACGACGCGGTGGTGCTGGACGCGCCGCCGACCGGGCGGATCGGCCGCTTCCTGAACGTGACGGCGGAGACCGCCCGGCTGGCGAAGGTCGGCCCGATCAAGACCCAGAGCGAGGGCGTCTCCGCGCTGCTCCGGTCCCCGATGACCGCTGTGCACGTGGTCACGCTGCTGGAGGAGATGCCGGTCCAGGAGACGCTCGACGCGGTCGCGGAGCTGACCCAGCTCGGTTTCCCGGTCGGCCGGGTGATCGTCAACGGCGTCCGTCCGCCGGTGCCGGCCGGACGCGCGGTGACAGCGGCCGAGCTGAAGCGCGGGCTGGCCGCCGCCGGCCTGCCGACCGACGGCCCGACCGTGGCCGGGCTCGTCGAGGAGGCTCGTGACCAGCAGGTACGCCGTGAGCTGGAGGACTCCCTGCGGGGTGACCTGGTGGATCTGGGCCTGCCCCTGGTCGAGTTGCCGCTGCTGCCCGAGGGGGTCGACCGGGCCGGGCTGGAGACGCTCGCCGAGGCCCTCGTCCGGGCGGATTGACTCACACCTGCGGCCGGCACGGAGCAGAGAGGCCCTCGGGACCGATACGCTCGATTGGTGCCTTCCGAAGACGCGGCGCCTCCGCTTGACGTCGACCAGATCCTCGCCGACGACGGCGTACGGATCGTGGTCTGCTGCGGGGCGGGCGGCGTGGGCAAGACGACCACCGCCGCGGCGCTGGCGCTGCGGGCGGCCGAACGGCACGGCCGGCGGACGGTGGTGCTCACCATCGACCCGGCCCGCCGGCTGGCCCAGTCGCTCGGCCTGACCGAGCTGGACAACACACCCCGGCAGGTCAAGGGCATCGACGTCGAGGCCAGCGGCGGCGAACTGCACGCCATGATGCTCGACATGAAGCGCACGTTCGACGACGTGGTGCTCCAGCACACCGACCCGGCGAAGGCCGCGGAGATCTTCGCGAACCCCTTCTACCAGGCCATGAGTTCCACCTTCGCCGGCACACAGGAGTACATGGCGATGGAGAAGCTGGGCCAGTTGCACGCCCGGGGCGAGTGGGACCTGATCGTGGTGGACACGCCGCCGTCGCGGTCCGCGCTCGACTTCCTGGACGCACCGGCCCGGCTGTCCCGGTTCCTCGACGGCCGGATGCTGCGGCTGCTGCTGGCTCCGGCACGCAGCGGCGGGCGGAGCATGTTCAGCCTGGTCACCGCCAGCTTCGGGATGTTCTCCAAGGTGGTGCAGAAGGTGATCGGCGCCCAGTTGCTCACCGACCTGTCCGGCTTCGTGGCCGCCCTCGACTCGATGTTCGGCGGGTTCCGGCAGCGCGCCGAGCAGACGTACCGGATCCTCCAGGCCCGGGAGACGGCGTTCCTGCTGGTCGCGGCGCCGGAGCCGGACGCGGTCCGGGAGGCCGCCTACTTCGCCGGCCGCCTGCGTGAGGAGCGGATGCCGCTGGCCGGGCTGGTGCTCAACCGGGTGCACCGGCCGGCCGCGGCCCTGTCCGCGGCGGAGAGCCTGGCCGCCGCGGAGCGGCTGGCCGGCCTGGGTGGGCACGAGGGCACCGTCGAGGTGTTGCGCGCGCACGCCGCGCTGGCCCAGCAGGCGGTGCGCGAGGAGCAGGTGGCGGCCCGGTTCACCGAGGCGTTCCCGGCGGTGCCGGCGGTGTCGGTGACGGCGCAACCCGCCGACGTGCACGACGTCGACGGGCTGCGGACGATCGGCGAGGCGATCAGCCGGAGCTGACCGGTGCGGTCAGGTGGCCGTGGTGACCAGGACCTTGTCCTTGCCGGCCTTCTCCTTGGCGTTCTTCTTCATGGCCGCCTCGAACATCTTGCGCCAGCTGGTGACCTGCGGGTGACGGCGCAGCAACGCCCGGCGCTCGCGCTCGGTCATGCCACCCCACACGCCGAACTCGATCCGGTTGTCGAGCGCGTCGGCCAGGCACTCGTACCGAACTGGGCAGCTCCGGCAGATCCTCTTCGCCACGTTCTGTTCGGCGCCCTGTACGAACAACGCGTCCGGGTCTCCGTTCTGACACGCCGCCAGTGACGGCCAGTCAGTGATCATGCCCATCTGTACACGTCCCCCCTTGCAGTACCTACCGACTTCGCGCGAGCAGCCCTCGTACTTCCCCCCGGTCGTTCGCCCCGGCCTCCCCAGGGCGGCACGAACGACACTGGCTGCGGTCGCCGCCACCATCATGCTGTGTAGTCGCCCGATTACGCAACGTTGTCGGCGAAATCCATCATTCCGGACACTCCCGGCTTCCCGGGCTTTCGCCCCGCGACTACCCCGCCCGACTACGTGAAAACGCTGCGCCGCTCCCGGAGTTCGGCGAGACTTCCGCCGGATCCCACGCAACCTCGGACCAGGGCTCGTGCGTTTAGCACAACGAGGCCGGCGCGTGCAGGAAATGGGGAAAGTTCCCCGCGCGCCCGCCGATTCCTACTCGCGTACCCTGTCGAGGTGACCTGGATGCGGAAACGTGACCACAACGTGCTGACCAACGCCGCATCGCTGCTGATCTGCGGCCTGTTGGCCGGAGTGGTGGTCGCTGCGGCGGCCTTCCCCGTGGCAGCGATGTCCGGACTGGCCGCCAAGGCCGGGGCGGAGACGTTCGAGGCGTTGCCCAAGGAGCTGACAGTCGCCCGGGCACCCCAGATCACCAAGCTGCTCGCGGCCGACGGCAAGACCGTGCTGGCCACGATGTACGACGAGAACCGCAAGGACGTCAAGCTCAAGGACATCTCGCCGTACATGCAGAAGGCCATCATCGCGGCCGAGGACCACGACTTCTACAAGCACAACGGCGTGGACATCAACGGTGTGGCGCGGGCCTTCGTCAACAACCAGGCCTCCGGCGCCTCCCGGCAGGGCGCGTCGACGCTCACCATGCAGTACGTCCGGCTGGCCATCTCCTACTCGGCCACGCACCCGGCCGACGTCGTCGCCGCGACCGAGGACACCAGCGGTCGCAAGCTGCGCGAGATGAGCCTGGCGCTCCAGGTCGACAAGGAGCTCTCCAAGGACGAGATCCTGGAGCGCTACCTGAACATCGCCGCGTTCGGCAACAGTGCGTACGGCATCTGGGCGGCCAGCCAGGTCTACTTCAACAAGCCGCCGAGCAAGCTCGACATCCAGGAGTCGGCGATGCTCGCCGGCATGGTGAAGGCCCCCACCGCGTTCGACCCGACCACCAAGGCGGGTTACCCGGAGGCGGTCGGCCGGCGCGACTACGTCATCCAGAACATGGTGCAGATCGGCGCGATCACCCAGCAGGAGGCGGACGCCGCCAAGAAGATCAAGCTCCAGGTCAAGGGCAAGCGCACCCCGAACGGCTGCACCCAGACCACCACCCGCTCCTGGGGCTTCTTCTGCGACTACCTCTACCGCTGGTGGCTCCAGCAGGAGACGTTCGGCGCCACCTCGTACGACCGTGAGCGGCGGCTCAAGAGCGGCGGCTACACCATCATCTCCACGCTGGACGTCCAGGCCCAGAAGGGCGCCGACAAGGCCGTCCGCAACAAGCTCGGCGAGAGCAGCAAGGCGGCCCGCATGGTGACCGCTGTCGAACCGGGCACCGGCCGGGTCCGCGCCGTGGCGGTGAACCGGAACTTCAAGCTCGACGACCCGGCCGACCCGCAGAACAAGATCTCCAGCGACCCGAAGAAGGCCAAGAAGAAGATCCGGGGCAACTACCCCAACACGGTGAACCCGCTGGTCACCGGTGGCCCCGGCATCGCCGGCTACCAGGCCGGCTCGACCTTCAAGATCTTCACGCTGGTGGCCGCGCTGGAGAAGGGCTACCCGCTCAGCTACCCCATCAACGCGCAGCCGGTGTTCAAGTCGAACTACCCGGTCGAGTTCAACTCGCCGGCCGCCTGCCCGGGCACCAACAAGTACTGCCCGAAGAACGCCAACCCCGCGATGGCCGGCATGCACAACATGTGGAGCGGCTTCGGTTACTCGGTCAACACGTTCTTCATCGACCTCCAGCAGCGGGTCGGCGCGGAGAACGTGGTGAAGGCCGCGCAGAAGCTCGGCATCACGTTCCGCTCGTCCAGCGACGCGCAGCTCGCCGCCAACCCGCACCAGTGGGGCGCGTTCAGCCTCGGCGTCTCCCAGACCACTCCGCTGGAGCTGGCGAACGCGTACGCCACGCTCGCCGCCGACGGCAAGTACTGCGAGCCGATCCCGGTGCAGGAGATCCGCGGCCCGGACGGCGAGAAGCTGGACGTCGCCAACCCCCGCTGCGAGCAGCGGGTCAGCACCGAGGTGGCCCGCGCCGCCGTGGACGCCGCGCGCTGCCCGGTCGGTGACCGCTCCTCCACCAGCAAGTGCGGCACCGCCACCGCCGGCAACGTCCGCAACATCGTCGACGCGCCGGTGGCCGGCAAGTCCGGCACCACCGACTCCGACCGCACCTCGGCGCTTGTCGCGATGACCAAGCAGTACGCGGTGGCCGGCATCATGGCCGACCCGGACTGGCCGCAGACCAACCAGAAGATGGGCCACGACGAGACGCCCCAGGGCATCAACCCGGCGGTCTACCAGACGCTGCGCGACGCCATGAAGGGCAAGGAGCGGAAGAACTTCACCCCGCCCAGCGGCAAGATCGTCCTGGGCGACCAGCGCTCCATCCCCGGCGTGAAGTGCGAGTCGATCGACACCGCGAAGTCCCGGCTGAAGGGCGCCGGCTTCGAGCCGGTGGTCTCCAGCAACAAGGTGCCGTCGGAGTGCCCGGCCGGCACCGCGGCCGGCACCAGCCCGGACGGGCGCACCATCAAGGGTGGCGTGGTGATGATCGAGGTCAGCTCCGGCCAGGGCACGGGCACCCCGGAGCAGGGCGGCACCGCGACACCGGACCGGCCGGGTGGGCCGGGCGGGGGTAACGGCCGGCCGGGACGACCGGGGAACTGACCCCGGACAGCAGACAGCGACGGCCACCTCCCCCGGGAGGTGGCCGTCGTCGTTTCCGCGCTACCGGAGCGCCGGGGTCAGAGACCGAGCTGGCGGCGTACCTCGGCGGCGACCCGGCCACCCTCGGCCCGGCCGGCCACCGCGCCCTGGGCCGCCTTCATGGCCGGGCCCATCTGCGCCTTGCCGGTGAAGCCGCCCGCAGCGAGCGCCCCCGAGACCAGCTCGGCCAGCTCCTCGTCGGAGAGCTGCTTGGGCAGGTAGCGCTCCAGCACCTCACCCTCGGCGGTCTCCTTGCCGGCCTGCTCGGCGCGCCCGGCGTCGGCGAACGCCACCGCCGCCTCGCGGCGCTTCTTCGCCTCCTTGGTCAGCACGGCGAGCACCTCGTCGTCGCTGAGCTCGCGCTTTTCCCGGCCGGCGACCTCGGCGTTGCCCACGGCGGCCAGGGCCATCCGCAGCGTGGAGGTGGTCAGCTCGTCGCGCGCCTTGAGAGCGGCGCGCATGTCGGCGGTGAGACGGTCCTTCAGCGTGCTCATGGACGGTGAAACTACCCTGAACGCCATGCGAAAGCGCACACTATTCCGGCTCGCGGCCGGAACCGTCGCCGCCGGCGCGGCCACCCTGGCGTACGCGTCGCTCGTCGAGCGCAACATGTTCACCCTCCGCCGGTACGACGTGCCGGTGCTCCCGACCGACGCCGAACCGCTGCGGGTGCTGCACCTCTCCGACCTGCACATGATGCCCGGCCAGCGACGCAAGCAGGACTGGGTGGCCTCACTGGCCGCGCTCGACCCCGACCTGGTCGTGGTCACCGGCGACAACATGGCGCACCCGGAGTCGGTGCCGGGCGTGCTGCGCGCCCTGCAGCCGCTGCTCGATCTGCCCGGCGCGTTCGTCTTCGGCTCCAACGACTACACCGGTCCGGTCTTCAAGAACCCCTTCACCTACTTCCTGCCCGACCGGGAGTACACCGAGGGCGTGCCGCTGCCGTACGAGGAACTGCGCGACATCCTCACCGGCGCCGGCTGGGCCGACCTGAACAACGCCCGCACCACGCTCAAAGCAGGCGGGCGGGAGATCGAGCTGGTCGGCGTGGACGACCCGCACATCGAACGCGACGACTACGACGCCGTGGCCGGCCGGGTCAGTGGCGACGCGGCGCTGTCGATCGCGGTGTCCCACTCCCCCGAGCCGATCGTGCTGGACCGGATGGCCGCCGACGGCTTCGGTCTGCTGCTCGCCGGGCACACCCACGGCGGCCAGGTCTGCGTGCCCGGGTACGGCGCCCTGGTGACCAACTGCGGGCTGCCCCGCTCGATGGCGCGCGGACTGCACCGCTGGCCCGGCTCGGACTCCTGGCTGCACGTCTCCGCCGGCCTCGGCACCCACCCCACCGCCCCCATCCGCTTCGCCTGCCCCCCGGAGGCCAGCATCCTCACCTTGATCCCCCGCTGACCCCCGGCAGATCTTGGTACGCGCCCGCCCTTCCCGGGGCCGATCCGTACCAAGATCTGCCGGGTACGCGGGGCGGGGGGTACCGAGTTTGACCGTGCGGGCGGGTGGGCTACTATTTGTCGGCACGCCTCGGGGTGTGGCGCAGCTTGGTAGCGCGCTTCGTTCGGGACGAAGAGGTCGTCGGTTCGAATCCGGCCACCCCGACCAGAGGTAAGAGGGCACATCCGATCCGTCGGATGTGCCCTCTGCGTTTCCCCGGCACCGGTCACCGTCGCAGTAGGATCCCGCCATGCCACGGCCGGTCGTCTTCGACCTCTTCCACACCCTGGTCCACGGCGCCGACGACGAGCGGGACCGCGTGGTCGGCGAGATGGCGCTCGTCGTCGGGGTGGATCCGGCGGCGCTCGTCGCCGCGTACCACGCGACCTGGCGGGACCGCCTCGTCCGCTGGAACGCGGCGGAGACCGTCCGCATCCTCGCCGAGCGCCTCGGTGGTTCGCCTACGGATGAGCAGGTGGCCCGCGCCGCCGCGCGCCGGCTGGCCCTCGCCCACCGGGTGCTGGGCCGCGTCTCGCCTGCCACGCTGGACGTGCTCGACGCGCTGCGCGAGCGCGGGCACCGGCTGGCCCTGATCAGCAACGCCACGTCGGAGACGGCCGAGGCGTGGCCGGGCGGACCGCTCGCCCGGCGTTTCGACGTCACGGTGTTCTCCTGCGAGGCCGGGCTGGCCAAGCCGGATCCGGCGATCTACCGCGCCGCCGCGCAGCGGCTGGGCGTCGCGCCGGCCGACTGCGTGTACGTGGGAGACGGCGCTGACGGCGAACTGGCCGGTGCGGCGGCGGTCGGCATGACGGTGCTCCGGACCACCGAACACCAGGACACCGATCCCGGCTGGATCGGACCGGTGATCGCGAACCTCCGTGACCTGTCCGCCCACCTGGAGCAGCCGGCCTCCACCGGATAGATCGACAGAGCTGCCCGAAGCCACCCCGCCACACGTTGTTGCCCCTGCTGCCTGGCAAAGTATGCGCATGCCGCCGATGATCCGATCCCGCCTGACCGATTGGACCACCGTCGCGCCCCTGGTCGCCGTGCTCGTGCTCGTGATGACCTGGGGACGGGAGCTGCCCGGCCCGCTCATCTTCGTGGTGGCGGGCCTGCTCGCGGCGGCCGTACTGGCGGCTGTCCACCACGCCGAGGTGGTCGCGCACAAGGTCGGTGAGCCGTACGGGTCACTCGTGCTCGCGGTGGCGGTCACCGTGATCGAAGTCGGTCTGATCGTCACGCTGATGATCAGCGGCGGCGACAAGACGCAGGCGCTCGCGCGGGACACCGTCTTCGCCGCCGTCATGATCACCTGCAACGGCATCCTCGGCCTGTCGCTGCTGCTCGGCGCGCTGCGGCGAAAGGTGGCGGTGTTCAATCCGGAGGGCACCGGCGGGGCGCTCGCCACGGTGGCCACGCTCGCCACGCTCAGCATGGTGGTGCCGACGTTCACCACGAGCCGGCCGGGCCCGGAGTTCTCCCCCGCGCAGCTCGCCTTCGCGGCAGTCGCCTCGCTCGCGCTCTACCTGCTGTTCGTCATGGTGCAGACCGGCCGGCACCGCGACTACTTCCTCCCGGTCACGCAGGAGGGCAGCATCCTCGCCGAGGACAAGACCGGCGACGGGCACGCCGAGCCGCCGTCCACCCGTACCGCGCTGGCCAGCCTGGCGCTGCTGGTGGTGGCGCTCGTCGCGGTGGTCGGCGACGCGAAGACGATCTCCCCGGCGATCGAGACGGCGGTCAGCGCGGCGAACCTGCCGCAGGCGTTCGTCGGCGTGGTCATCGCGCTGCTAGTGCTGCTGCCGGAGACGCTCGCCGCGGCCCGGGCGGCCCGGCGGGACCGGGTGCAGATCAGCCTCAACCTCGCGCTCGGCTCGGCAATGGCCAGCATCGGCCTGACCATCCCGGCCATCGCGATCGCCTCGATCTGGCTGGACGGGCCGCTGATGCTGGGCCTGGGCGGCACCCAGATGACGTTGCTGGCGCTGACCGCGGTGACGGCGGTGCTCACCGTCGTGCCGGGCCGGGCGACTGTGCTCCAGGGCGGCGTGCACCTGGTGCTGCTCGCCGCGTTCGTCTTCCTGGCCGCCAGCCCGTAAGCGGGCCCACTGCCGAGCCGCGCGCCGGCAAGAACCGTCAGTCGTGCATCTCCGTCCGCGCCACCTCGGCGAACGCGGCGGTCAGGTACTCGGCGAACGGCCGCCCGGTGACCGCCAGCAGGTCGGCCACCAGCAGCGGCGCATGCCGGGCGATCGCCGCCGGGTCGGGCGGGTTCTCGTCGTCACCCGGGTCGTAGACGCCGAGCGCGCCGGCCAGCAGCACCAGCAGCACGTGCGGGTCGACGTCGGGCCACCAGGTCGCCGCCGACCGGACGCACTGTTCCAGCACCTGGCGTACGTCGTCGCCGTCCAGCCCGTCCGGGTGCCCCTCTTCCAGCAGCAGCCGGACCACGCCGCCGAGCACCAGCCCGGACCGGTCGGCGGCGGCCAGCCGCTCGACGGCCGGGGCGTACGCCTCGGCGTCGCGGGCCTGCGCGGCGCCCACCGCGCCGGTGGCCGTCTCGGCGATCTCGCGGGCCGGTGCGGGCAGGTGCCGCCAGGTCGTCGTCACCGGGTCAGCATGGCAGAGCACGTGTGCTCGCTCACCTTCCGGCCCGGCGACCGCGTGTGTAAGGGGTAAACGGGTCGCGGTCGTCGTACCCGCCGAACAGAATCCCTGCCATGCTGCGCCGCGCCCTGCCCGCCCGTCCCGAAGCCCGCCGGATCCTGCTCGGCACGTTGTTCTCCGCTGTCGGGCGCGGCCTCACCCTGCCGTTCCTGTTCATCTACCTCACCGACGTACGCGGCCTGACCGACACCCGGGCCGGGCTGGTGATCGGCTGGTTCGGCGCTGTCACGCTGGCTCTCTCGCCGCTGGCCGGCACGTTCATCGACCGGTTCGGCGCGCGCCGGGTGGTGCTGCCCTGCCTGGTGATCGAGGCGATCGGCACCGGCTCGCTGGCGCTCGTCGACTCGACCGCCTCGGCGTTCGGCGTGATGACGCTGATCGCCGTCGGCAGTTCGGCGATCTGGGCCGGGCAGAACACGATCCTCGCGTCGCTGACCGACGACGGCGAGCGGCAGCGCGTCTTCGGGCTCAACTTCGCGCTGCTCAACCTGGGTATCGGCACCGGCGGCCTGATCTCCGGCGCGGTGGTCGACGTGGCCCGTCCGATCACCTTCGAGGTGATCTACCTGCTGGACGCGGTGAGCTACCTGACCCCCGCGCTGATCCTGCTCACGCTGCCGCACGTCGGACGCCGCCCGGCCGTGGCCGCCGGCGCGAAGTCCGCCGACGGGAGGCCCGGCGGCTACCTCACGGTGCTGCGGGACCGGCCGTTCCGCCGCCTGGTCGTCTTCGGCCTGGTGCTCACCACCTGCGGGTACGCGCAGATCGAGGTGGGTTTCGCGGCGTACTCGGTCCGGGTGGTCGAGGTGACGCCCCGGGTGGTGGCGTGGGCGCTGGCCGCGAACACGGTGATGATCGTGCTCTCGCAGTTGCTGGTGATCCGGCGGCTGGAGGGGCGCAGCCGTACCCGTGCACTCGCCACCGTCGGTGCGGTCTTCGCCGGCGCGTGGCTGGTGCTCGGCGCGGCGGGCGTGGTGGGCAGCGGCAACGCGGTGCTCGCGGCGCTCGGCGTGGTGGCCTGCTCGGCCATCTTCGGGTTCGGCGAGACGATGCTGTCGCCGGTCATGCCCGCGATCACCAACGCGCTCGCCACCGACGAGCTGCGCGGCCGGTACAACGCGATGAGCTCGATGATCTTCGGGATCAGCGGCGTGGTCGGCCCGGTCACCGCCGGCCCGCTGATCGGCGCGGCGAACGGCCGGGTCTGGGTGGCGGTGGTGGTGGGCGGCTGCCTGGCCGCCTCGGTGCTCGCGCTGTCGCTGCGTCCGCTGCTCACCGCCGCACAGGACGGCCGCGTGACGGCCGCCGCGACGCCGGAGCCCGCGCGGGCGACGGCCTGACATCGAAGCCGGCGGCCTGGGACGAGGCGGGCAGCCCGACACGAACGGGCCCCGAAGCGAACGCTTCGGGGCCCGTCGGCGGTGCGGTCGGCCGTCAGCCGGCCGCGACCTCGGTGGTCGTGCGGATCCGGTCCAGCGCCGGCGGGGAGACCGGCGACTTCTCGGTCAGGTACGCGGTGAAGGCGTCCAGGTCGATCTGGCCGGTCACCGCGTTGGTGCCGCCGGTCAGGACGCTGAAGCCGTCGCCGCCACCGGCGAGGAAGTTGTTCACGGTGACCCGGTAGGTGGCGGTGTCGGTCACCGGGGTGCCGTTGATGGTGAGGCTGCCCCGGACCACGCGGGTGCCGGCGCACGGCGTGCCGGCCGGCGCGGTGGTGCCGTTGACGTCCACGACGTAGTTGACGGTCGAGGACGCGTAGAGCACACGCGCGACTGTGAACTGCTGCTCCAGCATGCAGTAGAGCTGCGCGCCGGTCAGGTCCAGCGTCACCAGGTTGTTGGCGAACGGCTGCACGGTGAACGCCTCGGCGTAGGTGACCGGGCCGGCGTCGAGGTCGGCGCGGACGCCACCGGGGTTCATGAACGCGGCGACCGCGTTCTGCTCGGTGTCGGTGGCGGCGAGCTGCGCGTCGGCGATCACGTTGCCGAGCGGCGACTCACCGGTCTGGTACGTCGGCTTGCCGTTGACGTCGACCCCGGTCTGGTACAGGTTCTCCTGGGTCTTGGTGATCGCGGCGGTGGTCTCGCCGACCACCCGGTCGGCCACCGGGCCGAGCGCGGTCTTGTACCGGTTGATCAGCTCGGTCGAGGCCGGGTCCTTCTCGACGTCCCGGGTGACCACCACGTTGTTCGCGGACGCGGTGACCACGTCGCGGGTACGCGGGTCGATCTTCAGGTCGATCTGGGTGACCAGGCGGCCGAACGAGCTGGCGCTGGTGACCAGCTTGCCGTTGATGTTGCAGTTGTACGCGGCGTGGGTGTGCCCGCTGACGATCACGTCGATGGACGGGTCCATCCGGTTGGCGATGTCGACGATCGGGCCGCTGAAGCCGGTGCAGTCGTTGATGCCGCCGCCGTTCTGCACGCCGCCCTCGTGCAGCAGCACGACGATGCTCTTGACCCCGAGCAGGCGCAGGATCTTGGCGTACTTGTTGGCGGTGTCGGCCTCGTCGGTGAACCGCAGGCCGGCGACGCCCTGCTGGCTGACGATGTTCGGGGTGCCCTCCAGGGTCATCCCGATGAAACCGATCGGGACACCCTTGACGATCTTGATGCCGAACGGCTGCATCAGCGGCAGGCCGGTGGAGGTCTTGAAGGCGTTCGCCGAGAGGTACGAGAACTTGGCGCCACCGAACGGGGTGCCGTCGGCGCAGCCGTCCACCGGGTGGCAGCCGCCGCGCTGCATGCGCAGCAGCTCGGCCGCGCCCTCGTCGAACTCGTGGTTGCCGACGCTCGCGAACTCCAGCCCGGCGAGGTTCATCTCCTCGATGGTGGGCTCGTCGTGGAACGCGGCGGACAGCAGCGGCGAGGCGCCGATCAGGTCACCGGCGGCGACGGTGACGGTGCCCTTGCCCTGCGCCTTGGCCTCGGCGCGCATCGACTTCAGGTGGCTGGCCAGGTATTCCGCGCCACCGGCCGGCTGGCCGTCGATGCTGCCGCTGGAACCGGTCGGCGGCTCCAGATTGCCGTGGAAGTCGTTGATCGCGAGCAACTGGACGTCGACCGGCTTCGGGCGGGCCTCGGCCTGGTCGGGGGTGACGGCGACAGCGGTGAACGCGGTCGCGGCGAGTGCGGCCAGGCCGACGGCGGCCCGGCGTCGCATCCCGGTGACGGACATGGAACTCCTCGTGAGATGCCGGTATGTGGCGTCCGGGCGATGGTGCGCCCGGCGACCCTGGTCCGTGCCGTGACAGGTGTCGATCGCGGAGGGCGGTACTCGGGGGAACGCCGCCCCGCCGGGGTAGCTTCTCATCCACCGGCCGCCAGGTCGAACGGGGTGGCATCAGGAATCGTCGCTGTCTCGGGCGGCCCGTACCGGTCTGCCGGACGAGTCGGACATGACGGTCAGGTGAAATTCCGCGCGGGCGCACGCGTCGATGCCCGCCGCCGTCGAAGGCGCCGGCTCCCAGGGACAGGGAGCCGGCGCCGACGCTCATGTCACGCGGAATTCGTTGCGCTGGCAACCGTCCTTGCCGGAATCACCTCCTGCCGGTCACCCATCGCGGACCGAACGGTCGTTCATGTACGACGGCTCGGCATATCGAGCGAACTGTCCGAACTCGACTCACTGCCGGGCGTGCCGGTCACCGGCACTGCCAGACGACCGGCCACTGCCGCCCGTTCTCGTCGACCGCCCCGCCGTAGATGCGTCCCGCGTCGTCGAAGAGGATTCCCCTCGTCAGGCCCTCGCCCGTCAGGCTCCTCGGTATCCGCCGCGCCGTCCCGTCCGGTTCGACCAGGAACCAGTCCTGCCGAGGCATCCAGACGAGCAGGCGCCCGTTCCGGTCGGTGGAGACGTTGTCGAGCCGGTGGGTGTCCAGACCGGCGAACACCGTGAGCCGGCCCGTCCGGACGTTCCACTGCGCCGGTGACGACTTCTCGGTACCGACGCCCCTGACGGTTCCGGCCAGCCAGTCGCCCTGCAACGCAGCGTCCCGGCGGAGATGCCAGCCGGGCGCGGCGGGCTGCACCAGAGTGCCGCCGTCCGGCCGGGAGATCCGGACGGCCGCCGTCTCCCCGGCGGGAATCACGCTCTCGGTGACCGTGCCGTCGGGCGCCCAGCCGAGGAAGGCACCGAAGGGGTCCGTGACGACCCGGGGAGGAGTCTGCGCCGCGGCGTCCCACCGGACCAGTACCGCCTTCTCGCCGTTGCCGCCGGCGACTCCCAGGATCTCCCCGGCGGCGTCGACCGAGACCGGACGGACGTCCCGGTAGCCCTCGGGCAGGGGAAGGTTGCGCACCTGCCCGTCCCGATAGACCCAGGGCACGTCGGGCCGGCTCACGCCGTCCCACCGGTTGCCGACTGCCACACCCGCGGAGTTGATCGCGGTCACGGTGGCCTGGAACGCACGTGACAGCTCCACGAGACTCGCCTTCCCCCGGTCCCAGATCACCAGGTAGGTGCGGAAACCCGTCTTCCGCCAGTCCTCCGCCGAAGAGGTCCCCGCGAGGAACCGGCCGCTCGGGTCCACCGCGCCCAGGCTCGGGAAGTACGCTTCGTCCGGCGTGTCGTACTGCTCGGAGGTGCATTCGGCCGGACTCGCGCTCATCCGTACCCGCACCTGGTCCACGGTGGGCACGGCGCGGGTCTCGGTCGGGCCCGGGGACGGCCGGCCGACGATGTCGTCCATGCCCCGGTCGCGGCCGTCGCCGCCCAGCGCCACCGCGGACCCGAGCCCGATCGCGAGCACCGTGGCCGCCGCGAGGCCGACGGTGAGCCGGCGACGCCGCCGCTCGGCCCGGCGTACGGCGATCAGCACCGCACCCGGGTCGATCCGGCTCGGCGGAACCTCGACCCGGGTCAACTCCCGGCGGACGATCGCACCCGCCCGGTCCTCGTCCCAGGTCATGTCATCCTCCCGCTCGGTTGTCGGTGCAGGTCTCCAGGTCGAGCCGGCGGCGCAGCTTCGCGAGGCCGCGAGAGGTGTGGCTCTTGACGTTGCCGGTCGAGCAGTTGAGCAGGCTCGCCACCTCCGCGACGGGAAGGTCGCAGAGAAAACGGAGGGTCAGCACGGCCCGCTGGGCCGGTGGCAGGCCGGCCAGCAGATCCTGGACGCCGTCGCGTTCCTCGACGTCCGGCGGCGCGGCGGCCGGTCGTTCCGGCGCCTGCGGCAGCAGCCGGATCCGGAACCACCCGCGCCGGCGTTCGTCCAGATAGGTGTGGATGAGGATCCGCCTGACGTACGCGTCGGTGTCGTCCGCCGCGGCCGCCCGCCGCCAGTACCGGTAGAGCTTGGTCAGCGTCGTCTGCACGATGTCGTCCGCCAGGTGCGCGTCACCGCAGATCAGGTACGCGGTGCGGTGCAGCGCGGGAAGCCGTGCCCGCACGTACGCCACGTACTCGGTCTCGTCCTCGGCCCGCATGCCGCTCCTTCCCGGGACCCTACGGCTGATGGACGCGAGGGACGCCGAGGGCGGTTGCATCAGGACAAATCGCCACGGCCTTCAGTCGGCGGCGACCAGCCTGCGCAACGCCGGCCGGGTCCACCGCCCGGCGACCCCCGGCCGGCCCGCCAGGTAGCCGACGGTCTGCGCGGCGTCCCAGCCGTGCGCCTCGCGCAGCCCGCGCGCCAGCATCCCGAGGTAGACCGGGGCGGGCCGGGTCCACCGCACCTCCACCGCCCGGTGCGGCGCGGTGAACGTGAGCATCGGCAGGCCCTCGTGGACGCCGACGCGCAGCAGCGTCTCGTACCGGCCCGGCCCGAGCGTCGCCCGCCCGGTCTCGACCGCCGCGAGGATCCCGGCCAGGTCGGCGCCGGGCGGCCGGTACATCTCCTGCGCGGCGATGTCCGCGAACTGCTCGACGGTCACCAGGTAGCCGCGCGCCGCCGCCCGGCCGGGCAGCAGCGGATCGTAGAACGCCATGCCGCCGGTCCAGGCCCGCGACTCACCGGCGAAGTAGACGCCGCCGGGGATCAGCACCGGAACCGTCCGGCGCGGTGGCCGGCGGTCCCGGCAGCCGGGGTACGTGCGCAGCCCGCCCGGTGGGCATCCGCCACGCAGGTACCAGTCGAGCCGCGCGGCGTGCAGGTTCGAGCCGTACGCGACGTACCAGAGCATCGGCGGCGCGGCTCAGAACCAGCAGGTGCGCCCGGCGGCGTGGCTGACCTGGACGGTGTGCGTCACGCAGCCGCCGTCGGCGATCAGGTGCAGCAGGAAGGCGGTCGGCTCGGCGACGAACCCCGGCTCCTCCTCCTCGGTCATGCTCAGGCTCACCTGGATCCAGGTGCTCGGCGCGGTGGTCAGCACCGTACCGGCGAACGCGCTCGTCACCTGACGGTGCAGGTGACCCGCGGCGACGCGTACGACATGGGGGTGACGGCCGACCACGGCGGCGAGCGCGTCGGCGTCGGCGAGGCCCATCGCGTCCATGCCCGGCACGCCCACGGTGACCGGCGGATGGTGCAGGCACACGACGGCGGGCGCGTCGGTACGCCCGGCGAGCACCCCGTCCAGCCAGGCGAGCTGCTCGTCGCCGAGCCGCCCGCCGGGGCTGCCCGGGGTGAGCGAGTCGAGCACCACGAGCGTCGCGTCCGGCAGGTCGACGTGGTAGTGCGCCGAGAAGCCACCGGCCAGGTAGGGGGTGCCGCCGAACGTGTCGAGCAGCGACTCGCGGTCGTCGTGGTTGCCGGTCACCAGGTGCACAGGCAGCGGGAACGCGCCGACGATCTCGCGCAGGGCGAGGTATTCGTCCGGCCGGCCGTTGGCGGTGAGGTCACCGGTGATCACCACGCAGTCGGGCCGGGGCCGCAGCGCGAGCACCGTGCCGAGCGCCCGGTGCAGCCCGGACGCCGGGTCGGCCGCGAGCGGGCCGGTGGTCACGTGCGGGTCGCTGAGCTGGGCGATGAGCATCGGCCGCCTCCTCGGGTGCCCGGGCCCTCACGCTATCGCCGCACACCCTCCCCGCGCAGGCCCGCTTCTGCCCACAGGCTGCGTCCACAGCCTGTGGATAGCACATGTGTACGAAGGTCGGCGGCGGTTGCGCTGAGTACCCTTGATCGCGACCCGACCCCCTCCGAGCAGGAACGACGTGGACCACGAGCGAGTCCTCCGCGACGTCACGGTGCGCCTCCCCACGGCGTCGACCGTCCCGGAGGCGTGCCAGTGGACCGTCGCCGCGCTCGCCCGGCACACCCCAGCGACCGCCACCGTCCTGCTGCGCGTCCACGACCGTCTGCGCTGCGTCGCCGCGACCGGCGCCTGGCAGGTCTTCTCGCACGTGCCGGCCACCGCCGACGGCACTCCGCCGGGCCGCCACCGGCCCGAACCCTCGGTGGTACGGCGGGTCTACGCCTCCGGGATCACCGCCGCCGTGCCCGACGTCGGCGCCGACCCCGACTACCTCGAGGTCCGCCCGGACGTCACCGCCGAACTCTGCGTGCCGGTACGCGACCCGGACGGCCGCCCGATCGGCGTGCTCGACCTCCAGTGGAGCGAGCCGGTCGTGCTCGCCGCATGGCGGGAGACAGCAGAGCTGGTGGCCGACCGCCTCGGCGGGCGGATCGCCGCGCTCGGCGGGCCGCCGGCCGAGAGCCGCAGCGAGAAGCTGTTGCGGCACGCCGCCGCGTTCACCGCCGCGCCGACGGACTGGGACCTGATGACCGCCGCGCTCGCCGCGGCCCGGGACGTGTCAGCGCTCTCCGCCGCCGTACTGGTGCTCACCGGCCGACGCGGCCCGCGCCTCGGCGCGCCCACCGGCACCCCGGGGGCGCTGGAGGCGCGCATCCGAGCCGAGCTGGAAGAGGCCGGACCGGTAGCGCTGGACCGCATGATCGACCGGGCCCACCGGTACGGCTCGGCGTACACGCTGGGCGAGGCGGGCCACCCGCCCACCGAGGAGTACCTGCCGCTGACCCGGGCCGGCGCGCGCACGCTGGTGGCGGTGCCGGTCGGCACACCCGCCTCCGGTGGCGTGCTGCTCGTGGCCGACGAACAGCGCCTGCGCCCCGACCCGACCACCGTCAACCTGATCGAGCTGCTCGCCGGGCAGGCGTGGACCTGCCTGGACCGGCTGCGTACGCTCGCCCGGCTGCGCGAGCAGGCCAGCTCGGACCCGCTCACCGGGCTGCGTCACACCGGCCCGTTCGGGCAGCGGATCGCCACCGCCACGCCGGGGCGTACCGCGCTGCTGGCGATCGACGTGGACGGGTTCAAGGACGTCAACGACACGTACGGCCACCAGGCCGGCGACCGGCTGCTGGTGGGTCTGGCACGGGCCCTCGAAGGCGCGTTGCGCCAGGGCGACGAGCTGTACCGGACCGGCGGCGACGAGTTCGTGGCGGTGATCGAGGTGAGCCGCCCGGAGGAGGCGGTCCGGATCGCCGAACGGCTCACCGAGGCGGCCCGCCGTACCGGCCGGACGATCAGCGTCGGCGTCGCCCTGCCGAGGCCCGGTGAGTCCCCCGAGCGCACCCTGCACCGTGCCGACCAGGCCCTCTACGCGGTGAAGCGCCACGGCCGGGACGGCGTACACCTCTCCGCCGCCTGACAAACATAGACACATGTAAATTATTCAGATATCGTCCGTCGGACACGCGTCAGCCTCTCGACACCCCCCTGGGAGAGGACATGATCAAAACGCGACGCCGGCTCGGCACCGCCACCGCGATCCTGCTCGTCGCCGCAGTGATCGGCACCGTGCCGAACAGCGCCCAGGCCGCACCGGCCGACGACGTCACCACCGCCGTACGGCACAAACTTCTCGAAGAAGCCGCGGTCGCGACGGACCAGGAGATCCGCGCCGCCGGCGTGGAGGACACCCGGGTGACAGTCACCCGCCGCGACGGCCGGGCCTGGGCCTTCGGCACCGCCGTGCTCGTCGCCCCGCGGAAGGAAGGGCTGTACCCGTCCGGCTGGATCTTCATCGCCCGCCAGCAGCGCGGCGACTGGCAGGTCGCCCTGGAGGGCGAGGCCACCTTCGCCGACCTGGCCGCTGCGGCGCCCGCGTCCGTCCTCGCCCGCGGCGAGCGGGACGCCTTCACCACCCTCGGCACGTTGTCCGCCAACGGGGACTACCGCACCGGTATGCGCCTGCCGTTCGCCCTCGGCCAGTCGTGGACCCTCAGGGGTGGCCCGCACGGCTGGTCCGGCTCCCCGCGACCGTTCAGCTCGATCGACCTGTTCGGCGGTGACCAGCGGGTGCTGGCCGTGCGGGCCGGCACCGCGTACACGATGTGCAAGGGCTGGGTCCGGGTGGTCCACGACCGGGGCTACACCACCGACTACTACCACCTCTGGAACAACATCGACGTCGACGGGGCGTCGGTCAGCGCGGGCACCTACCTCGGCGACACCGGCACCGACATCACCTGCGGCGGCTCCGCCAGCAGCCGGCACGTGCACCTGGGATTCCGGCAGAACGGCGCGTACGTGGCGATCGCCACCCACAACCTGGGCAAGTGGGTGCCGAGAGAGGGCAGCACGGCCTACGAGGGCTACGCGCTGCACGGCTCGAAGCGCGTCAACGTCGGCGGATCGCTGTACAACTACGGGGCGCTCGGCTTCACCGAGGGCATCGTCGACAGCTACGGCGGCACGTCGGTCAGCCGGCGGTCCGGGCCGGGCACCGGGTACGGGGTCGTCGGCTCGATCGCGGACGGCGCCACGGCGGCCGTCGCCTGCTCGTCGAGCGGCACCTCAGTGACCGGCCGCTGGGGCACCAGCACGCTGTGGAACAAGCTGACCGACGGCACCTGGATCCCGGACTCGTACCTGTACACCGGATCGGCCAACCCGGTGAACGGTTCGTGCTGACGCACCGCCCCGGTCGCCGCGAGCGGACACCGCTCAGCTGCGGGTCAGTTCCTTGGCCAGGAGTTCGGCGATCTGGGCGGTGTTGAGGGCGGCGCCCTTGCGGAGGTTGTCGCCGGTCACGAAGAGGTCCAGGGCGCGGGGGTCGTCGACCGCTCGGCGGATGCGGCCCACCCACGAGGGGTCGGTGCCGACCGCGTCGATCGGCATCGGGAACTCCCCGGCCGCCGGGTCGTCGACCAGGATCACGCCCGGCGCGTTGCGCAGCACCTCGCGGGCGCCCTCGGCGTCCACCTCGGTGGCGAAGACCGCGTGCACGGCGACCGAATGACCGGTCACCACCGGCACCCGTACGCAGGTCGCGGACACCTTGAGGTCGGGCAGCCCGAGGATCTTGCGCGACTCGTTGCGCAGCTTCATCTCCTCGGAGGACCAGCCGCCGTCTGCCAGCGAACCCGCCCACGGGACGACGTTGAGCGCCAGCGGCGCCGGGAACGGACCCAGCTCGTCGCCGACCGCCTGTCGCACGTCACCGGCCCGGGACCCGAGTACCCGATCGCCGGCGATCTTGCCGAGCTGGAG
Source organism: Micromonospora sp. Mcm103 (assembly GCF_024519755.1). Lineage (NCBI taxonomy): Bacteria > Bacillati > Actinomycetota > Actinomycetes > Micromonosporales > Micromonosporaceae > Micromonospora > Micromonospora sp. Mcm103. The sequence goes on from NZ_JALJRJ010000007.1 coordinate 210,202, forward strand.
GTGCAGCGCGTCCACACCGGCCTGCCCCGCCCCGGACACCGCCTGGTACGACGCGAGCACCAGCTCGCGCAGGCCGTACTCGCGGTGCAGCGGCGCGACCGCCACGATCATCGCCATCGTGGTGCAGTTGGCGTTGGCGATGATCCCCTTGGGCCGGTTGCGTACCTGCTCGGGGTTGATCTCGGTGACCACGAGCGGGACGTCGCGGTCCATCCGGAACGCGCCGGAGTTGTCCACCACCACCGCGCCGCGTGCGACGGCGACCGGGGCCCACTCCGCCGAGACGTCGTCCGGCACGTCGAACATCGCCACGTCGACGCCGTCGAGCGCGTCGGCGGTGAGCGCCTGGACGGTCAGCTCCTCGCCCCGGCACTGCACGCGCCGACCGGCCGACCGCTCGGAGGCGAGCAACCGGATCTCGCCCCACACGTTGCGCCGGGACGAGAGGATCTGGCACATCACCGTACCGACGGCACCTGTCGCCCCGACCACGGCGAGGGTGGGCAGCGACGCCACGGCGCGTTACCGCCCGGTGCCGGCGTAGACGACGGCTTCGGTGTCACCACCCAGCTCGAAGGCGTCGTGGATGGCGCGGACCGCCTTGTCCAGGTCGGTGTCGCGGCAGACCACGGAGACCCGGATCTCCGAGGTGGAGATCATCTCGATGTTGACGCCGGCCGCGCCGAGGGCGGCGAAGAAGCCGGCGGCCACGCCCGGGTGCGAGCGCATGCCGGCACCGATCAGGGACACCTTGCCGACGTGGTCGTCGTACAGCAGGCCCTTGAACTTGACCGACTCCTGGATCTTGCTGAGCGCGGTCATCGCGGTCGGGCCGTCGGCCTTGGGCAGCGTGAACGAGATGTCCGTGCGGCCGGTGCCCTCGGTGGACACGTTCTGCACGATCATGTCGATGTTGATCTCCGCGCCGGCCACGGTGTCGAAGATCGACGCGGCGGCGCCCGGCTCGTCGGGCACGCCGACGATCGTGATCTTCGCTTCGCTGCGGTCGTGGGCGACCCCGGTGATCAGTGCCTGTTCCACAGGAAGGTCCTCCATCGATCCGGTGACCATCGTGCCGGTGTTGGTCGAGTATGACGAACGGACGTGGATCGGCAAGCCCGCGCGCCGCGCGTACTCGACGCTGCGCAGGTGCAGCACCTTCGCGCCGCAGGCGGCCAGCTCCAGCATCTCCTCGTAGGTGATCTGCTTGATGTGCCGGGCGTTCGGCACGATGCGCGGGTCGGCGCTGAAGATGCCGTCCACGTCGGTGTAGATCTCGCAGACGTCCGCCTCCAGCGCGGCGGCGAGCGCCACGGCGGTGGTGTCCGAGCCGCCCCGCCCGAGCGTGGTCACGTCCTTGGTGTCCTGCGAGACACCCTGGAAACCGGCGACGATGACCACCGCGCCCTCGTCCAGCGCGCCCTTGAGCCGCCCCGGGGTGACGTCGATGATCCGGGCCCGGCCGTGCACCGAGGTGGTGATCACGCCGGCCTGGGAACCGGTGAACGAGCGGGCTTCGTACCCCAGGTTGTGGATGGCCATGGCGAGCAGCGCCATGGAGATCCGCTCCCCGGCGGTGAGCAGCATGTCCAGCTCGCGGCCCGGCGGCAGCGGGCTGACCTGGTTGGCCAGGTCGAGCAGCTCGTCGGTGGTGTCGCCCATGGCGGACACCACGACTACCACGTCGTCGCCGGCCTTGCGGGCGGCCACGATGCGCTCGGCCACCCGCTTGATCCGCTCGGCGTTGGCGACGGAGGACCCGCCGTACTTCTGCACCACGAGTGCCACGACGGTGCACTCCCTCCCAGCGACGACCCTGAGCGTGCCGACGCCGCCGGTGCTCTCGGTCCGGCGGCGCGTGTCAGACCGCCTCAGCCTATCGGGCGGCCCGTGACGCCGGGTCGGGTGATCCCACCATCCGGCCCCGGCGTGGGGCGGCTCACCAGCCCCGAAGGACGCGACACGCCAAGCGGTACAGCCGTACGGTGGGCTGACCTGGACCCTCCCCACGACGCAGAATGAGCCGGTGCACGCTCATCGACGTGCGGCCCGCCTGACCGGCGTGCTCGCGCTCACCCTGCCGGTACTGCTGGCCGCCTGCGACGGCGGCAACCCCGAGGCGGCGCCCACCGGCACCGCCGACCCGGTCCCGGTGCAGGTCGACGCCGCCCGCGAGGAACTGGCCGGGCTGGCCGCCGCGGCGCAGGACCGCCACCTCACCGCCACGTACGCGTTCGCGCCCGCCGAGGGCACGCCCCGCACGGTGGCCTTCACCAGCGCCAACGACGGCAGCTGGCGGGTCGACGTGCCCGGCTGGGGGCACGCCGGGACGGTGGACGTCTCGCTCGCCGGCACCTCCGACGGGCTGTTCCAGTGCGCGCTCCCCTCGGCCGGCTGGCCGCAGGCGGCGACCTGCGTCCGCCTCGGCGACGCCGACGACGCGGTGCCGCGCCGGCTCGACCCCCGCGTGCAGCACCCGTTCACCGACTGGCTGGAGGTGCTGACCGACAGGCGTGCGCCGCTCGCCGTCTCCCCGGCCGATCCGCTGCCGGGAGCCGACGGCCCCTGCTACACGGTCGACAGCACCTCGGCGTCGCTGAACGCGCCGCTCGACGTGGGCATCTACTGCTTCCGGGAGGACGGCACACCGGCGGCGGTACGGGCCGGGTTCGGCACGCTGACGCTGACCGGCGAGCCCGGCGCCGCGCCGGGCACCGTCGAGCTGGCCGGCGCGGTGACCGACGGCGAGCCGGTCAGCCGGGACGCCCCGAGCCCGGGCACGCCCTGACGCGTCCCGCTCAGCCGCCCCGCGCCGCGCGCAGCAACGCGGCACCGACCTCGGTGTTGCGGTAGAGCACGTGCCGCCCGGCCCGGGACCGGGTGACCAGACCGGCGGCGTGCAGCGCGGAGAGGTGCTGGGACACGTTCCCGGCGGACAGCCCGGTGAGCCGGGCGAGGTCCGTGGTGGTCGTCGCCGCGTCGAGCAGGTGCAGCAACGCGGCCCGGCCGGCACCCACCACCCGGGCGAGCGCGTCGCCGACCGGTTCGGTTCCGCGTTCCCACAGCGTCCCGACCGCCCGCACCGGGTACGCCGCGGCGGGCAACGAGTCCTCCAGCAGGTTCCACAGCACCCGCTGGCGGCTGAACACGCTCGGGTTCAACGCCAGCCCTCGCCCCCGCAGGTCGAAGTCCCGCTCGAACGGGTCGTCGCTGACCACCCGGTCGCCGAGCCACCGCAGGTCGGGGTGGAGCCGCTCGAACAGCTTCCCCGTCCCGCCCTCGGCGAGCTGGGCCGCCCGATACGCGACGTCGGCGTCGAGCACCGCCCGCATCCGCGGCCAGTCCGGGGCGATCGCCTCGTCGTACCAGACGCGCATCGCCTCGACGAGCCGCGGCAACAGCTCGGTCGGGTCGGCGAGCAACGCCCGCCCGAACGGGCGCAGCGGCCCGCTCGGCGTGGTCGCCAGCAGGTCCCGGACCACCACGTCGGGCGGCGTCGCGGCGATCTGGTCGAGCTGGCCGTTCATCTCCACCCCCGGGCGGGCCGCCGGGGTGAGGAAGTCGGGCAGCCAGCGGCGCGGCAGGGTGAGATGCACCAGCGGAGCGACGCGCTCGGCCACCTCCGGGCGGCGCAGCGTCGCCCGGGCCCGGTCGATCCACGGCAGGTGCACCGGATAGCGGGCCGGAGCGGCAAGCGCCCACATGCTCATGACCGTCTCGTTGGCCGGCGACACACCGAACCGCACGCCCGCGACGTCGGCCAGCGTGAACCGCAACTCGGACATGCGCACCCCCCCGATTCGGCTCAGCCTAAAAGGCTCGCCCCTCGCGTGGGGGGCACGATCTGCTCACCGGTCATGGGGGCCAGAGAGAGCATCCGCACCGCCGTCCGTGACGTCGTACCACCGGCCGGGCTGACCCGCGCCCTGGCCGTGCAGGCGATGGTCTACGCCGTCGGCACCGGCCTGTTCCAGGCGGGCAGCGCCGTCTTCTTCACCCGGGCGCTCGGACTGAGTCCGGCCCAGGTGGGTCTCGGCCTCTCCCTCGCCGCGGGGGCGTCCCTGCTCGGCACCGTGCCGCTGGGCGGGCTCACCGACCGGTACGGGCCGCAGCGGGTGTGGATCGTCTGCCTGCTGCTGGACGCGGCGCTGTTCGCCGCGTACCCGTTCGTCGGCGGATTCGCCGGGTTCCTCGCGGTGGTGATCGCGCTGGCCGTGACGGGCGCGGCGACCGGCGTCGCCCGCCAGGTCTACTCGATAAACGTGCTGCGCCCGGAGGAACGGGTCACCGCGATGGCCTACCAGCGCTCCTCGCTGAACGTCGGCTTCGGGCTCGGCGCGCTGATCAGCGGCCTGGTGCTGGCCGTCGACACGATCTGGGCGTACCGCGGGATGGTCTGGTTCATCGCCGTGGTCTTCCTGGTGACCGCCGCCTTCGTGCACCGGCTGCCCCGGCTGCCGGAGGTGACCCGCACGGCCGAACCGATGAGCCGGCTGGCGGTGCTGCGGGACCGGCCGTTCATGACCGTCGCGCTGCTGTCCGGGCTGCTCACCGCGCACCAGACGCTCTACCTGACGGTGATGCCGCTGTGGATCCTCACCCGTACCGACGCACCGAAGACGATCATCGCCGCGCTGGTGCTGCTCAACACCGTGCTGATCGTGCTGTTCCAGGTGCGGGCCAGCCGGGGCGCGGACGACGCGCCGGGCGCGGCCCGGGCGTCCCGCCGGGGCGCGGTGCTGATCGCCGGGTTCTGCCTGGTCCTGCCGATCTCCGGCGCGACCCGGGGACCGCTCACCGTGGCGGTGCTGGTCGGCGCCGCGACGCTGCTCATCCTGGCCGAGCTGATCGAGTCGGCGGGCGCCTGGGGACTGACCGCCACGCTGCCGCCCGCCGCCCAGCGCGGCGCGTACGTCGGCGCGTTCGGGCTCGGCTCCCAGGTGCAGTTCCTGATCGCTCCGGCCGGGCTGACCGCGCTCGGCGTGAGCACCGGCGGCTGGGGCTGGTACCCGGCCGCGGCGCTGTTCGTCCTGGTCGGGCTGGCGATCGTGCCGGCGGTGGCCCGGGCGGAGCGGACGCCTCGGCTACCGCGCGTGTCCAGGTCCGCCGACTCGGTGACTCTGATCCCATAGTCCGGACCGGCCTTCCCACCGCCCGTCCCACCACGTAGGGTGACCTTGTCATGTGGCGCGCGTACCTTCTCCTTGGCTGCCGCGACGAGGCCTGACCGGCCGGCACCTCGTCGCGGAGTCGCTACGCGCCGTCCAGCACATCCGATCTTCTTCTCGGCACCGCCGCGCACCGTCGCCCGGCAGCCCGCCGACACCTTTCCGATCTGCTGACGCCACATGTTCCAGGGAGCACTCCGAGATGGCTCAACCTGTCACCGCCACCGATCCGTTCGCCAGCCAGCGCCCCAGCCGGATGCCGGTCCACCGCTACGTCCCGTACGACAGGGAGTTCGGCGTCGACCTGCCGGACCGCTCCTGGCCCACCCGCCGCGTCGAGGCCGCGCCCCGCTGGTGCGCAGTCGACCTCCGCGACGGCAACCAGGCCCTGATCGACCCGATGTCACCCGAGCGTAAGCGCCGGATGTTCCAGCTCCTGGTACAAATGGGCTACAAGGAGATCGAGGTCGGCTTCCCGTCGGCGAGCCAGACCGACTACGACTTCGTACGGCAACTGATCGAGCAGGACCTGATCCCGGAGGACGTCACCATCCAGGTGCTGACCCAGTGCCGGGAGCACCTGATCGAGCGGACCTTCGAGTCGCTGCGCGGCGCCCACCGGGCCATCGTGCACTTCTACAACTCCACCTCGACGCTGCAGCGCCGGGTGGTCTTCGGCCTGGACCGCGACGGCATCACCGACATCGCCACCCAGGGCGCGCGGCTGTGCCAGAAGTACGCGGAGATCCACACCCCGGACACCGACATCCACTACGAGTACTCGCCGGAGTCGTACACGGGCACCGAGCTGGAGTACGCGCTGGAGGTCTGCTCGGCGGTCATCGACGTGATCGACCCGACGCCGGACCGGAAGCTGATCATCAACCTGCCGGCCACCGTCGAGATGGCGATGCCGAACGTCTACGCCGACTCGATCGAGTGGATGCACCGGCGCCTGCCCCGGCGGGACAGCCTGGTGCTGAGCCTGCACCCGCACAACGACCGGGGCACCGGCGTGGCCGCCGCCGAGCTGGGCCTGCTGGCCGGCGCCGACCGGATCGAGGGCTGCCTGTTCGGCAACGGTGAGCGCACCGGCAACGTCGACCTGGTGACGCTGGGCCTGAACATGTTCTCCCAGGGCATCGACCCGATGATCGACTTCTCGAACATCGACGAGATCAAGCGCGCCGTCGAGTACTGCAACCAGCTGCCGGTGCACGAGCGCCACCCGTACGCGGGCGACCTGGTCTACACCGCGTTCTCCGGCTCCCACCAGGACGCGATCAACAAGGGCTTCGCCGCGCTGCACGCCGACGCGACGGCGGCCGGGGTGCCGGTCGACGACTTCACCTGGGCCGTGCCCTACCTGCCGATCGACCCGAAGGACCTGGGCCGCACCTACGAGGCGGTCATCCGGGTCAACTCGCAGTCCGGCAAGGGCGGCGTCGCGTACATCATGAAGACCGAGCACCAGCTCGACCTGCCGCGCCGCCTCCAGATCGAGTTCTCCGGCGTGGTGCAGCAGGTCACCGACAACGACGGCGGCGAGGTCGAGCCGGGCGCGATGTGGGAGATCTTCGCCCGCAACTACCTGGTCGACCACCAGGTGGACCCGGCCGTGAAGCTGGCCGAGTACACCATCGGCACCGTCGACGGCAAGGTCGAGATCGACGCCCGCGTCGGCTTCGGCGGCGAGACCCGCGCGCTCACCGCCGTCGGCAACGGTCCGATCGACGCGTACGTCAACGCGTTGCAGTCCCTGGGCGTGGCGGTACGGGTGCTCGACTACCACGAGCACGCGCTGTCCTCCGGTGGGGACGCGCAGGCCGCCGCGTACGTCGAGTGCGAGGTGGACGGCCGTACGGTGTGGGGCGTCGGGGTGGACGCGAACATCGTCACCGCCTCGATCAAGGCGGTCACGAGCGCGGTGAACCGCACCCGCGCCTGATTCCGGCGACGCGGGGGTCCGGCTTCAGGCCGGGCCCCCGCTCTGCTTCGGCGGGCGGTGAATCAGCACTGCGGCGAGCACGGCCCCGGCCAGCAGCAGCCCGGCGCACCACGCCAGCGCCCCCCGGTACGCGTCGGCCAGGGCGCCCTTCTGCTCGTACCCGGTGCCCGACAGCCCGACCAGCAGCGGCAACGCGGCCACCGCGAGCAGGCCACCGGCCCGGGACGCGGCGTTGTTGAAGCCGCTCGCCACCCCGGCGAACCGGTCCGACACGGCGCCGAGCACCGACGTGGTCAGCGGCGCCACCACGAGCGTGAGCCCGGCGCCGAACAGCGCCACGCCCGGCAGCACGTCCACCCAGTACGACGCGCCCGGCCCGACCCGGCGCAACAGCAGCAGGCCCACGGCGGCGATCACCGGGCCGACGGTGAGTGGCAGCCGGGGGCCGATGCGGGCCGACAGCGCACCCGCGCGCGGCGAGCCGACCAGCAGCAGCACCGTCATCGGCACGGTGGCCAGGCCGGTGAGCAGCGCCGACCAGCCGACGACGTTCTGCAGGTAGACGGCGAGGAAGAAGGTGAACCCGCCGAGCGCCGCGTACACCACCACTGTGAAGACGTTCAGCACGGAGAACAGCCGGCTGGAGAACAGCCCGGTGGGCAGCATCGCGGTGTCACCGCGCCGCCGCTCGACCAGCACGAAGACCACCACGGCGACCACCCCGAGCACCGCCGCGGCGAGCACCGCCGGGGAGTCCAGGCCGCGCGCCGGGGCGTCGATCAGCGCGTACGTGACGCCGCCGAGCGCGAGCGCGCCGAGCAGCGCGCCCGTCACGTCGAAACGCCGCCCGCCTCCGGTACGCGAGACCTCCTCGTCCCGGCTCTCCGGCACCCAGCGCAGCGCGGCGAGCACCACGCCGACGGCCAGCGGCAGGTTGACGAAGAAGATCCACCGCCAGGAGAGCGTGTCGATGAGCCAGCCGCCGAGCAGCGGGCCGAGCGCTGTGGACACCCCGGACAGTCCGGACCAGGTGCCGATGGCCCGGCCCCTGTCGTCGGGGTGGAAGCTGGCCTGGAGCACGGACAGCGACCCGGGGGTGAGCAGCGCCCCGCCGGCACCCTGGAGGAACCGGGCGGCGACGAGCCATCCGGTGTCCTGGGCCAGCCCGCAGAGCACCGACGCCACGGCGAACCAGACCACGCCGAGCAGGAAGACGCGCCGCCGCCCGAACCGGTCGCCGAGCGCACCCCCGAGCAGGACGAACGCGGCGAGCATGAGCAGGTAGCCGTTCACGGTCCACTGCAGACCGGCGACTGTGGCGTCTAGTTCGGCGCCGAGGCGCGGCAGCGCGACGTTGACGACAGTGCTGTCGAGGAACACCATGCCGGAGGCGAGGATCGCGGCGAGCAGGGTGCCGCGTCCGGCGGTGGAGCCGGTACGCAGCGCGGGAGCGGGTGCGGTCACGTCTCACCACTCTGCCCGCCGCCCATCCTCGACGCCACGAATCACGGAAACCGCCGCCGGGTACTGTGCGGACTCGCCCGGAGCACGCAAGCTGGAGAGGTGTCGTCTGTGCGTACGAGATCAGGAGCCCGAGCCGGGCTGGCGGCCGCGCTGAGCGCGGTGCTCGCCCTCGGCGTGGCCGGCTGCGACGTGTCGGTCACCGAGCCGGAGGCGCCGCCGAGCGCCGCCGGGAACGTCAACAAGCAGCTCGGTGAGCTCACAGTGGCCACGGCCGGGTCGATGAAGGGCTACAGCCGTTCCCGCTTCCCGCACTGGCGCGGCACCGGCAAGAACTGCGACGTCCGCGACAGCGTGCTGCAACGCGACGGCGAGGGCATCAAGCTGTCCGGCTGCAACGTGGTGGGCGGCCGGTGGGAGAGCGTCTACGACGGTGTGGTGCTGAACGACCCGTCGGACGTGGACATCGACCACACCGTCCCGCTGGCCGCCGCGTGGCGTTCGGGCGCGGCCGAGTGGGACGACTCGAAGCGCGGCGACTTCGCCAACGACCTGACCCGGCCGCAGCTCATCGCGGTTTCGGCGCGGTCCAACCGGGCAAAGGGTGACCAGGATCCGTCCCAGTGGAAGCCGCCGAACCGGTCGTCCTGGTGTCAGTACGCGGCGGACTGGGTGACGGTCAAGCACTACTGGCGGCTGACTGTGACAAGTGCCGAGAAGGCCGCTCTCACCGACATGCTGGAGGGCTGCACATGGGCGAGCAAACCGTGACCGGGCCGGACGCCACACCGGCCCCGGCGGGCACGCCGGAGACAGACGCCGCACCCGCCGGTCCGGCCTCGGCCGGGATGACGGCGGACGGCCGGCAGCCGGCGTCCGCGGACGTGGCCGGGGCGGGCATGACCGCCGACGCGGTGCCGGGTGCTCCGGCCGGGGGCGCGCCGGCCGGACCGGCGGACCGCACCACCGACATCACCGCCGGTCCGGGCGGGGTCATGACCGACGAGGTGGGCGTGGTGACCGGCGAGCTGACGCTGCGCACCGAGCACGCCGACGGCCGGGTGACGTTGCGGGTGCAGTACAAGGACGCCGACGAGTGGTACGCGGTCACCGGCGGTTCCGCGCCGCTGGCCGACCCGGCCGCGCTGGACGCCGTGCACACGATCGCGGTGGGCCTGCTCAACCGCCCCGAGGGCTGACCGACGACGAAGCGCGTCCCCACCCGGGCCGGGTGGGGACGCGCTTCGTCATGTCAGACGTACGAGCCGGGCTCGCTGGGCGCGGAGACCACGCCCGGCTCCTCGCCCTCGCCCTCCGGGCGGGTGATCTTCGCGGTCACCTCGTGCGGGCGCAGCTCGCCGGCGGCGATCTGCTCGGCCCAGTGGCAGGCCACCCGGCTGGCACCGATCTGGCGCAGTTCCGGCCGCTCGTCGGCGCAGCGGGTCGGCTGCGCCCACGGGCATCGGGTGTGGAACCGGCAGCCCGACGGCGGGTTGGCCGGCGACGGCAGGTCACCGGCGAGCAGGATGCGCTCGCGGCGGTCCTCCACGTCCGGGTCCGGCACCGGCACCGCCGACATCAGCGCCCGGGTGTACGGGTGCAGCGGCTCGGTGTAGAGCCGGTCGCTCGGCGCCTCCTCCACCAGCGCGCCCAGGTACATCACGCCGACGATGTCGGAGATGTGCCGCACCACGGCCAGGTCGTGCGCGATGACCAGGTAGGTCAGGCCGAGGCTGTCCTGGAGTTCGTCGAGCAGGTTCACCACCTGCGCCTGGATCGACACGTCCAGCGCGGAGACCGGCTCGTCGGCGACGATCAGCTCCGGGCCGAGCACCAGGGCGCGCGCGATACCGATGCGCTGGCGCTGGCCGCCGGAGAACTCGTGCGGGTAGCGGGACAGCGCCCACTTGGGCAGGCCGACCGCGTCGAGCGTCTCGCCGATGATCCGCCGCCGGTCGTCCCGGTTGGCGCCGATGCCGTGGGTCTGGAGGCCCTCGGTCAGGATCGACTCGACGTTCTGCCGGGGGTCCAGGCTGGACATCGGGTCCTGGAAGATCATCTGCATCCGGCGGCGCATCGCGCGCAGCTTGCCGGCCGGCAGCGTGGTCAGCTCGACGCCGTCGAACTTCACCTCGCCGCTGGTCGGCGGGTTGAGCTGGAGCAGCGCCCGGCCCAGCGTGGACTTGCCGCAGCCCGACTCGCCCACCAGCCCGTACGTCTTGCCGCGCGGAATGCTCAGGTCGACCCCGTCGACCGCCTTGACGTGCCCGACGGTCCGGTCGAAGATCACGCCCCGGCGGATCGGGAAGTGCACCTTCAGGTCGCGGACCTCGACGAGGATGTCGTTGTCGCTCATGGGGTCTCCTCCTCGCGCGGAGCCGGTCCGAAGCCGGGCACGGCGGGCGGGTCGGCCGGCTCGGCCTGGGCCGGCACCGCACCCGGTTCGGTGGTCGTCGGCGCGGTCGCGCGGGCGTCCGCCTCCGGGGTCAGGCCGGGGATCGGCACCGGGTTGACGCAGCGGTAGCTGCGCGCGTCGTGGGTGAGCACCAGCTCCGGCGGTTCGCCCACGCACTCGTCGACGCGGCGCGCACAGCGCGGGGCGAACGCGCAGCCGTCCGGCCAGGGCAGGACGTCGCGCACCGAGCCGGGGATGGGGTTCAGCCGTTCGCCACGGCCGGCGTCCAGGCGCGGCACCGAGGCGAGCAACCCCTCGGTGTACGGGTGCCGGGGCTGGCGGAACAGCGGACGGCGGGTGGCCGTCTCCACCACCCGGCCGGCGTAGAGCACGTTGATGGTGTCGCACATGCCGGCCACCACACCGAGGTCGTGCGTGATCATGACCAGGGCGGTGCCGGAGTCCCGGACCAGGCCCTTGAGAAGTTCCAGGATCTGCGCCTGGATGGTGACGTCGAGCGCGGTGGTCGGCTCGTCGGCGATCAGCAGCCGGGGCTGGCAGGCGACCGCCATGGCGATCAGCGCCCGCTGCCGCATGCCGCCGGAGAGCTGGTGCGGGTACTCCTTGAGGCGCCGCCGCGGGTCCGGGATGCCCACCCGGTCGAGCAGGTCGGCCGCCTCCCTGGTGGCCGCCTCGCCCTTCATGCCCCGGTGCCGGGCGAGCACCTCGGTCACCTGGAGCCCGATCGGGATGACCGGGTTCAGCGAGGAGAGCGGGTCCTGGAAGATCATCGCGACGTCCCGCCCGCGGATGTCGCGGCGCGACCGGTCGTCGAGCTGGAGCAGGTCGGTGCCGTCGAAGACCGCCTTGCCGCCCACGCGCAGGCCCGGCTGCTTGGGCAGCAGGCCCATGATGGCCAGCGACGTGACGCTCTTGCCGCAGCCGGACTCGCCGACCAGGCCGACCACCTCGCCGGCGTCGACCGAGAAGGACACCCCGTCCACCGCGTGCACGGTGCGCTGCCCACGACGGGCGAACGTGACGGAGAGGTCGTCCACTTCGAGCAGTGCCATGGCTGACTGACCTACTTCCGCAGCTTCGGATCGAGAGCCTCGCGCATCGCCTCACCGAGCAGGGTGAACCCGAGCGCGGTGATGATGATGCCGAGCGCCGGATAGATCGCCAGGCCCGGCCGGATGCCCAGGTACGGCTGCGCGTCGGCGAGCATGACGCCCCACTCCGGGATGGCCGAGTCGGGGTTGCCGAGACCGAGGAAGGACAGCGCGGCCGCCTCGATGATCGCGGTCGCCAGCGTCAGCGTGGCCTGCACGATGACCGGGGCGATCGAGTTCGGCACCACGTGGGTAAGGGCGATCTTGGAGCGCTTCACGCCGAGCGACGTCGCGGCCAGCACGTAGTCGCTGTTTGCCTGCGCGATCATCGAGCCGCGCAGCAGCCGGGCGAAGATCGGCACGGACACCACACCGACGGCGATCATCACGGTGGTGAGGCTGGCGCCGAGCAGTGCCGCGATGCTCACCGCGAGCAGCAGGCTCGGCATGGCCAGCAGCATGTCGATGAAGCGCATCAGGGTGGTGTCGATCCAGCGGCCCCAGCGCCCGCCGAGACCGGCCGCGGCACCGGCGACGCCGCCGATCAGCGCGCCGACCGCGAGGCCGATCAGGGTGGAGACGACGCCGACGAGCAGCGTCTGCCGGGCCCCGACGATGAGCCGGCTGAACTCGTCCCGGCCCTGGTGGTCGAAGCCGAGCCAGTGGTCGGCGGAGACGCCCGGGATGATGCCCTGGCCGGACTTGACCAGTCCTTCGCGGATGCCGATGGAGTCCGTCGGGCTGTACGGGACGAGGAACGGCCCGATGACCGCGACCAGGACGAAGACCGCCAGGATGACCACGCCGATGACGGCGGCCGGGTTGCGGCGCAGCCGGCGGAACGCCTCCTTCCAGAGGCTCACCCCCTGCTCGTCGTCGCGGGCGGCCAGTTCGGCGAGCCGGTCGATCTTCTCGCGCTTCTTGCCAGTGGTGATGGTCATCGCACCCTCACCCTCGGGTCGATCACGCTGTAGGAGAGGTCGACCAGGAGATTCACCAGCACGTACACCACCGCAATGATCATGATGAAGCCCATCAGCACCGGGTAGTCGCGCTGACTGATCGACTCGGCGACGAACGCGCCGATGCCGCTGAACGCGAACACGGTCTCGGTGAGCACCGCGCCGGAGAGCAGGAGACCGGTCTGGAGACCGATCGAGGTGGCCACCGGAAGCATGGCGTTGCGCAGCACGTGCCGGCGGCGGACGGTCCGCTCGGTCAGGCCCTTGGCCTCGGCGGTGCGGACGAAGTCCTCGTTCAGCACCTCCAGCACGCTGGCCCGGGTGATCCGGACGATGATCGCGAGCGGGATGCTGGCGAGCGCGATACCAGGCAGCACGAGGTGCCAGAGCGCGTCGGCGGCGGCGTCCCACTCGCGGGTCATGAGCCCGTCGAGGACGAAGAAGTTGGTGACCCGGGTCGCCCCGATGGTCGGGTCCTGCCGGCCGCTGGAGGGGAACCAGCCCAGGTTCTCCGCGAAGATCGCCTTGAGCACGTACGCCAGGAAGAAGACCGGGATGCAGATGCCGATGAGCGATCCGCCGACCGAGGCGTGGTCGAGGAACCGGCCCCGGCGGCGGGCGGCCAGGTAGCCGAGCGGGATGCCGATGCCGACCGCGAGGATCATCGCCATGATCGTCAGCTCGACGGTGCCGGGGAACCGTTCCACGAACTCCGTGGTGACGGCCCGCTTCGTACCGGTCGAGGTGCCCAGGTCGAGCCGGATCATCCGCCGCAGGAAGCGGGCGTACTGGACCAGGATCGGCTCGTCGAGGCCGAGGTTGCGCCGGATGGCGGCGCGCGTCTCGGGCGTGCCCCGTTCACCGAGGATCGCGGTCTCGGGCCCGCCGGGAAGTCGGTGGAGCCAGATGAACAGCAGGACGGAGAGCCCGAACAGCGTGGGTATCAGCTGTAGCAGGCGTCTGATGATGAACCGGAACACGGGCGCCTCGGAGGGTGTGCGGAGGGGTGCGGGCGGGCGCTGTGGTCACAGCGCCCGCCCGCGTACGGTGCCTTCAGATCACTTGAACTCTGCGGTCGCGTACCGCTCGTCGGTGAGCGGGCTCGCCTTGATCCCGGTCACGTCCTTGCCGAACACGATCGCCGGCGGGGAGTGCGAGATCGGCACACCCGGCAGGAAGTCCATGATCGACTTGTTCAGTGCCTTGTACTTCTCCGTACGGGCCGCCGCGTCGGCGGTGGTGTCGGCGTCCTTGAACTGCGCGAAGAGCTGGGGGTTGTTGAAGCCCCACTCGTCCTTCGGGCGGTCGAAGAAGGTGCCGATGAAGTTGTACGCGTCGCCGTAGTCACCGGTCCAGCCGAGGAAGTGCAGGTCGTGCTTGTTGCCGGAGGTGGTGGCGTTGAGGTAGTCCGGGCTCCACTTCAGCGGGATGGCCTGGACGTTGATGCCGACCGCCTTGAGGTCCGCCGAGAGCAGCTCGAAGATGTCCTTCGGGTTCGGCATGTACGGCCGGGTGACCTCGGTCGGGTAGTGGAACTTCAGCGTCAGGTTCGACGCGCCGGCCTCGGCCAGCAGGGCCTTCGCCTTGGCGGGGTCGTAGTCGTACTTGGTGACGTCGCCGTTCCAGCCCTCGACGGTGTCCGGGAAGAAGTTCATCGCGACCTTGGCGCCCGGGGGCAGCTTCGAGTCGACCAGGGCCTGCCGGTTCAGCGCGTGCGCGATGGCCTGCCGGACCTTCAGGTCGGCCAGCTTCGGGTTCCCCTTCTGGTTGATCGCCAGGTAGAGGATGTTGAAGGCGGGCCGGGTGAGGACGTTGAAGCCCTCCTTCTTCAGCGGCTCGACGTCGGCCGGGCCGACCAGGTCGTAGCCCTGGATGTCACCCGAGCGGAGCGCCTGCTTGCGGGCGTTCTCGTCCGAGATCGTCTTGAAGATGATGGTCTTCAGCTTGGCCTTGTCGCCGTAGTAGTCGTCGTTGCGCTCGATGGTGAGCGACTTGTTCGCGATGTCCCACGCCTTGAACTTGAACGGGCCGGTGCCGGTCGGGTGCTCCATCGCGTACGCCGGGTACTTGATGTCCTCGGCGGTGCCGGTGACGTTGCTGGCGTCGTACTGCTCCATCGCCTTCGGGCTCTGGATCGAGAACGACGGCAGCATGAGCGCGGCCGGGATCTTGCTGGACACCCGGGTGAACGCCAGGTCCACAGTGGTGGCGTCCTTGGCCGTGCAGGACTTGAAGAGGCTCGGCGGCAGGTCCGGGTTCTCGTTCTTGGCGAACCCGCCCATGACGTCCTGCCAGTACGCGGTCACGTCCGGGCTCTGCATGAGGCCCTTGGCGTTGTACCAGCGGTTGAAGTTGACGCAGACGGCCTCGGCGTTGAAGTCGGTGCCGTCGTGGAACTTGACACCCGAGCGGAGCTTGAAGGTCCAGGTCGTGCCCGCCGCATCCGGCGTCCAGGACTCGGCGAGGCCCGGCGTCACCTTGGTGCCGCCCTCCTCCGGACGGACCAGGGTCTCGAAGACCTGGCGCGCCACGCGCAGCGACTCACCGTCGCTGGCGAAGCTGGGGTCGAGCACCTTCGGGTCTCCGGCGACGCCGAAGACGAGGGTGTCCTTCTTGCTATCTCCGGAGCCACTCTCACGGTCGCTCTCGGCGCAGCCTGCAACCGCGAGGGCCGCGACCGCGACGGCCGCGATTGCGACCTTCGGCCTGGATGCACGCATGGTGCTTCACCTCGTCCTTGGGGGTACGGACAACGTGGTGACAGGGTCACCGATGTGCGCAGACCTTAGCCCTCGGGTGGACGGCGCGGAAACGGGCGGGGGGCGGGTTGGTATCGAATCGTGTCTGTTCCGCAACGAGGCATACGAATCGAAGGATAATCACTTACGCTGCCGATGTTTCGTCGGCCAGAAGGCCGAATTTATTACGTCGATCCGGTCCCGGACGCACGTTCCTGTCAGATCGACGGACATGCCCGTCCGGCCCGGAGACACGTCCGGCGGGCACCCCGCAGGGCACCCGCCGGAGGCGGCACGACTTGATTCAGACGGCCCGTCGGCCCTCGAAGGCCCGGCCCAGCGTGATCTCGTCGGCGTACTCCAGGTCGCCGCCGACCGGCAGTCCACTCGCGAGCCGGGTCACCGCGATCCCCATCGGCTTGACCATCAGCGCCAGGTAGGTGGCTGTCGCCTCGCCCTCGGTGTTCGGGTCGGTGGCGAGGATCAGCTCGCGGACCTCGCCGCCGCCGAGGCGGGTCATCAGCTCACGGATCCGAAGGTTGTCCGGGCCGATGCCCTCCAGCGGATTGATCGCGCCGCCGAGCACGTGGTAGCGCCCGCGGAACTCGCCGGTCCGCTCGATCGCCACCACGTCCTTCGGCTCCTCGACCACACAGAGCACCTCGTCGGTGCGCCGTGGGTCGCGGCAGATCCGGCACTGCTCCGACTCGGCCACGTTGTAGCAGGTCGTGCAGAACCGGACCAGGTCCTTGACCTTGCGCAGCGCGCCGGCCAGCCGGTTCACGTCGGCCGGATCCGCCGACAGCACGTGGAACGCGATCCGCTGGGCGCTCTTCGGGCCCACGCCCGGCAGCCGGCCCAGCTCGTCGATCAGATCCTGGATGGCACCCTCGTACATCTGCCGGCTCAGAACCCGGGCAGGCTGAGGCCGCCCATGCCGCCCGCGACCGGGCCCATCTTCTTCTCGGTCAGCTCGCGGGCCGCCTCGGCGGCGTTGTGCACTGCGGCGACCACCAGGTCCTCGAGCGTCTCGACGTCCTCCGGGTCGACCGCCTTCGGGTCGATCTTGATCGCCTTCAGCTCACCGGTACCGGCGACCGTAGCGGTGACCAGGCCCCCGCCGGCGGTGCCGGTCAGCTCCGCCTCGGCCAGCTCGGCCTGGGCCTTGGCGATCTGCTGCTGCATCTTCTGCGCCTGCTTCAGCATCTGCTGCATGTTCGGCTGTCCACCTGGGCGCACGGACCGCTCCTTCTTCCACTCGTCTGCTCGGCCGCGCCCAGCCTAGTCGGGCCACGGCACCGCTGAATCGCGGTCGGCGCACGCTCAGCGCGCGTCCACCTCGTCGATCTTCTCCGCCCCGAACGTCTCGCGCAGCAGCTGCACCGCCTGCTCCTCACTCGACTGCCGGGCGGTCCGCTCGTCGATCACTTCGTCGAGCGGCTCGTCGCCCGGATCGAACCCCTCGTAGGCGGGCGCCGCGGCGGGCGCGCCCCCGCCCCGCACCGGGCCGTCGAAGTCCGGGTCGTAGGGCGGCTCGCCCGCCCACTCGGCATCGGCCGTCTTCCGCGCCGGCTGCGCCGCGCGCGGCCCCTTGCCGGCACCACCGCCCGCGGCAGCAGCCGCCGCGGCCGCACGCGCCGCCGCGATCGCGCTGTTCTTCGGCCCCGCCGGCCTCGCCCCACCGGCAGGCGCCGCCGCAGGTGCAGCAGGCTTGGGTACGACGACAGGGGCGGTGGCGGTCGCCGTGCCCCCGCCCGGACGGGCCGCCGCCGGCCAGTCCTCCGCATCCCCGGTGCCCGCCGCCGAGGCGGTACCGGCGGCCGCGCCACCGGGCCGAACGGGCTCCGGCCAGTCCTCCTCGCCGGCCGGCCCAGCCGCAGCGACCGGCGTGGTCGAGGATCGGGCCGTGCTGTCGGGCTTCGTCGATTCCGGGCGCCCGGCAGCACCGGAGTCCGGACGGCCCGGTCCCGGGTCGGGTGCGGTCGAGTGGGAGAAGTCTGCTGCGCTGCCGGAAGCGGGGCGCACCTGAGCGGTGCCAGCCGCTCGGGGGTCCGGGCGACCGGGAGCGGCGTCGGACGCGGCACCTGTCGGGGCGGGGGCCGAGCGGGCCGGAGCGCTGTCGGGCGCGTTGCGGCCCGGTGCGGCGTCGGCCTGCGCGCGGCTCGCACCGGACGGGCGGGACGGGCCGCCGAGTGAGGCCGCGCCGCGCTCGCCCGCCACCTCGCAGCGGATCTGCCAGCGACCGCCCAGCTCCTCGTAGAGCGCGTCGGTCAGCACGGCGGCGTGGTCGGCCATCATCTTCGCCAGCACCGTCGACTTCACGGTCAGCACCAGGGTGTCGCCGTCCAGGTCGCGTACCACCGCGTCCCGCATCAGCGCGGCGATCCGCTTGTTGCTCCGGTTGACCTTGCCGACCACCTCGGGCCAGACCCGGCGCACCGCTACTGCGTCGAGCGCGCCGGGATTCGCCGCGCCCGGGCGGGGCGGCTCGGGCGTGGCCGGGTCGCGCATCACCGCGGACGGCGGTACCGGGCGTCGGGCGGTGGCCGGACCGGACGTCGTCGAGCCGGAGGCGGCCGGTGCAGGGAACCCGGCGTCCGTGTCGGTGTGCACCCCGGCAGCCGCGGCCGCTTCGGTCGCCACCGGGGCGGGACGCGGGCCGGACTCGGCAGACGCCGGACCGGACTCGGCAACCGCACCGGCCGCGGGACGGGAATCGGTGGCCGCACCGTTCGGGGCCGGACGGGCACCGGGTGCGGCGTTCCGGGCACCCGCCGCAGCGGCTGCGGCGGCACGTGCGGCGGCCGCACCGGTCGGGGCACCGGCAGCCGCCGGCGTGCCGGCGGAATCCGGGTGGACCGCGGCGGCAGCCGCGCCCGGGGCGGGAGCTGCCGGGCGTACCCCAGGGGTCTGGGTGGGATGCGCGGAGTCGGCGGCGGCCGGCGGCAGCTCGGCGCCCCCGAGCGTCAGCCGGCGCTCCATCCGCTCCAGGCGCTGGAGCAGGCCGGCCGAGGTGTCGTCCGCGCCGGGCAGCAGCATGCGCGCGCAGATCAGCTCCAGCAGCAGCCGGGGCGCGGTGGTGCCGCGCATCTCGACCAGGCCGTTGTGCACGATGTCGGCGCAGCGGGACAGCGTGGCCGGGCCGAGGCGCTGCGCCTGGGCGGCCATCCGCTCGATCTGGTCGGCCGGGCCGTCGATGAGGCCCCTGGCGGCGGCATCGGGCACCTGCTGCAGGACGATCAGGTCGCGGAGGCGTTCCAGCAGGTCGGAGGCGAAGCGGCGCGAGTCGTGCCCGGCCTCGGCGACCCGGTCGACCGTGGCGTACGCGGCGGCGCCGTCACCGGCGGCGAGCGCGTCGCACATCTCGTCGATCAGCGCGGCGTCGGTGACCCCGAGCAGCGCGGCGGCCCGGGCGTAGTCGACGCCCTCCGGGCCGGCGCCCGCGATGAGCTGGTCGAGCACGGAGAGGCTGTCGCGCATGCTGCCCCCGCCGGCGCGCACCACCAGCGGGAAGACCGCCGGCTCGACAGTGACGCCCTCCGCCTCGCAGAGCTGTTCGAGGTAGGGGCGGACCACCTTCGGCGGGAACAGCCGGAACGGGTAGTGGTGGGTCCGCGACTTGATCGTGCCGAGGACCTTCTCCGGTTCGGTGGTGGCGAAGATGAACTTGACGTACTCCGGGGGCTCCTCGACCAGCTTGAGCAGGGCGTTGAAGCCGGCCGACGAGACCATGTGCGCCTCGTCGATGATGTAGATCTTGAAGCGGCTGCGGGCCGGGGCGAAGAACGCCTTCTCGCGCAGCTCACGGGCGTCGTCGACACCACCGTGGCTGGCCGCGTCGATCTCGATGACGTCGATCGAGCCGCCGCCGTCGGGAGCCAGCCCGCGACACGAGTCACACTGCCCGCACGGCTCGGGGGTGGGGCCCTGCTCGCAGTTGAGGGAGCGGGCCAGGATCCGGGCGCTGGAGGTCTTGCCGCAGCCCCGCGGACCGGAGAAGAGGTAGGCGTGGTTGAGCCGCCCGCTGCGCAGCGCCTGCGACAGCGGCTCGGTGACCTGCTCCTGGCCGATCATCTCGGCGAACGTCCGCGGCCGGTACTTGCGGTAAAGGGCCAGTGCCACCCGTCCCGCCTCCTCTCGAGGAGAGCCATTCTGCGCCGGTCGGCCCCGGGTGACCACCCACCACCCCGTGACCCGACCCGCAGGGACGTTACCCGGCCCGGGAGACAGAAAGGCCTCCCGTGCACCCGGCAGAGCTCGCTTATCCTTGCTGCCTTCCGGCCCTGGGGAGGTTCACGAGGTACCGCCGCACGGGAGGTGACGCCAAGCCTACCCGAAGGGTTGTGGATCTTCCGGGAGGGTGGGGTGGCCCGCCGTCGGGAGACCTGTATCCTGGCTCGCGGAGGATTCGCCTAGAGGCCTAGGGCGCACGCTTGGAAAGCGTGTTGGGTTCACACCCTCACGAGTTCGAATCTCGTATCCTCCGCTCGCTTGAGCAGGAAAAACGACAGGGCCGGCCCCCACGGGACCGGCCCTGAGTCGTCTACGCTCACCCTCGTCTCACTTGCCATGGTCCGGCCCGCCTGGTTGCTCGCGGCCGGCTGCTCGGCCAGATCGCTGGCGGCTGTCATGAATCGCAGAGATCAGCTCTCCCCGTCACTCGCGCGCAGACACAGGATGGTCTTGTCGTACTCCTGACGCTACGTAGTGCCGGATCTGTGCATGTGCTAGCACTGTGATGCCAAGAGTCCGATTTTTATTCCCAGAACCACAATCGTTATAACGCAGGAGTATTACGTGGTCTACAGTGGGGAAGCGAGCGGATGGGAAGTCAGCCTCACTGAGGAGGTCGAGGAGTGGTTCCTTCGCCTCAGTAAGGATGACCCGGATTCCGCAGGCCAGGTGGCCGCCGCCATTGACCTGCTCGCCGAGGAAGGCCCGGCCCTCGGGCGGCCCCTCGTTGACCATGTGAAGGGCTCCGACTACAAGAACATGAAGGAGCTCCGGCCGGGCTCGGCGGGGGATACGGAGATCAGGATCCTGTTCGCCTTCGACCCCCAGCGGGAGGCCATCCTCCTGGTCGCGGGTGACAAGGCCGGCAACTGGAAGGGCTGGTACGAGACCAGCATCCTCGAAGCGGACCAGAAGTTCACCGAGCACCTGCGAGAGCTGAAGGGACAACGCTGATGGCACGTAGCTGGCGGGACGTTCGCTCCCGCGCCGACCTGAACGAGACCACCGTCGAGCAGCACAAGGAGCGGATGCGCGGCGAGGTCCGCGCCGCGCGCCTGCGCGAGATGCGCGAGCGCCGGGGCCTGACCCAGCAGCAGGTCGCTGACCGCATGAAGGTGTCGCAGCCTCGCGTCGCGGCGATCGAGAACGGCGAGTTGCCGAAGGCCGAGGTTGGCACTGTTGTGCGTTACATCAGGGCCCTCGGCGGCAACGTGGAGATCGTCGCTGACTTCGAGGGCGAGCGGGTCACCCTCAGCTGAGTGGGCAAGAGATAGACACGAAGGGGCGTCGCTTGCGGCGCCCCTTCGGCGTTCCATGGCACTCCTCACCCGGTGCCCAACTGGTCCCGTCGCCGCTTCAGGTACGCCGTCTCCGCGCTGTTCCCGGCCAACTCGATCGCCCGGTCGTACGCCGCCCGCGCCTCCCCACCCCGCCCCATTCGCCGCAACAACTCGGCACGCGTCGCGTGGTACGCGTGATACCCGTCCAGCGGCAACGCGTCCACCTCCGCAAGCGCGACCTGCGGCCCGTCCAGTTCCACGACCGCCACGGCCCGGTTAAGCCGCACGATCGGCGACGGGTCGACGCGTACCAGATGGTCGTAGAGCGCGGCGACCTGCGCCCAGTCGGTGTCCCGCGCGTCGCGGGCGTCGGTGTGGACGGCGTTTATCGCGGCGAGGATCTGGTAGCGGCCCGGCGGCCGTCCGGCGGCGATGCACGCGCGGACCAGGGCGTGTCCCTCGGCGATCAGCTCACGGTCCCAGGCGCTGCGGTCCTGCTCGGCCAGGACGACGAGTTCGCCTGTCGCGGAGACCCGGGCGGGCCGGCGGGCCTCGGTGAGCAGCATCAGCGCCAGGAGTCCGGTGGCCTCGTCGTCGTCGGGCAGCAGCGTACGGACCAGCCGGGTGAGCCGGATCGCCTCGGCGGTCAGGTCGGCGCGCACCGCTTCCTTGCCCGGGTCGGAGGCGAGGTAGCCCTCGTTGAAGATCAGGTACAGGACGGCGAGCACGCCGCTGACCCGGGACGGCAGGTCGTCGCGGGACGGCACCCGGTACGGGATCCCGGCCGCCTTGATCTTCGTCTTGGCCCGGGTGATCCGCCTGCTCATGGCGGCCTCCTGGACGAGATACGCCCGGGCGATCTCCGGCACGGTGAGCCCGCCGACCAGGCGCAGCGTCAGCGCCACCCGCGCCTCCATGGCCAGCGCCGGGTGGCAGCAGGTGAAGATCAGGCGGAGCCGGTCGTCGTCGATGACACCGAGCGGTTCGGGCACGTCGGCCAGCATCAGCGCCTCCCGGTGCTTGTCGTCCCGCCGGCTCTCGCGCCGGATCCGGTCGACAGCCCGCCGGTACGCGGTGGTGGTGAGCCACGCGCCGGGGTTCGGCGGTACGCCGTCGGCCGACCACCGCTCGACGGCGGCGGCGAACGCCTCGGCGGTCATCTCCTCCGCGACGTCGAGGTCGCCGATGCGCCGGGCGAGCGTGGCGACGACCCGGGCCCACTCCTCGCGGTGGACCCGGGTGAGCGCCTCGCCGACGTCTGTCACGCGCCCAGGAACGGCCGCAGCTCGACCCGCCTGTTGCACTGCTGCGACGCCAGCGCGGCGAGCGGCAGCGCCACGTCGAAGTCCGGTGCCTCGATGATCCAGAACCCGCCGACGTACTCCTTCGTCTCCACGTAGGGCCCGTCGGTGAGCAGCGGACTTCCGCCCCGCGCGTCCACGACGGTGGCCGTCTCCGGCGCCGCGAGCCCACCGGCGAAGACCCAGTGGCCGCCGGCGCGCAACTGCTCGTTGAACTCACCGATCGCTGCCATCTCCGCCTCGGTGGCCGAGCCGGTCGTGTCGTCGAGTACGGAGATCAGGTACTGCGCCATTGGTCCCTCTTCCACTCTCGCCGGCCGCCGCGGCCGCCGTCACCCCGGCTACGAACACCGTCACCCCGATCCGACAGCCTCCGAGGAGGTCGATCACGCAATTCTCGTACGTGGCACTCCAACCTTTTGGTCCTAGTCATGACCGGTTATGCGTTGCATGTATAACCGAAAGTCACTGAGCGGGTTGAATAAGTGAGTGATCGCGGCATCGAGGCCGAGCAGGTGTGCGCGTTGCGGCGCCAACCTGGCTGCCGACAACGACTCGGGACGGTGCGCTCCCTGTCAGCGAGCGGAGCGGGACCGCATCGTCGCTGCTCCCGACGTTCCACCCAGCTTCTGGTCCCATGAACCGCTTCGCCATGCGCTTGCGGATCGGCACCTCGGTGGCGTTGTCCGCGCCTACCGTCACCATCCCTATCACGGGCGACAGCCGCTGCCCCAAACCACTGTCGCCGGCTGGTTCGGGATTACGCAGGCGCAACTGAGCCGCATCGAGAACGGACCGGCGGTGGTGCACCTCGACCGACTGGCACATTGGGCCCGCGTGCTGCGGATACCCGCGCACACCTTGTGGTTCCGACTACCGGCCGCACCAGGCGACACCCCGCTGCCGGCCGATGTCGTGGAGGTGGGTCCTCAACTGATCCGCGCACTCCGATCCGCAGATCGTCAAGTCGGCGGCAAATACCTCTACAGCACCGTGCTGTCACACCTCGCCACCTTCTCCACGCCGACAGGTCGTCCTCCTGCCATGCCCCCGCAAGTGCTCATGGCGGTGGCGGCCCTGCACGAGATGGCCGGTTGGATGGCACACGATTCCGGGGACAGCACGACGAGTAGACGGCACTTCCTTGACGCCTTGGCGCTCGCCGTCGACAGCAGAGACGCGCTGCTGGTGGCGCAGGTGCACGGAAGCCTGAGCCACCTCGCCTGCCACGGCGGAGACGCGGAGGCCGCGATCTCACATGCCAGCGACGGGCTCGCGGCCCGTCGCCCAAGAGGACGCCGGTGCTCTGATACGCGCCCGTCTTCTTGCCTTGCAGGCGCGCGGCCTCGCCGCAGCAGGTCTCACCGCCGACTGCCACGCTTCCCTTCAGCGGGCCGAGTCCGCCTTCGCGGAGGCGGCACCTGCACCCACCGAATGGCTGAGTCCGTTCGACCGCACCTCGTTCGATATCGAGTCGGCACGTTGCCTGCTTCGCCTCGGTGACGTCACGGCCGCTCTTCGCATCCTCAACGGCAGCGTCGCCGAGCGGCCGGGCGGCCGGGTGCGGAGTCAGGCGCTCGCCCGGATGCTCCTGGCCACCGCGCTCGTCGGGCAGGCCCGGATCGAGGAGGCGTGCGACCTGACGCATCAGACCGTCGATCTCACCCATGGTCTGGGCTCGGCCGTCGTCCTCGACCAGCTCAGACATCTCGCACTGCTGCTGCGGTCGCATGCCGTCCGGTGCCCGGACGTGCCACAGCTTCTGGACCGGCTTCGCGACACCATCCGGGAGCGGAGATGGGTGGCGCTGCCGCTGCCGACGGGGTGAGGACAGCCGACAATCGTCGGTATGGCCGACGAGCGTCCCCTGTACGAGCGAGATCCGGCAGCCTGGCACGCCCACCTCGCCGAGGGCAACGCGCGGCAGCCCCGGAAGCGGGTGGGAGCCGACGTACTGCTGCGCAACGGTGACGGCGACGTCCTGTTGGTGGATCCGCGCTACAAGCCGGACTGGGACCTGCCGGGCGGCATGGCGGAGGCGAACGAGCCGCCGCACCTGGCCGCCGAGCGGGAGGTACGCGAGGAGTTGGGTCTCGATCTGTGCGTCGGACCGTTGCTGGTGGTGGACTGGGTGGCACCGCACGGCCCGTGGGACGACAGCCTGATGTTCATCTTCGACGGCGGCGCACTGCCTCCCGCAGAGCCGTTGAAACCGGCTGACGGCGAACTGACCGACGCACGATTCGTTGCGCTCGCTGATGCGCAGGCGTTGCTTCGCCCGTACGTTTGGCATCGGCTGCGTCACGCGGTGGCCGCGCTGAGCGACGGACGCCCGAGGTACCTGACCAACGGAACCACCTGAAGCCGTCGTACACATGTTCCATCCACAGCCTGTGGACGCCGAGAGGACCGGATGAGTTACCAGCTCAACGCCGTGGTCGCCGACGTCGAACTGCTTCGCGAGCAGACCGCCGACCTGGATCACGCGGTGCTCGCCGCGCTCCGCCAGGACTTCGCGCTGCTGCCGGTCACCCGGCAGTTGGTGCAGGAGCTGACCGGCGGCCTGCCGGACTTCGCCACCGACGAGCCGCGCGCCGAGCGTCCGTTCCGGCTGGTGCTCTCGCCGCCGCTGGCGGAGGTGCTGGCCCGCTGGTCGAGGAGCGGCCCGGTGGCGTACCTGGAGGCGGAGTTCGCGGGCGGCCTGGGCCACCAGTCGGCGGTGGTGTGGCTCGGCGGCGAGGTGAGCTGGGGCCCGCGGTACGACGCCGCGTTGGACCGGCCGCGTACCGAGTGGCCGATCAACACGGCGCTGGCCCGGCTGGGCGCGGAGCCGGGCGCGTGGATCGACCCGTTCGCGGAGCTGGGCCTGCACCTGGAACGCGACACGGACGGCTGGCTGGCGCACGGCCGGCGCGGACTGTCCGCCGACTACTGGGACGAACTGGCCGAGGAGTGGGAACTACGCCAATCCGACAAACAACAGCAACCTCATCGCCCCGGTCCCGTTGGTGACTGGGGGATTGCATGAAACTACGACAATTCGGCTTTATTGCCGCACTGCTTGCTGCCGCGTCCGCAGCCGGCAGCGGCGTTCATCCACAGTGGCCCACCCGCCCGGTCGGCGCCGCTCAGGTGGTGAGTCTGGAGGGACTGCGCAACGCGGAGTTCGGCGACACCGAGGCGGACCTGACCCGGCGCGGTGTGCTGCGCGCCGACGAGGAGGCATGCGGACCCGCGCTGGTCGGGCACGGTTCGGTCAGCCCGATCTTCGTCGACGACCGGCTCGTCCTGCTCTGGCTCGACGACCCGATGAGCACACCCGAGGGCATCAGCGCCGGCTCGCCCGTGGGCGAGGCCCGCGCCGCGTACCCGGGCGCCGTCGACCTGCCGGCACCGCCCGGCAGTCACCGCTTCGCCGGGCTGCTCGCCCGCGACGGCGACCGCGCGTACCTGTTCCTGCACGACGGCGTCACCGTCCGGGAGATCATCGCCGGGTACGCGGACTGGGCCCGCCGCCTCTTCGACGAGGGCTACGGCCCCTGCTGACGACGAAGCGCCCGGGACAACCCGGGCGCTTGATCGATATGGCGGTGGCGGCGGGATTTGAACCCGCGGAGGGCGTAAACCCTCACACGCTTTCGAGGCGTGCTCCTTAGGCCACTCGGACACGCCACCGCCGACGAGGGTACAGGACCGCCGGCTTGGACGCCGAACCGGTATCCCTCGGCCCGGCCTGGCAGGATCTTTGCCATGAGTACGCACATCGGCGCTGAGCCGGGAGAGATCGCCGAGCGGGTCCTGATGCCGGGCGACCCGCTGCGGGCCAAGTGGATCGCGGAGACCTACCTGGAGGGGGCCCGCTGCTACACGACGGTGCGCGGCATGCTGGGCTTCACCGGGAAGTGGAACGGTGTCGACGTGTCCGTCCAGGGTTCCGGCATGGGCATGCCGTCCGCCTCGATCTACGCCCACGAGCTGGTAAACGAGTACGGCGTGAAGTCGCTGATCCGGGTCGGCTCCTGTGGCGCCCTGACCGAGGATCTGCAGCTGCGGGACGTGGTGGCGGCGATCGGCTCGTCCACCGACTCGAACATGAACCGGATGCGCTTCGACGGGCTGATCGACTACGCCCCGGTGGCCGACTTCGGGCTGCTGCGTACCTCGGTCGAGGTGGCCGAGCGGCGCGGCATCAGCATGCGGGTCGGACCGATCCTGGCGGCGGACGCCTTCTACACCGACCGGCCGGACCTGTACGACAGGCTCGCCGACTACGGCGTGCTGGCGGTGGAGATGGAGTCGGCGGCGCTCTACACGATCGCGGCGCGTTTCAAGGCCCGCGCGCTGACCATCCTGACCGTCAGCGACCACATCAAGACCGGCGAGAAGACCACGTCGCAGGAGCGCGAGCAGACGTTCGGCCAGATGGTCGAGATCGCGCTGGACACCATCATCGCCTGACCTGATCGATCCTGGACCGCCCCGTCACCGCTCGGTGGCGGGGCGGTTGCGCGTTACCGGTGTCACAAAAATAAATACGACCGGTCGTGCTTGTTTCCCTTACGCTGACCGCATGACCTCCGACGGCCGCGTCGCCCGTGGCGACCGCACCCGCACCGCGGTGCTGGACACCGCAGTGGCGCTTGCGACCGAGGTCGGCCTGCACGGCCTGTCGCTGGCCCAGCTCGCCGACCGGCTGGAGGTGAGCAAGTCCGGCCTCTTCGCGCACTGGCGCTCCAAGGAGGCACTGCAACTCGCCACCGTCGACCGGGCCGTGGCGCAGTGGCAGGAGATGATCGTCGCCCCCGCCCTGCACGCACCTCGGGGCGTACGCCGGCTGCGCGCGCTGCACGAGGCCCGGATCGACTTCTACGCCGCCCGGGTACTGCCCGGCGGCTGCTTCTTCGCCAACACCGAGTTCGAGTACAACGCCCGTCCCGGCCCGGTCCGGGACCGGCTCGCCGAGGCATTCGGCAGGTGGACCGCGCTGCTGGAGCGCCTCGTCCAGGATGCGGTCGACCTCGGCGAACTCCCCGCCGACCTGGACGTGCCGCTGCTGGCGTACGAGATCGACGCGCTGGGGATCAGCGCGGTGATGCGGTCCCGTCTGCTCGACCCCGACGCCTCCTACCGGCACGCCCGCCAGGGCCTGCTGAACCGGCTGCGGGCGCTCTGCCCGGATCCGGCCCTGCTACCGGAAGGCCAGTCATGAGCCACGCCACCACCGACCGTCCGGTCGCCGAGTTCGGGCACGTCGAGCACGTGCCTGTGCACTTCGACGACCTGGACGCGATGGGCATCCTGCACAACGCCCGGTACGCCGTACTGCTGGAACGCGCGCTTACGCCGTACTGGGCCGAGCGCGGCGTCGCCTTCCGCGGCGACGTGCACGCCACCCCCGACGTGTTCCACGCGGTCCGCGAGTTCACCATCACCTACCAGGCGCCGGTCGTCGGCGTCGGCACGGTGGCTGTGCACTTCTGGCTGGAGTACTTCGGCACCAGCAGCGCCCGCTACGCCTTCGAGTTCCGCTCGACCGACGGCGCCACCGTGCACGCCTCCGGCACCCGGTCGATCGTCCGGCTGGACCCGGCCACGCTGCGCCCGACCGCCTGGACCGAGGTCGGCCGCGCGATCGCCGCGACGCTGCTCCGCCCCGCACCGGCAGGCGCCTGAGACAGAACCTCTCAGCGGAAGAAGGCGCGCAGCACCGCCGCGCTCTCGCGTTCCAGCACGCCTCCGTACACCTCGGGGCGGTGCGTGACGCGGCGGTCGCGCAGCACGTCCCAGAGCGACCCGACGGCGCCGGTCTTCGGTTCCCAGGCGCCGAAGACGACTGTCGAGACGCGCGCCAGCGCGATCGCTCCGGCGCACATGGTGCACGGTTCGAGCGTCACGACGAGCGTGCAGTCGTCCAGCCGCCAGCGGCCCAGCCGCTGCGCGGCCCGCCGCAGCGCCAGCACCTCGGCGTGCGCGGTCGGGTCGCCGGTCAGCTCCCGCTCGTTGCGCCCGATCGCGAGTTCGGCGCCGTCGGGGCCGTAGAGCACCGCGCCGACCGGCACGTCGTCGGCGTCGGGGGGCGCACCGTCCGCGCCGGTCACCGCGACCTCAAGGGCCCGGCGCATCCACAGCTCGTGCCGCTGCCGGCGGCCCACCGCGCCCGGGTCGGCCAGCGCCTCGTCGGCGCCGGGACCGACGCGTGCGGCCCGGCCGGGGGTGGGCTGCCCCGGGCGTACGGTCTCCAGCGACGGGTCGGTCGCGTCTGCCGGTTCGGCGGCGCCGGGCGTCACTGACTCCCCGGGCTCAGACCTCACGCAGCTCCTCGACCTCGTCCACGCAGCCGAGCACCTGGCAGATCTCGGCTGTCACGTCGGCCGGCATGGAGCCCTCGTGCGCGCAGAGCGCCAGCAGCTTCTGCGCCGGGATGCCCAGGTCGGCCAGCAGGTCGGCGTCGCCGACCGGGTCGGCCTCCGGGTCAACGGCGGGCTGCTCGGTGTCGTCGTCGCCGGTGGAGGCACGCGGCTCGTCGACATCCTCCAGCCCGGTCACCGAGGTCTTCAGGTCGCCGACCAGCAGCGCGCCCAGCCGGGACTCCTCCGCGTACGCCGAGTCCGAGCCGAAGACCCGCAGGTCCTCCCCCTCGTCCAGGCGCAGGATGACCAGGTACGTGTCGTCGGCCTCGACGAACAGCAGCGAGAGGTCGGCGTCCGGCTCGACGTCGCGCAGCCGGTCGGCCACCTCCTCGATGTCGGTGACACCGCGCAGGCTCACCTCACCGGCGGTCCAGCCGCCGTCGAGGCGCGCCACGGCAGCAGCGAAGTACGACACGGTCCCCCCAAATCAGCCTCGGCAGCACGCCGACACGTCACGCGATGCACGTTAACCGGTCGGGTCGGCAGGCGAGCGGTCAACGCCCCGTATGGGCCGGCCGTTCCTGAAGAGAAAGCCGGTCAGCCGACGACGCGCCGGCGGGTGGCGATGAGTTGGCGCAGCCGCTCGGTGCGGGCCCGCTGCGGTCGCTGGCGCTGCTGTACCGCACGGGCACCGGCCAACTCGGCGAGGAGTTGCAGGCGACGGCGGCTCCGATCGGGGTCGAGCCGCGGCGGTGTGGTCCAGGCCATACCGCGAGCGTGGACCGTCCTCAGGCGTACGTCAAGGTGGCCTTCGCTACGCAGCGAAACCGGCACCGAAGGTCACCAGAGCGGCCAGTCTCCGGTCTGCGCCCAGCGCATCGCGACGATCGCGGCGGCGATGCTCCAACCACCGGCGGTGACGATCGCGACGCCCGTCGCCACTCCCCGGTCGCCGTGACGGACCAGCACCGCGGCGGCCACCCACGCCAGGCCGCCGGCCAGCAACGTCCACCAGGCGTATCCGGCCACGCCGCCGCCGAGCAGCCCGAACAACAGCAACCAGGCGAACGCGACGAGCGCGCCGGCTGCGACGCCGGCGCCGGTGATCGGGTACGGCTCGCGGTAGCTGGGCCGCATCGACGTGCTCGACGGGAACAGCCCGGAGGGCGTACGCGGTGGCGGGAACGCCCCCGGACCGGTCCCCTCGGGTCCGCCGTGCCATCCGTGCGTCACCGCCGCCCCCTTCCCGGATCACCCGTCCCGCGTTCGGCATTCGGTACCTACGGTAGTGGTCTGTCAGGATGACCGGATGCGCTCGCCATCGATCGGACGCCGGACGCGGCCGGCGTACCCGGTCCTGCTGCTCGTCGCGGCGCTCGCCGCCGGTGGGTGCGCCGCCTCCACCGGGCGCGCCGACAGGTGGCAGGAACCGAGCCCGGTGGCGACCGCCGCGCAGCCCGCCGATCCGGCCCCGCCGTCGGCCGCTGCCTCGTCGTCCGCGCCGTCGCCGGCGCGCGCCGACGTGAAGCGGGTCTTCCCGGTACGGGCCGGCAACGTCGACTACCACCCGACGCACGGCGGCTACCCGGGCACCGACGTGTTCGCCGACTGCGGGGAACCGGTGGTGGCGGTCACCGACGGCGTGGTGCTGGAGGTGAGCCGCGTCGACAGGTTCGACAAGCGCGGACCGCTGGGCCCGAACAACGGCGGGCTCTCCGTCGCGCTGCTCGGCGACGACGGGGTGCGCTACTACGGCTCGCACCTGAGCGCGATCGCCGCCGGTGTCGACGCCGGGGTACGCGTACGCGCCGGGCAGCAGCTCGGGAAGGTGGGCCGCACCGGCAACGCCAACAACGTCTGCCACCTGCACTTCGGGCTCTCCCCGAAGTGCACGGGCGCTGACGACTGGTGGATCCGCCGGGGCGTGGTCTGGCCAGCACCGTACCTGAACTCGTGGCGCAAGGGCGGCAACCGCTCGCCGGCCGCCGAGGTCACCGCCTGGCAGCGCAAGCACGGCTGTCCGGCGACGCCCGGCCGGTAGGCGCGCGGCGGCTGACCGGCTCGCGGTGCGGGGTCACCCGGCGGGCGGCGAATGCGCGTAGGTTCCAGGACATGACTGCCCGGGATCCCATCGCCGACCTGCGCCGGATCGCGTTCCTGCTGGAACGGGCCAACGAGGCCACGTACCGGGTCCGGGCGTTCCGGTCGGCGGCGAAGACGCTCGGCGCGCTGCCTGCCGCCGAGGTGGCCGAGCGGGCCCGCACCGGCAAGCTGACCGAGCTGTCCGGCGTCGGTGACGTGACCGCCCGCTGCGTGGCCGAGTCGCTGGCCGGCGAGGAGCCGGTCTACCTGCGCCGGTTGCTGGCGACGGAGGGCACCGACCTGGACGAGGCGGCGGCGAAGCTGCGGGACGCGCTGCGCGGCGACTGCCACACCCACTCGGACTGGTCCGACGGTGGCTCACCGATCGAGGAGATGGCGCTGGCCGCGGTCGAGCTGGGTCACGAATACCTCGTGCTCACCGACCACTCGCCCCGGCTGACTGTGGCCCGCGGCCTGACCGCGGAGCGGCTGCGCAAGCAGCTCGACCACGTCGCCGCCGTCAACGAGGCGCTGCCGAAGGGCTTCCGGATCCTCACCGGCATCGAGGTGGACATCCTCGCCGACGGCTCACTCGACCAGGACGAGAAGCTGCTGGCCCGCCTGGACGTGGTGGTCGGCTCGGTGCACAGCGGCCTGAACGACGACCGGGCGAAGATGACCCGCCGGATGCTGACCGCGATCGCGAACCCGCACCTGGACATCCTCGGCCACTGCACCGGCCGGATGGTCTCCTCCCGGCCCGCCGGGGTGACCGGGCCCGGCGACAAGGGGCACCGTGCGCGTACCCGCAAGGAGAGCGAGTTCGACGCGGACGCCGTCTTCGCCGCCTGCGCGGAGCACGACGTGGCCGTCGAGATCAACTCCCGGCCGGAGCGGCAGGATCCGCCGAAGCGGCTGATCCGCCTCGCGCTGGAGGCCGGGTGCCGGTTCGCGATCGACACCGACGCGCACGCACCAGGCCAGCTCGACTGGCAGCGGTTCGGCTGCGAGCGGGCCGCGCTGTGCGGCGTACCGGCGAAGCGGGTGGTGAACACCTGGACGGCCGACCGTCTGGTGAAGTGGACGGCCGGCCGCGGGTGAGGAGTCAGCCCCGGGTCGCCGGTTCGGCCGCGCGGGCGGCGGGCGCCACCGCGTCCGGGCGTGGCCGGCGCCGCCCGAACAGGCCCTGGGCGACCGCGACGCCGACGAGCACCACGAACGCGCCGACCGGTTGGTGCCAGTTCATCCGCTCGCCCAGCACCACCGCGCCGACGAGCACCGCGAACACCGGGATCAGGTAGGTCACTGTGGACGCCGTGCTGGCCCCGGCCAGCCGGATGTTGCGCATGTTGATGACGAAGGCGAGCCCGGTGCCGAGCGCACCGAGCGCCAGCACGCTCGCCGCCACGCGCGGGGAGAGGCCGATCGGTGACGGCGGCGTGCCGACGAACGGCGCGACCAGCGCGAGCTGCGCGGTCGCCACCAGCAGCTGCGCCGCCGACAGCGACAGACCGGAGTACGCGCTGCCCGCGACGAACTTCTTCTGGTACGGAATGGCCAGCCCGTAGCAGGCCGCCGCGCCGAAGCACATGAGCTGGCCGACGAAGTGGGCGCCACCGACGCCCTCCCAGACGCCGAGCACCACCAGCACACCGACGAAGCCCAGCCCCAGCCCGACCGCCCGCCGGGCGGTCAGCCGCTCGGTGCGGAACACCAGCACCGCCAGCGGCAGCACGATCAGTGGCGTGGTGGCGTTCCAGATGCCGGCGAGCATCGACTCGACCCGCTGCTCGCCGTAGCCGAACAGGGTGAACGGCACCGCCACGCCGAACGCGGCCACCACGAGCATGTGCGCCCAGACCCGGGGCTCGCGGGGCAGCCGGTCGCGCAGCACGGCGAGCACCACGAGCAGCGTCAGCGCGCCGGTGGCCACCCGGTAGAGGGTGAGGTGCACGGGGTGCAGCTCGGTCACGCCGACCTTGATGAACAGGAAGCTGGAACCCCAGATGGCGGCGAGTGCGACGAACCCGGGCAGCCAGCTGCGTACCGGGGCCCGGTCAGGAGTGATCTCGACGGTCACCCATGACACTCTGCCGCAGAGGTACGACGAAGTCGCGCGGTATTCCGGATGCGGGGTCACGTAGGGTCGCCTCGTGGGACGAATCGATGACCTCGCCAACCGGTACGTGGCCGAGTGGGCCCCGCTGAGCCCGACCGGCGCCACCTACGTCGGCATCAACGGCTACGACGACCAGCTCGACGACCTGTCGCCGGAGGGTTACGCGGCCCGCGCCGACCTGGCCCGCCGCACGCTCGGCGAACTCGACGTGACCGAACCGGAGACCGAGGCGGAGCGGACCGCCCAGGAGGCCATGCAGGAGCGCCTCGGCCTGGAGCTGGCCCGCTACGACGCGGGCGAGACCGGCAGCGAGGTCAACGTGATCTCCAGCGGGCTGCACGAGATCCGGATGGTCTTCGACCTCATGCCGACCGACGGCGAACAGGCCCGGGCGAACGTGGCCGCCCGGCTCAACCGCTTCGCGTCCGCGCTGGACGGCTACAAGCGGACGCTGCGCGAGGCCGCCGCCGCGGGACGGGTCAGCTCGCGGGTGCAGCTCGTCGAGGTCGCCAAGCAGTGCGACGTGTGGGTCGACCCGGAGGGCGACAACTTCTTCCACGGGCTGGTCGAGCGGATCGACGCCGACGGCGCGCTCGGCGCGGAGCTGCGCAAGGGCGCCGCCGCCGCGACCGCCGCCACCGCCGAGTTCGGGCAGTTCCTGCGCACCGAGCTGGCCCCGGTGGGCCGGGAGAAGCAGGCCGCCGGGCGGGAGCGCTACGAGCTGGCCTCGCAGTACTTCCTCGGCGCGACCGTCGATCTGGACGAGACGTACGCCTGGGGTTTCGCGGAGCTGGCCCGGCTGGAGGCCGACATGCGGACGGTGTCCGCGCGCATCGCCGGGCCTGGCGCATCGATCGACGACGCGGTACGCGCGCTCGACGCCGACCCGGCGCGGACGGTACGCGGCAAGGAGGCGTTCCGGGACTGGATGCAGGCGCTCGCCGACAGGGCGATCACCGAGCTGAACGGCACCCACTTCGACATCCCGGAGCAGGTACGCCGGATCGAGTGCTGCCTCGCGCCGACGAGCGACGGCGCGATCTACTACACCGGCCCGAGCGAGGACTTCTCCCGGCCGGGACGGATGTGGTGGGCGGTGCCGCAGGGCATCACCGACTTCTCCACCTGGCGCGAGGTGACCACCGTCTACCACGAGGGCGTGCCGGGTCACCACCTCCAGGTCGCCCAGACCGCCGTCCGGGCCGACCTGCTCAACCGCTGGCAGCGGCTGCTGTGCTGGGTCTCCGGGCACGGCGAGGGCTGGGCGCTCTACTCCGAGCGGCTGATGGACGAGCTGGGCTACCTCGACGACCCGGGTGACCGGCTGGGCATGCTCGACGGGCAGGCGTTGCGCGCGGCCCGGGTCATCGTGGACATCGGCATGCACGTGGAGCTGGAGATCCCGAAGGACAACCCGTTCGGCTTCCACCCGGGCGAGCGGTGGACGCCGGAGCTGGGCTGGGAGTTCATGCGGGCGCACTGCCGGGTGCCGGACGAGAACCTGCGCTTCGAGCTGAACCGCTACCTGGGCTGGCCCGGGCAGGCCCCCTCGTACAAGGTGGGCGAGCGGATCTGGTTGCAGGCCCGGGAGGACGCGAAGGCCCGCAAGGGCGCCGACTTCGACCTCAAGGAGTTCCACCGCCAGGCGCTCGACCTGGGCTCGCTGGGGCTGGACCCGCTGCGCAAGGCGCTGGCCCGGCTGTGAGCCGGTGCCGGGTGCCGGCGGTGAGTCCCGCCGGCACCCGCACGCGTCAGGCGCCGAGCGTCAGGCGCAGCGTCGGCCGGCCGGTGAGCGTGTTGCTGGTGACGTACGCCAGGTCGATGACCGGGTCGGTGAACGTCACCGGGATGGGCAGCGTGACCGGCAGGCCGTCCGGGAACGGCAGGTCCGGGGTCAGCGTCAGTTTGATGCCGGCGAGCTTGCCGACGAACCGGGTGCAGTAGAACGCGACGTCGTCGCGGACGGTGAGGCGGTCGGTCGCGTACCGCTGGGTGCGACCGCTGGGACCGTCGGCGACCAGCAGGAAGTCGTCGGTCACCGCCTCCTTCATGCTGAACTTCAGCACCTTGAGCACGCCCTGCTCGGTCTGGAGGTCGGTGATCCCCTCGAACCGGAGCCCGGTCATGGTGACCTTGGAGCCGGTGAGCTTCGACGGCTGCTGGCCCACCTTCGGCAGGCTCGGGTCGGCGGCGATACGCGGCAGCGGCTTGCCCGGTTCCACCTTGCCGGGCTTCGCCGGGTCCACCTTGCCCGGCTTGTCCGGCGCCGGGCACCCGGTCGACCCGGGACGGGCCGTCGGCTTGCTCGTCGGAGCCGCCGATCCGCTCGCGGTCGGCGTGGGCGAGGGCGTCTCGCTCTTCTTGCTGCTGCCCTTGAACAGGTCACCGATCCCCTCGAAGAAGTCGGTGATGATGTTGCCCGCCCGCGTCGGGCTCGCGCTCGGCGACGGGGTGGGCGTCGCCGTGGGCGCGCTCGCGCCGGGTGTCGGCGTGGCGGGCTTCGACGGGCAGGCACTGGCGGCGGGCTTGCTCGGGGCGGCCTGCACCGCGCGCGGCTGCACGGCGAGGCCGGCGGTGGCGAGGCCGAGCACCACGAGGACGATGCCGAAGGCGCGCGGGTCCGCCGAACGGCCCGCCCACTCCGGCGGCCCGCCGTCGGATCCGGCCGCCTGCCCGTTCACCGACTGCCGAGGGACCGGCCGCTCCCCGCCCGGCCGCTCGGCAGTCGGCTGCTCGACGGCCGGCCGTACGCCGGCCGACACCTCGACGGTCGGCCGCTCGTCCGCGGGCTGCGCGTCCACGGGCTGCGCGTCCACGACGGTGTCGGCCTCGGCGTCCGCGGCGGTGCCGGGTTCGTCGTCCGCCTCGGTGTCGGGTTCGTCGGCGGCCGGACCGGCGGGACCAGCCGGAGGGGTCGGCACCCAGGCGAACGCGAGCGCGCTGCCCACGATGCCGAGCAGCAGGCCGAGGAAGAAGCCGCCGAGGTTGAGCCCGATCAGGGAGTAGACGGCGGTGATCGCCGCGACGATCGAGTAGAACAGCCGCTGCGGCGGGCTGAGCCAGAGCAGCACCCCGCAGGTCACCAGGATGCCCGGGATCAGCAGCGAGAGCAGGCCGGTGGCGCCGCTGCTGAAGCTCAGGCCGTTGAGGGTCAACCGGGTGGAGGCG
Organism: Micromonospora sp. Mcm103; assembly: GCF_024519755.1. Classification (NCBI taxonomy): domain Bacteria; kingdom Bacillati; phylum Actinomycetota; class Actinomycetes; order Micromonosporales; family Micromonosporaceae; genus Micromonospora; species Micromonospora sp. Mcm103. The sequence continues at coordinate 246,519 of NZ_JALJRJ010000007.1, forward strand.
AGCATCTCCACCCCGGCCAGGATGATCAACAGGCCACCCCAGAACGGCCGGCTCCGCTGCCAGCGGCGGAAGGTCCGCCATGCCCGGGCCGCGGTGCCGGGCCGGGCGTGGGACGGGTCGACGGTTGTCACGTACTCCTCCTGGCGGAGCGGGGACGGGGACGGTCGGGCGGACCCGCGGTGGTCGGCCACCGCGGGCCGTGCTCAGCTCAGAAGCACTCCTTGCCCTTGGCGTCGTCGCCCACGTTGACCTTGAGCCGCAGCCCGACCAGGTTGAACGTCGAGGAGGTGGTGTAGCGGGAGACCTGCTTCAGGTCACGGATGGTCACCCGGTCGGAGTTCTGGCCGAACGAGCCGCGCTGCGCCGTCGGGTTCAGGTCGCTGGCGTCGCGTCCGATCTTGATGTTGGTGAAGGTCGCGTTGCCCTCGAGCGAGTCCATGGCGATCACGAGGTCCTTGGCCCGGGCGGGCTCCTTGCCCTCGCCGGCGTTGATGGTGAGCACCACCGGCAGGCCGGGCAGGTCGGCGCGGACGGACTGGCAGAGCTTGTACAGCTCGGCGCTGCTGATCTCGGCCATCGCGACCGGGCGGGTCGCGCCGGCCTTGCCGTCCTCGCCCTTCTCGCGGACGATGCCGCCGTACTGCTTGAAGCCCTCACCCTCCAGGCGGTCGGCGCCGATCTTGAACGTCTGCCCGGACACGGTGATGTCGGAGGCGATGGCGCCGGTCGACATGCCGAACAGGATGGCACCGGCGGCGGCCGTGGTGGGCACGATCATGGCGGCGAACCGCCGCCACCGGGTACGACCCTGGTTGTCGAGCCGATTCTGCACGGGTTCCTCCTCGAACGAATGTGCGCGGCGGCCGGTGCGGAACCGGCGGCCCGCGCCGGGCCCGTCCTCTGTTACCGACGGGTAACGATCGAGCCTGATCGTGCACCCGATGCGGTGCAGCTCACAACCCCCCGATTACCCGGCGGTAACACCGGGGTGAGACGGGGACGTGACCACGCGTCACGAAATCCCAGGCCAGGGGCGGCCTGGAGGGCGAAATGTCGCGGCAAACCGGGCATAGATGACGGTGAGCGCGACGGAAAGTCACCGGATATCTCGCCGTTACAATCGAGTAACGAATGTAAAGTAGGTTCGCCCGCATGGGAGATCTTCACGACGGAGGGGTGGACCGCGATGCGGCCCACCCCTCCGTCGTGCTTACGGCTCACCGGTCAGCGGCGCTCCACCTCACCGGCACCCGAACGCTGGGCCGGCACCGACGGATCGTCGGACCGCCAGTTCGTCGACGCCGGCGGGATCTCGTCGTCGAGCGGGCCACCCACGGGCTCCTGGTCGACGCGGGTGGGCGTCGGGTCGGAGGTCGGCGCGTCCGCGCGGTGCCGGGCGTTGCCGTCGCCCTTGGGCCGGGTCACCAGCCACACGCCCGCGATCAGGGCGATCAGGCCGAGCACGCCGGCGATGATCGGGCCCCAGACACTGATCATGCCGATCTTGAAACGGTTGTCCTTCACCGTCTCGACGCTGCGGCTGATCGTGTCGTCGTTGTAGTTGAAGTCCGCGTCCAGCAGCACGGTCGGGGCGCCGGTGTCCGGACGCAGCTCCTTGTACTGCTGCTCGCGCACCTTGATGTAGGCGCCGGTCACCGGGTCGACCCAGAGCGTACGGGTGTTGCTGTAGACGACCTGGCCGCTGGTCGCGGTCGGGGCGAACTTGCCCAGCAGCGTCTTGACGCTGTCCGCCGGGGTGTTCAGCGGCTCGTTCTCGATCCGCTGCTCGAAGCGGTACGTCTCGACGCCCTTGATCTTCTCGGTGCCGGTGAACCGCGCCGGGAACGTCTTCTTCAGGTCGCGGTCGAACACCTGGTAGTCACGCTTGCCGGTGCCGAACGGGAACTTGTAGATCTGGCCCGAGTAGCGCACGTTGCCGACCGGGGTCTGCTCCGCGCCGGACTCGTTGAGCCACTGCTCGTCCCACGGCGCCGCCGCGCCGGAGATCCGGTAGAGCGCCAGCTCGGTACTGTACTGGCTGATCACATCCTGGTTGTCGCTGCGCTTGACCGTCTGGAAGACGTTCCAGATGACCGCGTCGCCCTTCAGCTCCTTGGGCACGCGGTCCTTGGTGTCCTCCGGCTGCGGGATGACCTCGATGCTTGATACGAGATCGGCCTGCGGCACCTCGATGCTCACCGCGCCGGCTTCGGACTTGATCTGTAGGAACTTCGCGCCCTTCGCCTCCGCGACGGACGTCGTTGGTTCCAGGTCATAGGGCAGCTTGGTCACGGCGGGGGCCACGTAGAACGGCAGCCCGGCCGCGAAGACCAGCAACAAGACACCTAGCCCGAAGAGCGCGGCGCCCACGCGAAGCTTCACTCATCCTCCTGTAACCTGCCGCCCTGCGGTCTGTCGTCCGGGGCACCCGATCCTTAGCATTGGCGGGAGGTTACTCCCCAGTCACCTGCAAAAGCGACCCCCTGGATGTCCAGATGTCCACAGCCACCACGCCAACAATCCCGGAGCCATCGGTAACGGGCCGTCTTCCCGCCCTCGACGCGCTGCGAGCGATCGGCGCGGTGGCGGTCGTCGGTCACCACGTCGGCTTCCAGACCGCCGTCACCATGAACACCACGTGGGGCGGCTGGTTGGCGCGCCTGGACGTCGGTGTGGCGATCTTCTTCGTGCTCTCCGGCTTCCTGCTGTTCCGCCCGTGGGCGCTCAGCGTCGCGACCGGACGGCCCCGGCCCCGCACCAAGCGCTACTTCTGGCGCCGGGCGCTGCGGATCCTGCCCGCGTACTGGCTGGCGGTGGTGGTCTGTTTCGTCGTCCTGCCCGGCAACCACCCGGTGTCGGCCGGTGACTGGCTGCGCCACCTCACGCTCACCCAGATCTACGAAGCCGGCCAGCTCGGGCACGGGCTCAGCCAGACCTGGAGCCTCGCCACCGAGGTCGTCTTCTACCTGCTCCTGCCGCTGCTCGCCGTGCTCGCCGTGGGCCGGACGTGGCGTCCCGTCCGCACCGTCCTGCTCGCCTCGTCCGGGGCGCTGCTGACCCTCGCGTGGGTCGCCATGATGGGTGCCGGCTGGCTCGACGGCGCGCTGCACACGATGTGGTTCCCGTCGTACGGCGCCTGGTTCGGCGGCGGCATGGCGCTGGCCGCGGCGCACGTGGCCCTGCGTACCGGCACCGCGCCGGCCGCCTTCCGGGTGCTCGACGACCTCGCCTCGGCGCCGCTCGCCTGCTGGGGCGCGGCGATCGCGGTGATGGCGATCGCGACGACGCCGATCGCCGGCCCGCGTGACCTGACCAGCCCGACCGCCACCGAGTTCGGCACCAAGCTGGCGCTCTACCTCCTGATCGCCGTCCTGATCACGATCCCGGTGGCGTTCGGCGGCCCGACCCGGGCGAAGGAGGTCTTCAGCACCGGGCCGGCGCGGTGGATGGGCCACGTGTCGTACGGGCTGTTCCTGTGGCACCCGCTGGTCATCGAGCTGATCTACCTGCTCGAGGACCGGCCGCTGTTCACCGGCGACTTCGTCGACGTCTTCGCCCTGACCATGATCTTCGGGCTGATGTACGCGGCGGCCAGCTACTACGGCGTCGAGCGCCCGCTCCAGATGCTCGGCACGCAGCGCCGCCGCCGGCCGACCGGACGCGGACCGGCGCCGGAGACACCGGCCGCCACCACGCCGGACGTCGCGGCGCCCGCCTGAGGGTAACCAACCGAACACCGATCGTCGTACCGCGACGCCCGGCGGCTCAACGCCGCCACTCGGAGCATTGCCGGGCGCAAGCCCCAGCCCTTAATGTGACGCGCACCGCTAAATTACTTGAGAGTAGGGTTCGCGTGGAGCGTCGCTTCGGCATGCCCGGACACGTGCTGTTCCTCAACTGGCGAGACACTCGCAACCCCGAGGGCGGCGGTTCCGAGGTGTACGTGGAACGGATCGCCGCCGAGCTGGTGGCGCGCGGGTTCCGCGCCACCCTGTTCTGCGCCGCGCACCGCGAGGCTCCCGCCGACGAGGTGAACGACGAGGGCATCCGGTTCGTCCGGCGCGGTGGCCGGCACACCGTCTACCTGTGGGCCGCGCTCTGCTACCTGGCCGGGGCGTTCGGCCTCGGCCCGCTCGCCGCGCGCCGGGGCGGCCGGCCGGACATCCTCGTCGACGTCTGCAACGGCCTGCCGTTCCTCTCCCCGCTCTGGGCCCGGCGCCCGGTGGTCAAGCTGATCCACCACGTGCACCGCGAGCAGTGGCCGGTGGTCCTGCCGCAGTGGGCCGCCCGGTTCGGCTGGTGGGTCGAGTCGTCGCTTGCGGTACGCGTCTACCGGCGCTGCCGGTACGTCACCGTGTCCGAGGCGACCCGGCGCGAACTCGCCACCCTCGGCGTACCACCGGAGCAGGTCTCGGTGGTCTACAACGGCACGCCGGAGCTGCCCCGCACCGACGCCGAGCGCGCCCCGTTCCCCCTGCTCGTGACGCTGAACCGGCTGGTGCCGCACAAGCGGGTGGAGGTGGCGCTGCGTGCGGTCGCGGCGCTCGCCGACGAGCTGCCCCAGCTCCGGCTGGTGGTCGCCGGGCAGGGCTGGTGGGAGTCGCACCTGCGCGAGGTCGCCGACGAGCTGGACATCGCCGACCGGGTGGACTTCCGGGGCTTCGTGACGGAGGAGGAGAAGGCCGCGCTGCTCGCCTCGGCCTGGGTCGCCCTGACGCCGTCACTGAAGGAGGGCTGGGGGCTGACGATCGTGGAAGCCGGCGCGGCGGGTACGCCGACGGTGGCGTTCCGGGAGGCGGGCGGCGTCGCGGAGGCGGTGGTCGACGGGCGTACCGGCCTGCTGGCCGACGACATCGACGACTACCTGGCGAAGGTGCGCGCGCTGCTGCACGACGACGAGATGCGTCAGGAGATGGGCGCCCAGGCCCGGCGGCACGCGGCGAACTTCACCTGGCCGGTGGCGGGGGAACGCTTCGCGACCCTGCTGGAGACTGCGGACTCGCCCCGCCCGGTCCAGCGGCGGGGCGACCCGTCCTACCTGTTGCCGTAGACCTCGGGGGCGTACGGGTCCTGCTTCCCGGCCCGCTTGGCCGCCTCCGTGGCGTTGCGCGCCTCGGTCGCGGCCTCCTCGGCCGTGGCGGTCGCGGCGGCCGAGAGCCCGCCGAGGGCCAGGACCCCGAGCAACGCCGCCACCAGGCCGGACACGACAAGGGTCAAAGCTCTACGCATGCCATTCCTCCGATGGTGAGACGTGCGAGCGGACGTTACCACGCAGTAGCTCGCCGGCGTAGGGTCGAAAAGGCGGCAGCCATGACCGCCAGAACGGCAGTTCCGCACGCCAGCACGACCAGCCAGCGGCTCGCTCCGGTCCGCGGCGGCGAACCCGAGGCGGCCGGGTTCCGGTAGAGGCTCAGCGACTCCCCCTCGTACCGGAGGTCGAGACCGGTCAGAACGGCCGGGTCCACTGTGCTCGGCGTACCGTGCTGCACCACCACCCAGCCCACCCCGGTGGCCGAGACGGGCCGCCCCTCGGCGAGCACCCGGCGCACCTCGCGCAGGCGCGGATTCTCCCCGGCCACCGCGACGTCGTCGACCACCAGCGTGTCGTCGGTGAGCACGGTTCCCGGCAGATAGCGGGGCGCCGGGTCGAGCACCACCCGCCCCGGGTTCCACGGATAGGCCCGGTAGGTGGTCAGCGGCAGGGCGAGGACCTCCCCCGGGTCGTCGGGCAGGCGCTCGGCGACCGCCCGCCAGTCCGCCGGGTAGCGCACCGGGCTGATCCGGCCGGCGCCGCCGAACGCCAGGTCCGGCATCGCGGCCACCGGCAGGAGCAGCAGCCCGGCCAGCACGATCCCGCCGACCTCCCGGTCGATCCGGGCCACCAGCCGCTCGGCGCCCAGCACCGCGCACACCACCAGCACGAGGGCGTACGGCGCGAGGAACTTCTGCCCGTCGCGGAGCAGTCCCGCGCCCGGCACGTGCGCCACCGCCCAGCTCAGCGCCGCGTTCCCGCCGGGCAGCACGGCGAGGGCGGCCAGCAGGTACCCGCCGCCGGCCAGCACACCCAGCCGTACCGCCGCGCCCGCCGGCAGCCGGCGCCGCAGCAGGCCCGCGCCGACCAGGGCCAGGACCACGAGCACCACAGTCGCCAGCGGGGCCAGCGTGGCGGACCGGCTGGACGGGGTGGCCTGCACGTTCCAGATGCCGCCGGTGCCCGCGAGCGCCACCAGCGGGCCGGCCCAGTTCTCGGCGCGCGCCGCGAACGCCGCCACACCCGCCGGGTCGGACGTGCCACCCGCGCCGGTGACCAGGGCCGCCACGATCCACGGGGCGTTCAGCAGCGCGACACCGCCCACCGCGACCGCCGACAGGCGGAGCCGGGCCCGGTCCGCCGCCAGCACCAGCACCGTCGCCAGCGCGATCAGGCCGCCGGTCGGGGTGATCGCGGCGGGCGCGGCGAGCAGCACCACCCGGGCGAGCGCGCCGTCGCGGCCCGCCCGCAGGTCCAGCGCCGCCCGCACCAGCCACGGCAGTGCGGCGTACGCCAGCAGCAGCCCCCACTGCCCGATCAGCAGCCGCTCGGCCAGGTACGGCGTCCACGCGTACGCCACGGCGGCCACGAGTTGCACGGCACGCCGCTGCGTCGGCACCAGCCGTCCGGCGCCCACGGCGGCGAACAGGACCGCACCGGCCAGCGCCACCCGCTGCACCACCCAGCCCGGCACGAGCTGGGTCACCAGCGAGACCAGCGCGTCCATCGGCACCGCCCGGGGCAGGCTCTGCGCCGGGGCCACCAGGTCCCAGCTCAACGGCTGCCGGGGGACGAACACCATGTCGTACCGCAGCGCGTAGCCCGGCGCCACCAGCGGCGCCAGGATCAACGCGGTGACGACGACCGCCACGAGGTACAGCGGCAGCGTCTCCCGCCACCGCCGGAGCGCGGGGCCGCCGGCCTCGGCGGGACGTCCGGTCATTACGGCTTCGGCACCGCCCGGCCGATGGTGATCAGGTTGGTGCACAGCCGGACGCCCGGCGTGTTCACGGTCAGCTCGACGGCCGAGCCGGCGCCCTCGAGCATGAAGAACACGTCGTTCAGCCCTTCCTTCAGCGTGATCTCGCGGGTGGCGTCGCCGAGCTTGAACACCGCCGTCGAGTCACCGGAGCTGACGTAGCCGAAGTGCACCACGTACGGCCACTCCACCAGGTAGCCGTCCATCGGGATCCGGGCGGTCCGGCCGCCCTCGGCCAGGTGCCCGCAGCCCTCCACGGTGCCGGGCGCGACCTTGCGCCCCTCGACCACCACCGGACGGATCCGGCCGTTCTCGTCGAACGTCGACGGCTTCTCACTCATCGTCACGAACGTCGGCCGGCGCTCGGCCGGACGGAAGAAGTGGGACTGGAGGTTGTCCGGCCAGAAGTACCCGGCCACCACCCGGTCCGGCACGGTCGTGTCGAAGAAGACGGTGCCCGGCGGCGCGGCGGCCAGCTCGGCCTGCGTCGTGGCCAGGTAGTCCCGGCCGTGCTTGGTGCTCCAGTTGTCACCGAACCGCGCGGTGCTCCACAGCGTGCCCACACCGATGGTGGCCAGCAGCACCACCATCGAGACCAGGCCGACGGCGAAGGCGCCCGGCTCCCGCAGCACAGTCGGCAGCGGCCACGCGGAGACGTCGTCCTCGTCGTGGTCCTTCATCCCGAGCAGCGCCACCCCGACGCAGATCGCGGCCACCAGCACCACGTCCGCGACGTAGCGGGGCACGACGCCGACCAGCGGGCCGAGCGGCCCGCCGAGCCGGGTCACCGCGAACAGCGCGGCCACCAGACCGAGGTAGCAGGCGAGCAGCAGCCAGGCCCGCCCGGCGGACGGCCGCCGCCGCACGGTGACCACGATCAGCGCCGCGAGCACCGCCCACGACAGCCACTTCGCGATGTCGTACGGGTCGGACAGCGGCGGCCCGTCACCGGCGTACGTCCAGCGCCACGGCCCGCCGAGCAGACCCGGCACCACCGTGTCGCCGATCAGGTCGCCGAGGAAGGAGAAGACCTGCCCGACCGAGGTGGGCTCGTCCAGCCTCCGGGCCGGGCGGGTCAGGTAGTACGCCAGGTACGCACCGGACAGCACGGTGAGCATCAGCCACGCCGGCCAGAACCGCACGACAGTGGTCACCAGGCTGCGCCACGCGCGGCCCTTGGTGAACAGGAACGCGGTCAGCAGGAACAGCAGCGGCACGATCAGCAGTGCCTTGGTGTCGAAGAGCAGGCCGAACACCACCCAGAACGCCACCAGGACGAGATGCCGCCTACGACCGGTGCGCACGTAGCGGACCTGGGCCGCCACCGCGAGGACCAGGGCGAGCTGCGGCGGCAGCACGAGCAGCCCGACCAGCCACAGCGACGACACCTCGAGCGTCAGCGGGCTGAACAGGAACAGGCTCAGCGGGACCAGCAGCCCCCAGCCGGGCCGCAGCAGGTCACGCAGCAGCCGGTAGAGGGCGATCCCCACCGCCGCCTGCCCGGCCGCCAGCAGCAGGATCCACGGCCAGCCGGCGAAACCGGCCGCCCGGACCATCAGCCACGCGACCGCCAGCCCGGCCGGCATGAGGTGGTTGTTGAACGTGCCCAGCAGGTAGTCCGGGTCCAGGCGGGTGTCGAGCACCTGCGCGGCGATGACGAACTCGTCCTGCGAGAACCAGCCACGGGCGGCCAGCCCGGCGCGCGACGCGACGGACACGATGATGAGGGCGATCGCGACCGCGCGGACGCGGTCGGCGGCGATCCAGCGACCGATCGGTCCGGGTCCGTCGTCCTCCGCGCCGACGGCTGCCGGATGCGTCTCGGCCGCTGCTTGTGGCATTGACATGGTCGGCAGCCTGCCACACGCTTACACGCCGTGGGGACGGCCGTTCTCCTGATAACGCCTCGCCGCGCCCCCAGGTCGCCACTGCGCGTCCGGTCCGGATAACGTCGCGCGACACGCGTCATGTTGCAGGTGCGCGTACGGCCGGCGGAGACGGGAGCCGAAAATGCGTGCGGACGGGACGACAACGTCGCCGACGGGGACGGACACCCCCGCCCGGGAGACCGGCCGTGCCCGGCAGACGGCGCGGCGGTTCCGGCACCTGACGATCTGCCTCGCGCTCACCGCACTCGCCTTCCAGCAGGCACCCGGGCAGGTCGTACCGGACACGAAGGTCGACCTGAACGTCAATCCGGCGGGGTGGCTGCTGCGCTCGCTGCACCTGTGGGATCCCACCGGCACGTTCGGCCAGCTCCAGAACCAGGCGTACGGATATCTGTGGCCGATGGGCCCGTTCTTCCTGCTCGGGACGGAACTGGGGATCGCGCCGTGGATCGTCCAGCGGCTCTGGTGGGCGCTGCTGTTCTGCGTCGCGTACCTCGGTGTGGTGCGGCTGGCGGGCCGGCTCGGCATCGGCAGCCCCGCGGGCCGGATGATCGCCGGTGTCGCGTTCGCGCTGTCCCCGCGCATCCTGACCCAGCTCGGCTGGTCGTCGGTGGAGTCCTGGCCCAGCGCCGTCGCGCCGTGGGTGCTCATCCCGCTCGTGGGACTCGCCCGGGGTGCCCGGCTGCGCCGTGCGGTCGCCGGGTCGGCGGTCGCCGTCGCCTGCGCGGGCGGCGTCAACGCCACCGCCGTCGCCGCCGTGGTGCCGCTCGCCCTGCTCTGGCTCGCCACGCTCCGGCCGCTGCGCCGCCGCGTCACCGCCCTCGCGGCCTGGTGCGGCGCGGTCGCCCTTGCCACCGCGTGGTGGCTGATCCCGCTGCTGGTCCTCGGCCGGTACAGCCCGCCGTTCCTGGACTACATCGAGACCGCCCGCAACACCACCAGCGTCACCGACGCGGTGACGACGCTGCGCGGCGCCTCCTACTGGGTCGCGTACCTGGCGTCCCCGTTCGGCGCGAACATCCCGGCCGGCGCCCGGCTGGCGAACGACACGCTGCTCGTGGTGGCCACCCTGGCGGTGGCCGCGCTCGGAGTGCTCGGCCTGTCCCGGCGCGGCATGCCGCACCGCCGGTTCCTCATCACCGGTCTGCTGGCCGGCGTCGCGCTCGTCGGGCTCGGGCACACCGGCGACCTGCCGAACATCCTCGCCGGGCCGCAGCAGCAGTTCCTCGACGGCATCGGCGCTCCGCTGCGCAACGTGCACAAGTTCGACGTGCTGCTGCGCCTGCCGCTGGCGCTCGGCCTGGCGCACCTGGTCAGCCTCGCCGTACGCGCCGCCCGGACCGCGCCCGAGCAGCGTCGTGGCCGCGCCACGGCCCGGGCCTGGCTCACCGCCGGCACAGCGATGGTCGCGGTCGCGGGCGTCGCCTCGCCGGCGCTCGCCGGTGGCCTCGCCACCCCGGGAGCGGTGAAGGACGTGCCGGGCTACTGGCACGAGGCCACCGACTGGCTGGACGCGAACACCGGACGCGGACGCGTGCTCGTCGTCCCCGGCGCGCGCTTCCCCGCGTACGACTGGGGCAGCACCACCGACGAGATCGCCCAGCCGCTGCTGGACAGCCGGTGGGCGGTCCGCAACGCCATCCCGTTCACCCCGCCCGCCACGATCCGGCTGCTCGACGCGATCGAGTCGACGCTCGCCACCGGCGCCGGTTCGACCGGCCTGGCCGACCTGCTCGCCCGCTCCGGGATCAGCCACGTCCTGTTCCGCGCCGACCTCGACCACGGCCGCTCGGACACGGCCCGCCCGGCGGTCGTCCGGCAGGCGCTGGAACGCTCGCCCGGCCTGACCCGCGTGGTGTCCTTCGGCCCGGTACGCGGCGGCTCCGACACCCCTGACGAGTTCCGCGACCAGGGCCTGGACGTACCCGGACGGGCACTCGAGGTGTACCGGGTGGACCGGCCCGTCGAGCCGGTGGTCGCGTACGACCGCGACGACGTGACCACAGTCGTCGGCGGTCCCGAGTCGCTGCTCGACCTGGCCGCCTCGGGCCGGCTCGGCGCCGCGCCCACGGTCCTGGCCGGCGACGTGAAGGCCGGCGAGAGCACCGGGCGGGTCGTGATGACCGACGGGCTGCGCCGGCGCGACGTCTCGTTCGGCCGGCTGCGCGACAACTCCTCCCAGACGCTCACCGCCGACGACACCTTCGCGGTGTCCGCGCCCGCGCACGACTATCTGCCCGACTGGGGGCCGGAGTGGTCGACTGTCGCGCGCTTCGAGGGCATCAGCGGGATCCGCGCCTCGTCCGCCCGCTCCCAGATCGACGCCGCCGGCGGTGCCCGGCCCGAATACCAGCCGTATGCGGCGATGGACGGGAACACCGCCACGTCCTGGCGGTCGGCGCCGCACTCGGAAAGCGACAGGCAGTGGATCGAGGTGAACCTGGCGAACCCGACCCGGGTCACCCGGGTGGAGGTGTGGTTCGACCTGAAGGCCGACGCCCTGCCCACCACGGTCACCGTGACCGCCGGGTACGAGAGTCGCACCGTCGAGCAGTTCGGTGACCACATGGTCTTCGAGCTGCCCGGCGTGCACGCCACCCGCAAGGTCGAGGTCTCCGTCGACGCCGCGTTCGACCTGCGCCCGTTCGGCGACAAGTCGGTCGGCATCACCGAGATCAAGATCCCCGGTGTCCAGACCGGCCGGACCCTCCAACTGCCCGCCGCCCCCGCCACCGACCAGCCCGCCGGCGTGGTCGTGTCGGCGGCCCCGTCCACGCCCGCCTGCTTCACCGTCGACGGCCGCCCGCGCTGCTCCACCGACGCGATCCGCGGCTCGGAGGACGCCTCCACCATCGACCGCACCTTCACGCTGCCGGTCGCCGGGACGTACGACGCGAAGCTGTGGGCGCGGCCGACCCCCGGCCCGGAGCTGAACGCCGCCCTGGACAAGCTGGTCGCCGACGCCCAGCCGTTGCGCCTCGCGCCGCAGGTCACCGCGTCCTCGACGGCGGTGCCCGACCCGGCCGGCCGGCCCGGCGCGGTCCTCGATGGGGACCCGGCCACGAGCTGGTCACCGGCGCTGAACGACGAGGCGCCGATCCTGCGCCTCACCTGGCTCGAACCGCAGGTCATCAGCAAGATCCGGTTCACCGTCGAGGAGGGGACCGCCGCCACCCGGCTCGGCAGCGTCCGGGTGGTCGGCAACGACGGGTTCCGCAGCAACCTGCTCACCAACGACGGCGTACTCACGCTCGACCCGCCGATGCGGACCGACTCGATCACCATCCAGTTCCTCGACAAGCCGTCCGCCACCAGCACCGACCCGTACGGCCTGCGTCTGCCCGAGCCGCTGCCCATCGCTGTCGGCGAGGTGACGGTGCTGCCCCTCGGGACCACTGTCGCACCCCGCCCGGAGACGCCGCTGAAGCTGGCCTGCGGCTCCGGCCCGACGCTTCAGATCGGCTCGTCCCGGATCACCACCACGCTCACCGGTACCGTCCGCGACCTGCTGGAACTGCGCGAGATGCCGGTCGCCGCCTGCGGCCGGACCACGTCCGAGCAGCTCGACCTGGGCGGCGGCGAGCACCGCCTCGTCACCACCGCGAGCACGCTCGCCACCGCCACCCGCGTCGCGCTGACGCCACGGACCGCGACGCCCGCCGCGGCGGCCACCGCCGGCGACATCGAGGTGGGTTCCTGGTCGGCCACCGAGCGGCGGGTACGGGTGTCCGAGCACTCCGTCGACCGGGTGCTCGCGGTCCGGGAGAACACAAACACCGGCTGGCAGGCGACCATCGGCGGCACGACGCTCACCCCGCTCGTGGTGGACGGCTGGCAGCAGGGCTGGATCCTCCCCGCCGGTGTCTCCGGGGACGTGGTGCTGCGCTTCACGCCGGACACCCCGTACCGGATGGGTCTGCTGCTCGGCGGCGTCCTGCTGGCGGTGGTGGTCCTGCTCGCGGTGCTGCCCGACCGCCGGCCCGCCGGGGATCGCGCGGTCGTCGTCGCACCGGCGGCCCGGCGACGGCTCACCCGCTCGCTGCCGCTGCTGGCAGTCGGCGCCGCCGCGCTCGTGCTCCACAGCGGTCTCATCGGTGCCCTGCTGGTCGCGGCGGGCTTCATGCTCGCCGTACCCGGGCCGCGCCGCCTGCCCTGGACCGGTGACCCCCGGCGGGTCAGGAGAATCGCCCGGGCCGTCGAGACGTGGCTCCCCGGCGCGCTCGTGGTGCTCGCCGGATGGATCTACCTGGAATCGGCCGACCGGCACACCGACGCGCTGCCGCAACTCGTGACTGTCGCCGCGCTGGGCGCGCTCTGGCTCTCCACGACCGCCCGCCGACGGCCGGTACGCCGGATCAGCCCGGCCTCGGCGGCAGCCGTGACCGTGCCGGCTCCCCGGATGCCGGAGCCGGCCGGACAGCCGACGCCCGTCCCCGCCCTCGCCGGGGCCGTCGCGGCTCCCGCCGCCCACATCGACCCGGGCGCGGGTCCTGATCGAGCGCCGGACCTCGACGCCGAGCCGGAGCCGGACCGGGATGCGGATCTGGACGGTCGTGCCGAGCGCGACTCGGACGGGCGGCCGGGGCCGGACGCCGCTCCGGGGCCGGACGGCGGTCCGGCATCCCGCGTCTCGGAGATCACGTGAGCGAGGGCCGGCCGGGCCCCGAGCCGGCGGGCGGCCGGAGGACCGGGCTGGGTGCGGCGGGCGTCGCCGTCACGCTCGCCGGGGTCCTGGTGAACGGCCTGGCCTACCTGGTGCCGGTGCTCGCCGCCCGGAAGCTCGACGCGGACGACCTCGGCGCGCTCGCCACCGCCCTCGGCCTGGTCGCCATCGCCGGTGTGCCGGGGCTCGGCCTGCAACTCGCGGTCGCGGTGCACCACGCCCGGCACGGCCCGTCCGACACCCGGCGGCTCACCGTGCTGACCGCCGCCCTCTGCGCGGGGGCGCTGCTGGTGGCGACGCCGGTGCTGGTCGCCGCACTGGACCTGCCGACTGTGGTACCGGCGCTGCTGGCAATCACCACCGCCTCGGTGGTGCTCTCGTCGCGTTCGCTCGGCGAACTGCAGGGCGGTCAGCGCTTCCTGCGGCTCGCCACCGCGATGGCGCTGCTGGCCGCCGCCCGCTACGGCGGGGTGATCGTGGGGCTGCTGCTCGGCGCGGGCCTGACCGGCGCACTCGGGGTCGGTGCGCTCACCGCCGCGCTGGCGCCACCGGTGCTGGCCTGGCTCACCGGTACGCCCCGGCGTTCCTCGGCCGCCCCGCGCCTGACCGTCGCCCAGGTGACCGCCGGATGCGGCGCGACGCTGGCGATGCTCGTCGTCTCCTACGCCGACCTGCTGCTGGCCCGGCAACTGCTGCCGCCCTCGGGCTCCGGGGCGTACTCGGTGGGGACGGTCCTGACCAAGGGCGCGCTCTGGGCGCCGCAGGTCGCCGCCGTTCTGGCGCTGCCGCGCCTGGCCCGCGGGGACCGCCGCAGCCGCACCGTCGCGCTCGCGGTGACCGGTGCGTGCGGTCTGGTCCTGGTGGGCGCGTCGGCTGTCGCCGGCGGGCTGGCCTTCCGGCTCGTCGGCGGACCCGACTACACGGCGCTCGGCCGGTACGCGCCGCTGTTCGCCGCCGTCGGCGCGCTCTACGCGGTGACGTTCGTGCTGCTCAACGACCGCCTCGCCGGAGGCGTCAGGTGGGCGGCGGCGCCACTGTGGTTCGGCACCGCCGCGCTGGTGACCGTCGCCGTGATCGTGCGCCCGCGTACCGTCGGCGGTCTCGTCGCCGCGGCCCTCGCCACCGCCGTGGTCACGACACTGCTGATGGCCGTGCCGGCGCGTCGGCGGACAGCCAGTCACCCAGCAACAGGTGATCGATCGAGTCCACCCGGCCCAGCGACCGACCGGACGCGATCCGCTCCCGCAGCTCCGCCCGGCTGAACCAGCGCGCCTCCAGCAGCTCCACGCCGTCGACGCGGACGTGCTCGGAGGTGGCGACGGCCCGGAACGCCACCATCAGACCGGCCGGGAACGGCCACGCCTGCGACCCCTGGTAGGTCACGTCGGTGACTGTCACCCCCGCCTCCTCCGCCAGCTCCCGGCGGACCGCGTCCTCCAGGCTCTCACCGACCTCGACGAACCCGGCGAGCGTCGAATAGGCCCCCTCGGCCGCGCCCGCGTGCCGGGCCAGCAGGCAGCGCCCCGGCGGGCCGGGCGCCTCGACGAGCACGATGACGGCCGGCTCGATCCGGGGGAACAGCAGCCGCCCGCACTCCGCGTCCGCGCAGGTCCGCACGTGCCCGCCACCACCGGCCACCGCCGCCGCCCCGCACGCGCCGCAGTACCGCTGCTGCCGGTGCCACGACAGCAACCCCCGGGCGTACGCCTGAACAGCCGCACCGGCCGGGTCGAGCCGGCCGGCCAGCGCCCGCAGGTCGACGGCACGCGTCGCGGCGGCCGCCTCCACGGCGGCCCGCTCGCCCAGCGCGGACAGGTCCGCGGCGAACACGGCGGCGTCCCCGTCGAGCCCGAGGAAGACGGTCTCGCCCGCGGCGGCCCGGACGGCCGACGCGCGCTCCCCGGTGAGCCGGACCGGACCGTCCCCGTCGGCCAGGCAGCGGTCCCGCCACAGCGGCAGCACCACGCTCGCCGGATCGGTCAGCCGCTCGGCCAGCCAGTCCGCGTCCGTGCGCCGCGCCGCCGCCCGGTCCAGCCATCCGCCGCCGTACGCCGGCACCCGATCCTGTGTCCGCACCAGCTCACCGTGCCACGATCCGCACCGCGGCACGGCCCCGAAACGGGTGATCGGTGCGACACCGGCGGTCACCCGACACGACCGCCGGGCCGGACCCTCCCGGCGGGCCCGAGCGTTGGTTACCGTAGGTGTCTCCCGCGGGGGAAGCGGTCCCCGCGTGTACTTCCGATCGAGGTTGCAGTGACGATGTACGGCGAGAAGATGCCGGCTGCCGACGACCGTCCCACCATCAAGGTGGCGGCGGTGAGCTGGCCCGGCGTCGAGATGGAGCCGGTCGCCACACCACCCGGAGGCGGCGCGGCCAAGCCCACACGCTCGCGACGGGCCCGGCTGCTGCTGGCCGGGGGGATCGTCGCGGCCGTGCTCGCCGGCGGTGTCGGCCTGGGCGCCTACGCGTACGCCGGCGACGTGCCCCGCGGCACCACGGTGCTCGGCACCGAGCTGGGCGGGCGGAGCAAGGCGGAGGCGGCTCAGGCGCTCCGCGCCGAGCTGGAACGCCGGGCCGACAGGCTCAACGCCCCGCTCGCTGTCACAGTCGGTGAGAACAAGGCCGAGCTGAAGCCGTCCGAGGTGGGGCTCACCATCGACGTGGACGCCACGGTGGCGGCCGCCGCCGAGGCCGAGGCGCACGCGGTGAGCCGGCTCGTCGGCTCCCGGGCGGTCGAGCCGGTGGTCACCGTCGACCAGGCCAAGCTGGGCGCGGCCCTCCGCAAGGTGATGGGCACGCAGGGTCGCGAGATGACCATGCCGGCGATCATCTGGACCGGCACCACACCGAAGCCGGTCTACCCGAAGCCGGCGCTGACGATCGACACCGACGGCGCCACCGCAGTGGTGAAGGCCGGGTGGCCGGCCGCCGAGCCGGTCACCGTGCCGCTCGTCGAGAAGTGGCCGGCGACCACCCGGGAGGAGGTGGACCGCCTCGTCGCCGAGCTGGCCCGGCCCGCGGTGGCCGCGCCGGTCACGCTCACCACCGACGGCGGCTCGGTCACCATCCCGCCCGCCGCAATCGCCCGCTCGCTGCGCTTCTCCGCCGACGACGCCGGCACGCTCACCCCGAAGGTCGACGTCAAGCGGCTGCGTACCGCGCTCGGGGACCAGCTGACCAAGCTCGAGGTCGAGCCGCGGGACGCCGGGCTGACCATCAGCGGCGGCAAGCCGAAGGTGCTGCCCAGCAAGGCCGGACGCCAGGTCGACGCCGCCGCGCTCGGCCCGGCGCTGCTCGCGGTGCTCCCGAAGACCGAGGGCCGTACGGTGACCGCCGAACTGAAGCCGGCCGCCCCCGATCTGACCGAGGCGGAGCTGGCGAAGCTCGGCATCAAGGAGCGGGTGTCGAGCTTCACCACCCACTTCACCGGCGGTCTCTCGTCGCCGCGCAGCCAGAACATCGTCCGCGCCGCGAAGGACGTGGACGGCGCGCTGGTGAAACCGGGTGAGACGTTCTCCCTGAACGGGCACACCGGCGAACGCGGCTACGACCAGGGCTACAAGGACGCGCCGACGATCGTCGGCGGCAAGCTGGTGCCGGGCGTCGGCGGTGGCGTCTCCCAGTTCACCACCACGCTGTTCAACGCCACCTACTACGCCGGGCTGGAGGACGTCGAGCACAAGCCGCACTCGTTCTACTTCAGCCGCTACCCGGCGGTGATCGAGTCGACCATCTACTGGCCGCAGCTCGACTTCAAGTTCCGCAACAACACGCCCTACGGCGTCCTGATCGACACGTCGTACACGTCCAGCTCGATCACCGTCTCGATCTGGAGCACCAAGATCTACGACAGCGTGAAGACCGAGTACGGCCCGCGCCGCAACATCACCCAGCCGAAGACGGTCTACCTGACGCCGGGGCCGAGCTGCATCGCCGCGACCGGCAGCGTCGGGTTCGCCCAGGACGCGTACCGGGTCATCAAGAAGGACGGCAAGGTGTTCAAGCGGGAGAAGTTCAGCTGGCGCTACGACGCCGAGCCACGCTTCATCTGCGCCCCGAAGCCGGGCGGCGGCGACGACTGATCCACCGAACGCCGAAAGGCCCCGCCGGACGCATCCGGCGGGGCCTCTTCCATGCTTGTCACGGCCGCGCCGCGGCCAGCCCTTCGCGTACGCCGTCGGCGTCCCGGTCGGTGCCGTAGACGGGCGTGTCCGGCTGCTGCCGCCAGCTCTCGTCCAGCGTGCCCGCGTCGACCGGGTCGAAGCCCAGCTCGTCCACCAGGCCCATCACGATCCGCTTGGCGTCCGCGTCGTCGCCGGCCACCGGCAGCGCGCTCCGGCCCGCCGTACCCGCCGGCTTGCCCTCGTCCATCAGGTGCGCGGCCTGGATGTTGTTGAAGACCTTCACCACGCGGGCGCCCTTGAGGTGGTCGGCGGTCCAGCGGCTGGAGCTGAGGCTGCGGTCGAGCAGCTCGGCGATGTCGCCGTCCCGCTGGGGGTAGTAGTTGTTGGCGTCGACCACGAGCTTGCCGTCGAACAGCGCCGCGGGGAGCTGCGGCACCGCCTTCAGCGGGATCGCGATGACCACCAGCTCGGCGCCCTGCACGGCCTCCTCCACCGACACCGCCCGGGCGCCGGTCTCGGCGGCCAGGTCGGACAGGCTCTGTGGCCCGCGGGAGTTGGCCACCGCGACGTCGTGGCCGAGTGAACGCAGACGACGGGTGAGGGTGCCCCCGATGTGCCCCGACCCGATGATTCCGATCTCCATGCCCACTCCTGTACCCCGTGCGGTCGGACCCGATCACGGTCCCGGCGTACGGCACGTCACGTTTCGCGCCACCGAGCCGGCGGGCGGACGTGCGTCGTCGGTCCCGGCTCGACGGTACGAGACGGAGGCGGCCCGGCGTGGTGATTTCGGGGGAGAACGCAATTCAGGGCCACCCCGGTGGGGGTGGCCCTGAATTTGAAAGATTGTCCGGCGGTGTCCTACTCTCCCACACCCTCCCGAGTGCAGTACCATCG